>JBQDDT010000009.1:0-4516 GCA_052092505.1 Microbacterium sp. | reverse complement strand
ACGCTCTTCCGATCTACCTCGGTGTCTGAGCCGCGACGGCGAGCCGCTCCGCCCGGGATGCTCGCGCCCGCCGCGACAACGAAGGTCGCCAGAGAACGCGCCCGTACTCGGACGAACCAGCGTTTCGTGGCGACCCATGCGAGAGGCCACCACACCGGGAGGAGGAGCCCGAGCTCGCTTCGCCGCGAGACGGCGAGGCGAGCCGGAGGCCCTACTTCACCGCGCCCTCGATCGCCCCGCGGACGAAGGCGCGTCACCCGGGGATCCACCGCGATGCGTCCTACTCCTCCCCGGCCGTGGCGCGGACCGTCGACGAGGCGAAGTCGATCTCGGCGAGGGAGCCTCCCACCAAGGCGAGGCTCGCAGCCGACACCGTGAACGACCCGTCGTCGTCGGACTGGGCGTTCACCGTCAGCGACGCGGCGTCCGGGAGCGCGTCGACGAGCGGCGCCAGCCCGCCGGAGACCTCGTCCACGAGGTCGGACACGACCGGGTCGAACTCCTCGCCGGCGTGCGCCATCGCGCTCTGCACCGGCGACGCCGTCACGTCGCGGACGGCCGAGAGCAGCGGATCTCGGAGCAGGCTCGCGAAGCTCTGCGGAGAGAGGTCGTGGAAGCTCAGGATGTAGTCCAGGTCGCCGCCCGTCTCCACGATGCGCGCCTGGGAGTCTCCGAGCTCTCCCCGCTCGGCCAGCTGCCCGAAGGTGGTCTCGATGGTCACGTCGGCGCGGGCGGTGTTGCCGATGTAGCTGATCGACGTGTCGAACGTGAGCGTCAGCGGGATCTCGGCGAGCGCGTCGGCGACGACCTCGGACGCCCGGTCCCCGAGGGAGTCGAGGGCGCTGACGAGCGCGTCGGAGACCTCGGGGAGCGCGCTCTCCGGGTCGATGACCTCGGTGTTCGCACCCGCCGAGTCCACCGAACCGGCCGGAATCGCCTTGCCGAGGTCGACGTCGACCGTCCCCGCGGCCAGGTCGATCGACACGACGCCACCCGGCGATGTGAGCGGCTCGGAGAGGATCTCGTCCCTCACGCCGTCGAGGACCGCGTCGGCGGGGTCGGCCTCGATCGTCCCCGTGATCGGGACGGCCCAGATCTCGTTGACCTCGACGTCGAAGTCCCGATCGGCCAGAAGGGATCCCACGGATCCGTCCGGCGCGAGGGCCTCGTCCACCTGCGGCGCGACGCCCTCCAGCGCCGCGTCGAGCCGGTCGGCGATGCCGTCGAGCAGCGGGGTCCTCAGACGCAGCCGCGCATCGGTCAGCGAGATGTCGCTCGTGACGTCCGCCCCGTCCGCGGTCGCCGTGGAGGCTGCGGCGCCGATCTCGAGCGCGATGTCGTCGGCGATGCCCTCTGCCACGACATCGAGGCCGGCCTGGTCGAGGGCGGGGACCAGATCGACGGACGTGCTCTCGTAGCCGCCGGGGTGCGTCGGGCTGACGTCGATGCCGCCGTCCTCGTCGATGATCCCGGCGCTCGCTGTCGCCTCGTGCGCCGACGGCGTCGATGCGTACGCGCTCTGGGCTCCGAGCTCGCCGAGCTCGATGAGGCCGCCGTCGCCCGGCGCGCTGACGAGAGGCGCCGTGCTGCCGTCGCCCGTATCGACCTCGCCGATGTCGATGGCGCCGAGATCCAGCGGCGTCCGGTCCTCGGCCGGCCCGCCCGGGCTCACCGCGTGCGCCTCGGTCGCGTCGCCGAGCTCGCCCGTCAGCAGGCTCGAGTCGAGAACCTGCCCGAGGGCCTCCGCGTCGGCCGGCTCCGCGGCGCTCGCCGGCGACGCGCCGATCGACCCGGCGGCCGCGAGGACCCCGATCGCGAGCGGAGCGATGACCCGCCGCCCGATTCCGCGCGATCCTCGCGCGCGCTTCTGCTCCTGCCCAGACATTCCGCACCTCTCCCCCAGAGTCGGCCGTCCGATCCCACTGCCGCATCGTGCGTGTGCCGACTCCGCCACACCGATCCGACAGGCTTGCGCCGGTGCCGACCGTACTCCGCCGATCCTCCCGGCGACAGGGGGTGAGCGGTCGCGCCGGCCCGGACCCGCGGAGCGGACGCCTCTGCCTGCGCTCCGCGGGGCTCAGCGGGTCGTGCGGCGTCGCGGACGCGGCGAGAGCGCCGACAATCCGGCACGCCCTCGCTGCCAGAGGCGGCTCGAGCGGACGAACGCGTGCACCCGCTCCCACGATCCGTCGCGGATGAACAGCATGTCGAGCGCGATCATCGCCAACGAGAACGGCCAGAGCCCGAGCAGCACGGCGATGCCGAGATGCATGAACATGAGCGTGACGAGCACGGCGATCCGCGTGGGGCGCCACAGCAGCGCCAGGGGGAACAGGGTCTGCGCCCACAGGGCGATGAACGTCGCGACGTAGATGAGCAGCGACGACTGCCACAGGAGCTCGTTGACGAGCGGGTACGCCATGAACGCGTCGATGCGCAGGGAGTAGAACAGCGCCGTGCCATCGGGCCAGTCGTCGCCGGTGAGCTTCCATATTCCCGAGACCGTATATACGACGATGATCTGGAAGCAGCACAGCACGAGGGCTGCGTTGTGGGCGGCGCTTCGCACGTGGAGCGGGATGATCCGTCGCCGCGAGCGGCCCCCGCGCCGACGCCGTCGCAACCACGCGTCCACGGAGTAGTGCTCGCCGAGTTCGGCGAAGACGAGGAACAGGAGCGTGATGCGGTAGAGCGTGTCGCCCCCGTTGAGCACGTATCCGTTGTTCGACTGAAGGGAGACGAGCAGGACGAGCATCAGGACCGTGACGAGCCGCGTGCGCAGGCCGACGGTGAAGAGGATGACCAGCGTGATCAGGCCGAAGAATGCGATGTCGAACAGCAGCGGATCGCTCTTGGTCATGAGCAGGTCGAACGTGATGAACCCGCGCCGCTTCGCCTCCGGATCGACCCAGAATGACGCAGCGCCCCAGAGCATGGAGCGTTCGGGGATGCTCGGCACGAGCATCGAAAGCAGCCCGATCCCGTAGAGGATGCGCAGCATCGAGAAGCTGCGCAGATTGTGTGGCGCGGTCGTGAGCCACGCCAGCCAGCGATCGAGAAGCTTACTCGGCGACATCCGCTGCCTCCTCGAACGCCGCCGTCGCTCCGAACCGCTCGACGACGGCGCGATACTCGCGGACGACCTCTGGCTCCGCCGACATGGTGGTCTGCCGCCATCCGAAGGTGACCACGTTCGGCTCGAACTGGCGCTCCTCATCGAACCGATGGGTGAAGTCGTTCGGACGCTCGGTCGCGACACGCCACTGCACCCGCTCGATGTCCTGGCCGAATCCGGCCGTCGCGTAGAGCGTCGTCAGACGCATGAGCATGTAGTCCATGCGGAGGAATCGGATCACATCGGCATCGCCTTCCCCCAGGTCCGCGACGAGTTCCTCGACCGGTATCGCATGGAACTCATCACCGTCCCGCTCGATGAAGGTGTCGCGCACGCGCACGCGCTGGTCATCATCGAGGGCGTTGTACCGCTTGAGGTAGGTGCCGGATGCGTTCCAGGTGCTCTTGCGGATGTTGGAGGGCGCGAGATTGCCCGGGACGCCGGATTGTTCGATCGCCGTGAGCGACACCCAGCCTGACGTGACCAGTTCCCCGTCTTCGCGCCACTGCGCTCGCACCTCCAATGTCCGGTTGGTCTTGAGGATCCCGGGCGCGAAGACCCGCCACGTCTGGCCGAAGTAGGGCACCGCCACGGCACGCACCTCGCTGCGCAACGGAGTTCCTGCGGGAGCGAGCACGAACGCCGTTCCCACCATCACGATCGCCACAACGATCGTTGCGATGATGCCCGTCACACGCGCCGATCCGCTCGAACGCCGCCGTTCTGGTCTTTCGCTCACGGGAGCCTTCCATCGTTCATCGAGGTCGTACAGCAGGTGATGGAGGTGACCCCCAAGGGGCCACCTCCATCACCGTGTTGCGGTTGCCGGTCAGGCAGTCATCTTCCGACGACTGAGCAGGTACCCGGCGATGCCGAGCAGGAGCAGCGCGAACCCGGCGGGCACGGCCCACCCGGTGTCGACACCGGTGGCGGGCAGCATGCTGCCACCTGCGCCCCCGGCCGCACCGGCCGCGACAACCCGGAAGTCGCCGCTGACCGAACCGGAGTCCGTCCCCTCAAGCGTGACCGAGTGAGCGCCGAGATCGGTGCCATCCGCGATCGTCCAGGTGAACGTCACCTCGCCGTCGCTGTCGGCAACCTGCGTCCCGAGGTCGGCCGGGTCGGAGAACATCGTCCCCGCCACCGTCTCACCCTCGTCGAAACCGGTGCCGATCACCGTCTGGACCTGACCGACCTCGAGCACGGGCTCTTCGACGATGATGCCCAGCTCACCGGCTTCAACCTCGCCGTCGGTCGCGTCAGCGTCCGCGTCGGCGCCATCGGCCGCACCGTCAGCATCGCCACCATCGGCGTCGGTCGCATCGGCGTCGGTCGCATCCGCATCCGTCGCGTCAGCGTCGGTCGCATCCGCATCGGTCGCATCCGCATCCGTCGCGTCAG
>JBQDDT010000008.1:0-29892 GCA_052092505.1 Microbacterium sp. | reverse complement strand
GGCCCTTGCGCCAGACGATCCCGACGCCGTCGCCCGTGAGCGTGTGGGCGTTCGAGGTCGTCTTGAACATCTTCCCGAAGCCGCCGGTGGCGAAGACGACCGACTTGGCCTGGAAGACGTGGAGGTCGCCCGTGGAGAGCTCGTAGGCGACGATCCCCGCGACCCTGGTCGTGCCGTCGTCCTGCTTCACGGTGAGCAGGTCGAGCGCGTAGTACTCGTTGTAGAACTCGATGCCGAGCTTGACGCAGTTCTGGAACAGCGTCTGCAGGATCATGTGGCCGGTGCGGTCGGCCGCATAGCAGGCTCGGCGCACCGCGGACTTGCCGTGCTCGCGCGTGTGGCCCCCGAAGCGGCGCTGGTCGATCTTGCCGTCCGGCGTGCGGTTGAAGGGCAGGCCCATGTTCTCGAGGTCGATGACCGCGTCGATGGCCTCCTTCGCGAGGATCTCCGCCGCATCCTGGTCGACGAGGTAGTCGCCGCCCTTGACGGTGTCGAAGGTGTGCCACTCCCACGAGTCCTCTTCGACGTTGGCGAGCGCCGCGGCCATCCCACCCTGTGCCGCGCCCGTGTGGGACCGCGTCGGGTAGAGCTTCGTCACGACGGCGGTCCTGGCCTCCGGCCCCGCCTCGATCGCCGCGCGCATGCCGGCGCCGCCGGCGCCGACGATCACGACGTCGTACTGGTGGTAGTAGACGCCGTCGCGGTACTCGGCGTCGGGATGCTGTGTAGTCACGTGGTTGATGCCCCTACCGTCTTGTGCGTCACGCGGCCTGGCAGGCGTCCCAGAGGACGCTGTCCGAGGTCACGCCGAGGCACGGGTCGAAGGTGAACACGACGAGCGTGCCGAGGATGATGAGCAGGCCGGCGGCCACCCAGATCGCGGTGACGAGCGACGTGCGAAGCGCCTTGCGCTGGACGTAGTCGTTCACGATCGTGCGCATGCCGTTCGCGCCGTGGATGAAGGCGAGCCACAGCATCAGGACGTCCCAGATCTGCCAGAACGGCGAGGCGAGCTTGCCGGCGACGAAGGCGAAGTTGAGCGCGTGGACGCCGCCCTCGGGGATGATCAGGTTCGAGATCAGGTGCCCGAAGATCAGGACGATGAGCAGCACGCCGGAGACGCGCATGTACAGCCAGCCCCACTTCTCCCAGTTGGAGCCGCGGTTGCGCGCCGAGCGAGGGGCGGCGAGGGTGTCTGCGGTCATCAGTGCCCCCCTCCGAAGACGTTCATGAGGTGGCGGGGCGTGAAGCCGGCCATGACGACGACCCAGAGCCCAAGCACGCCCCAGAAGAGGTAGCGGTGGTAGCGGGCGCCCTTCGACCAGAAGTCGATGAGGATGATCCGCAGACCGTTGAACGCGTGGTAGGCGATCGCGCCGACGAGGGCCGTCTCGCCGAGCCCCATGATCTCGTTCTGGTAGGTGCCGATGACGGCGTCGTATGCCTCGGGGGAGACACGGATGAGCGCGGTGTCGAGAACGTGCACCAGGAGGAAGAAGAAGATCGCGACGCCGGTGATGCGATGCAGCACCCACGACCACATTCCTTCACGGCCGCGGTAGAGCGTTCCGCGCGGCGTCTTCGAGGTGGTGTCCGACACGGACAGCGTCTGTCGTGTGGTGGTGGACACGAGACTGCCTCCTAGTCGATGCGAGAGGGTCGACGTGCTCGTCAGACCGCCACGTCGATGGTCCTCATCCTATTCCCGGGCGAGATTTTCGGCGACGAAGGACACCCTAAGTATCTTGACGTCGAGAGAAATCGCGTCGGGGTGCTCTGATCGGCCGCGGAGCACCGTTCTGAGGGCCGTGCGCCGATAGCCTGGGTCCATGACTTCCGGTATCGAGGACTTCTTCGCCGTGATCCCCGCCGGGGGCGTCGGATCGCGGCTGTGGCCTCTCTCGCGGGCCGACGCTCCGAAGTTCCTGCACGACCTGACGGGCTCCGGCGTCTCGCTCCTGCGCAGCACGTGGGATCGCCTGCTGCCCCTGACGGGGCCGGACCGGATCGCCGTCATCACGGGCGCCTCCCACGGCGACGCGGTCGCGAAGAACCTCCAGGACGTCCGTCCGGAGAACGTCTTCCACGAGCGGGATCCGCGGGAGTCCGCCGTCGCCATCTGCCTCGTCGCGGCGGTGCTGGCCCGGCGCCGGCCGGACGTCGTCGTCGGCTCGTTCGCGGCGGATCACGTCATCACGCGGCAGCGCGCGTTCGAGTTCGCCGTGCGCCAGGCGGTCGCGGTCGCGCGCGACGGCTACATCTGCACCATCGGGATCCAGCCGACCGAGCCGTCGGTCGGATTCGGCTACATCAAGACCGGAGCGGAGCTCGACATCGAGGACGCCCCCATGGCGGCCGTCGTCGAGCGCTTCGTCGAGAAGCCCGACCTCGCCTCCGCGCGCAGCTACTACGCCGACCGGTCGTTCCTCTGGAACGCCGGGATGTTCATCGCGCGCGCCGACGTGCTCCTCGCGGAGCTGCGCCGTCACGAGCCGGAGCTGCACGACCAGATCGCCGAGATCGCCGACGCCTGGGACGACGAGTCCCGCCGCGACGAGGTGGTCGAGCGGGTGTGGCCGGAGCTGAAGAAGATCGCGATCGACTACGCGGTCGCCGAGCCCGCGGCGGAGGACGGCCGACTCGCCGTGGTTCCCGGGCAGTTCGACTGGGACGACGTGGGGGACTTCGCGAGCCTCTGGAACCTCGTCTCGAACGGGCGCAGGCAGGAGATGACGATCCTGGCGAAGGAGGACCACGTGCTCGAGGCCGAATCGACCGGCTTCGTCGTCTCGCAGACCGACAGGGTGATCGCGGTCGTCGGCCTCGACGACATCATCGTCGTCGACACCGACGACGCGCTCCTCGTCACGAACAGCGCGCACGCGCAGCGCGTCAAGAGCGTCGTCGGCACGCTCCACCAGCAGGGAAGGGACGCCGTCCTGTAGGGCGGGTCATGGGCATCGACTGGGACGCGCTGCGCCGCGAGGCCTCCGAGGCCAGGAGGGCGGCGTACGCGCCGTACTCCGGGTACCCCGTCGGCGCGGCGGCCATCGCCGACGACGGACGGATCGTGCGGGGCTGCAACGTCGAGAACGCGTCGTACGGCGTCGGGCTCTGCGCCGAGTGCGGGCTCGTCTCGCAGCTCGCGCTCACCGGCGGGGGCAGGCTCGTCGCGTTCGCCTGCGTCGACGGCAGCGACCGCATCATCATGCCGTGCGGTCGCTGCCGGCAGCTGCTGAGCGAGCATGCCGCCGAGGGAATGCTCATCGAGACGCCGGCCGGGCCGCGGACGATCGGCGAGATCCTCCCCGACGCGTTCGGGAAGGGCGACCTCGAGCACGCCGGCCCGACGCGCGACGCGCGCACGCCGGGAAGCGGGGCCTGACATGGGAGAGCCGTTCGATGCCGTCGACGTGATCCGCGCCAAGCGCGACGGCGGCGAGGTCCCGGAGCCGGAGCTGCGCTGGCTCGTCGACGCATTCTCACGCGGGTATGCGACGGACGCCCAGATGTCGGCATTCGCGATGGCGACCGTGCTCAACGGGATGTCGCGGCGGGAGATCCGCGTGCTCACGGAGGCCATGATCGACTCCGGCGAGCGGATGGATCTCGGCGGGCTCGGGATCCCCACGGTCGACAAGCACTCGACGGGCGGCGTCGGCGACAAGATCACCCTGCCGCTCGCGCCGCTCGTCGCCTCGTTCGGGGTGGCCGTGCCGCAGCTGTCGGGGCGCGGGCTCGGGCACACGGGAGGCACCCTCGACAAGCTCGAGTCGATCCCCGGATGGCGCGCCGAGCTGACGAACGCGCGGATCCGCTCCCAGCTGGGCGAGGTCGGAGCGGTCGTGTGCGCGGCCGGCGCGGGGCTCGCCCCGGCGGATCGGCGCCTGTACGCCCTGCGCGACGTCACCGGGACGGTCGAGTCGATCCCGCTGATCGCGTCGAGCATCATGTCGAAGAAGATCGCCGAGGGGGCGGACGCGCTCGTCCTCGACGTGAAGGTCGGATCCGGCGCGTTCATGCGGGATCCCGAGCAGGCGAGGGCCCTGGCGGAGACGATGGTCGCCCTCGGGACCGACTCCGGCGTGCGCACGACGGCGCTCGTGACCGACATGAGCACGCCGCTCGGCCGCGCGATCGGCAACGCCAACGAGGTCGCGGAGGCCGTCGACGTCCTGGCGGGCGGTGGGCCGGACGACGTCGTGGAGCTGACGCTCGCGCTCGCGCGGGAGATGCTCGATGCGGCAGGGCTGACGGACGCCGACCCGGCCGCGGCGCTGCGCGACGGGCGGGCGATGGACGTCTGGCGCCGGATGATCGCGGCGCAGGGCGGGGACCCGGACGCGTCGCTCCCGGGGCCGCGCGAATCGCACACGGTGCGCGCGGACCGATCCGGCGTCCTCACGCGCGCGGACGCCCTCGCGTTCGGGATCGCCGCCTGGCGCCTCGGCGCTGGCAGGGCGCGCGCCGAGGATCCCGTGGCCCACGCGGCCGGGATCGACCTGCATCGCCGGCCGGGCGAGAGGGTGCGCGAAGGAGACCCCCTGTTCACCCTCCATGCCGACGATCCGTCGCGCTTCGACCGCGCGCTCGACGCGCTCGACGGAGCGTGGCAGATTGGTCAGGCGCCCGTGGAGCCCGTGGCCCTCGTCCGCGACCGCATCACCGCGTGAGCACGTCCGAGACCGACAGGGAGAAGCGCATGGCACGGCCGAACCGCAGGAGCGCTCGACACGAGCCGATGATCGAGGGCGTCCCCATCCGGAGCCTGCCGAAGATCTCGCTGCACGACCACCTCGACGGCGGCCTGCGCGCCGGCACCGTGCGCGAGCTCGCGGTCGATGCCGGGCTCGAGCTGCCGGCGACCGACGACCGCGGACTCGCCGAGTGGTTCGCGGAGCGGGGGGCCGCAGGGGCTCTGCCCGAGTACCTGCGCGCCTTCGAGCTGACGACAGCGGTGCTCCAGACGCCGGAGGCGCTCGTGCGCGCGGCTCGCGAGCTCGTCGAGGACCTCGCGAACGACGGCGTCGTCTACGGCGAGGTGCGCTGGGCGCCTGAGCAGCACACGGCGGGCGGGATGACGATGTCCGACGCCGTCGACGCGGTGCAGGACGGGCTCGAGCAGGGCGAGGACGCCGCGGAGGAGGCGGGGCACTCGATCCGCGTCGGCCAGATCCTCAGTGCGCTGCGGCAGCACGACGACGCGCTGGAGGTGGCGGAGCTCGCGATCGACTTCCGCGACGACGGGGTCGTCGGCTTCGACCTCGCCGGGCCGGAGGACGGATTCCCGCCGTCGCGGCATCGCGACGCGCTCGACCTCCTCGCGCGCGAGTTCCTCCCCGTCACGATCCACGCCGGCGAGGCGGCGGGACCGGAGTCCATCCGCGGCGCGCTCCTCGACGGGCGCGCGCTGCGGCTCGGGCACGGCGTGCGGATCGCGGAGGACCTCGAGCTGATCTCGGAGGAGGGCGAGGAGGTGCGCGTCCGGCTCGGCGACCTGGCCTCCTGGGTCCGCGATCGCGAGATCGCGCTGGAGGTGGCGCCGACCTCGAACCTCGGGACGGGAGCGGTGGCCCGCTGGGGCGCTCAGATGGAGGACCACCCGTTCGATCTGCTCTACCAGCTGGGGTTCTGCGTCACGGTCAACACCGACAACCGCCTCGTGAGCCGGACGACGCTCACCCGCGAGCTGTCGAAGCTGGCCGAGGCGTTCGAGTACCGCCTGGCCGACGTGGAGCGCTTCCAGCTCAACGCGGCGGCCGCCGCGTTCCTCCCGGTGGAGCAGCGCGAGGAGCTGATCGACATCGTCTCGGAGGGCTTCGACCGCTGACGACCCCTTCCGGTGCGGGAAACTGCTCTCAGAACCCCGTCGGAGAGCAGTTTCTCGCACCGGAACGGGTCGTTCGCACCGGAGCGGGTCGTCAGGCGAGGGGGGAGAGGGCGGCGCGCACCGCGGCCTCGAGCGCGGACAGGCGCGCGGCCGCGTCGGCCGCCGAGTCGCCGCGCACGTCGAGATAGGCCTTGAGCTTCGGCTCCGTGCCGCTCGGACGGAAGATGACGCGCGAGCCGTCGGCGAGTCGGAAGCGGAGGATGTCCCCCGTCGGCTCGTCCCCGCGTGCGACGAGGAGGTCGTCGACCTCCGCGACGGCGACCGCGCCGAACGCCGAGGGAGGCTCGGCCCGCAGCGCGGCCATCGCGCGCGCGATCTCCCTCGTGTCGTCGACGCGGATCGCGATCTGCCCGTCCCGGAAGACGCCGATCTCCGAGGCGACCTCGTCCACGAGATCCGCGACCGTCCGCCCGGACGCCCTGGCCTCCGCCGCGAGCTCGAGCACCGCGACGGCGGCGGAGATGCCGTCCTTGTCGCGCACCGTCTCCGGATCGACGAGGTAGCCGAGCGCCTCCTCGTAGCCGTACACGAGATCGGGGGCGCGCGAGATCCACTTGAACCCCGTGAGCGTCTCGACCGAGTCGAGGCCGTGCCGCGCGGCGATCTCGGCGAGGCCGGGGGAGGACACGAGCGAGCACGCGAGCGTCCCTCCCGTCGCGCGGCGCGCGGCGCGCAGCCCGAGGACGAGGCCGACCTCGTTGCCCGTCAGGCGCCGCCACACCCCGTCGGGGCCGGGGACGCCGACGGCGAGCCGGTCCGCGTCCGGGTCGTGCGCGAGGGCGAGCTCGGCGCCCGCATCGGCCGCCGCCGCGAACACGAGGTCCATCGCGCCCGGCTCCTCGGGGTTCGGGAAGGGGGTCGTCGGGAACGTGCCGTCGGGGGAGATCTGCGCCTCGGCCAGGACGGGCAGGGGGTAGCCGGCGCGCTCGAGCACGCGCGCGAACGTCTCCCACCCGACGCCGTGCATCGCCGTGTACGCCCACACCATGCCGCGCGCCCCGTCCGGCGCGGGCGCGACCGACGCCGTGGCCGCCGCGTACGCGTCGGCGACCTCCTCGCCCGCGACCTCGTACGCCGCGGAGCGCGGGAGCGCGTCGATCGGGTCCTCCGCCGCCCGCGCGATGCGCGAGGCGATCGCCTGATCGATCGGCGGGACGATCTGGGCGCCTTCGTGGGCACCACCGAGGTACACCTTGTAGCCGTTGTCGCCGCGTGGGTTGTGGCTGGCGGTCACCATCACCCCGGCATCGGCGTCGAGGTGGCGCACCGCGAAGGCGAGCAGCGGGGTCGGGGCCGTCCGCGGCAGCAGCGTCACGCGGAGGCCGGCGCCCGCGACGACCTCGGCGCTCTCGTGCGCGAACACGTCGGACAGGGGGCGCGCGTCGTAGCCGATCACCACGGAAGGCGTGCGATCGGGGAGGGCCTCGCGCAGGTGGGCGGCGAGCCCGGCGGCGGCCTGCGCGACGAGCACGCGGTTCATCCGCAGCGGCCCGGCGCCGAGCGCACCGCGGAGCCCCGCCGTGCCGAACTGGAGGCGGCCGGAGAAGCGCGAGACGATCTCGGCCGCCGCGGCGTCGTCGTCGCCGGATCGCCGGATCAGCTCGTCGAGCTCGGCGCGCGTGCCCGCGTCCGGGTCCTGATCCCGCCATGCGCTCGCGGCGCGCAGCGCGTCCGCCAGGTTCACGGCAGCCTCGCGGCGATGTCGGCGAGGAGGCGGGAGAGCCGGCCCTCGGCGGCGCGCCCCGCCTCGACGACCTCCGCGTGGCTCAGCGGGTTCGGCGAGATGCCGGCGGCGAGGTTCGTGATGAGGGAGAGGCCGAGCACCTCCATGCCGCTCTGGCGCGCGGCGATCGCCTCCAGCGCCGTCGACATCCCGACGATGTCGCCGCCGATGGCGCGCGCCATCCGCACCTCAGCCGGCGTCTCGTACTGGGGGCCGCGGAACTGGCAGTACACGCCGTCCTCGAGGTCGGGATCGACCGAGCGGGCGACCTCGCGCAGGCGCGCCGAGTACAGGTCGGTCATGTCGAGGAAGGTCGCCCCCTCCAGGGGGGAGGCGCCCGTGAGGTTGAGATGGTCGGAGAGGAGGACCGGCTGCCCTGGTGACCACTCGGGGCGGATGCCGCCCGCTCCGTTCGTGAGCACCATGGTCCTCGCACCGGTCGCCGCCGCGGTGCGCACGCTGTGCACGACCCGCCGGACGCCGTGCCCCTCGTAGAGATGGGTGCGCGCGCCGATCACGAGCGCGTGGCGTCCGTCGCCCATCCGGATGCTGCGCAGGGTGCCGACGTGGCCGTCGAGCGCCGGGGCGGAGAAGCCGACGACCTCGGCGGCGGGGATCGTCGCGACGGTCTCGCCGAGGAGCTCGGCGGCGCGGCCCCACCCGCTTCCGAGGGTGAGGGCGATGTCGTGGGAGCCGACTCCCGTGAGCCTCGCGATGTCGGCGGCGGCCTGCTGCGCGACGGCGAACGGATCGGCCGGCGGATCGAGCGGATGCACCATGCGACCACACTAACCGCGGGCGCCGTCCCCGGCTCGCGCCCGCACGGTCCGCGCGGGAGGCGCCGGACGCTCGGGCGAGGGCGGCGGAGTGAGAGGATGAGAGCATGACGTTTGACTTCGAGCGCAAGCAGCGGATCGCGATCATCGGGGGCGGCCCCGGCGGCTACGAGGCGGCGCTGTCGGCGGCGCAGCTCGGCGCCGAGGTGACGCTCGTGGAGAACACCGGCGTCGGCGGCGCGGCGGTGCTCACCGACGTCGTCCCGTCGAAGACCCTCATCGCCACCTCCGACGCGGCCCAGGCGATCAACGACGCCGGCGACCTCGGCGTCCAGTTCTACGCCCGCGGCGAGCGGGGCACGCCCCTCAAGCCCGAGACGGCGATCAACCTCCACGCCGTCAACAAGCGGATCATGGCGCTCGCGGGCCAGCAGTCCGAGGACCTGCGCGAGCAGCTCGTCGATGCCGGCGTGAACGTCGTCTCCGGCCACGGCCGCATGGAGGGCGACAACGCCGTGGTCATCTCGACCGGGCCGAACGGCACCGACTTCGACCGCGTCGAGGCCGACACGATCGTCATCTCGGTCGGCTCCTCACCCAGGGAGCTTCCCTCGGCGAAGCCGGACGGCAAGCGGATCCTGACGTGGAAGCAGGTCTATGACCTCGAGGCCGTCCCCGAGCACCTCATCGTCGTCGGATCGGGCGTCACGGGCGCCGAGTTCGCCTCGGCGTACATGAACCTCGGGGCGAAGGTCACGCTCGTCTCGAGCCGCGAGCAGGTCCTGCCCGGCGAGGACCCGGACGCCGCGGCCGTCCTCGAGAAGGTGTTCACGCGCGGCGGGATGACCCTGCTCGCGAAGTCGCGCGCCGAGAGCGTCGAGAGCACGGGCGACGGCGTCGTCGTCACGCTCACGGGCGGCGAGACGGTCGAGGGCTCGCACTGCCTCATGGCGGTCGGCTCCACGCCGAACACGAAGGACATCGGCCTCGAGAGCGCCGGCGTGCAGCTGGCGGAGTCCGGCCACATCCTCGTCAACCGGGTCGGGCGCACCTCGATCCCGAACGTCTACGCCGTCGGCGACTGCACGAGCCTCATGCCGCTCGCCTCGGTCGCCTCGATGCTCGGGCGCACCGCGGTGTTCCACGCGATGGGCGACGCGGTGATCCCGTTCGCGATGAACAAGATCGCGGCCAACATCTTCACGAGCCCGGAGATCGCCACCGTCGGCTGGACGGACGGGAAGGACGCGGTGGAGTACAAGCTGCCGCTGGCGGCGAACGCCCGCGCGAAGATGATGAGCGTGCGCGACGGCTTCGTGAAGCTGTACGCGCGCGAGGGCTCGGGAACGGTCGTGGGCGGCGTCGTCGTCGCCCCCAAGGCGAGCGAGCTGATCTTCCCGATCTCCATCGCCGTCGACCGCAGGCTCACCGTCGATCAGCTGGCGCGCGTGTTCGCCGCCTACCCGTCGCTGACCGGCTCGATCACCGACGCGGCCCGCGCGATGCACGGCGTGAACCTGCGGGGCTTCTGACTCGGCACGACGCGAGAGGCGCCGGACCCCGAACCGGGACCGGCGCCTCTCGTCGTGCGCGCGTGCGTCAGGCGATCTCGAGCAGGCGGTGGCCCGCCGAGACCGTCTGGCCCACCGGGGCGTCGATGGCCGAGACCACGCCGTCCTTGTGTGCGTGGAGGGGCTGCTCCATCTTCATCGCCTCCAGCACGAGGACGAGATCGCCCTTGACGACCTCCTGGCCGTCCTCGACGGCGATCTTCACGACCGTGGCCTGCATGGGCGACTGGAGCGCGTTGCCGGACGCCCCGCTGGAGACCGCGGACCCGGAGTGCGAGCGCCGCGACGGGGGAGCGGCCGCGGGGCGGCCGGAGGGGGCGGAGGACGTGACCCGGTCGGGGAGGCTCACCTCGAGGCGCTTGCCGGCGACCTCCACGACGACCGTGTGGCGCGGCTCCGGCGGCTCAGGGGCGGCCAGCTCGCCGTCCCACGGCGGGATCTCGCCGGCGAAGTCGGTCTCGATCCACCGCGTGTAGACGCCGAACTCGCCGTCCTCCGCGGTGAACGCCGGATCGGAGACGACGAGGCGGTGGAACGGCAGCACGGTGGGGAGCCCCGTGACCTCGAACTCCTCCAGCGCGCGTCGGGAGCGCTCGAGCGCCTCGGCGCGGTCGCGACCCGACACGATGATCTTCGCGAGCATCGAGTCGAAGGCTCCGCTGACCGAGTCGCCCGCCGTCACGCCGGAGTCGAGTCGGACGCCGGGGCCGCCGAACGTCTTGAAGACGTGGATCGGGCCGGGCTGGGGGAGGAATCCGCGGCCGGGGTCCTCCCCGTTGATGCGGAACTCGAAGGCGTGCCCGCGCGGAGCCGGGTCGTCGTAGCCGAGCTCCTCGCCCACCGCGAGGCGGAACTGCTCGCGGACGAGGTCGATCCCCGTGACCTCCTCGGAGACCGGGTGCTCGACCTGGAGCCGGGTGTTGACCTCGAGGAACGAGATCGTGCCGTCGGCGCCGATGAGGAATTCGCAGGTTCCCGCGCCGACGTAGCCGACCTCCTTCAGGATGGCCTTCGATGAGGTGTACAGGATCTCGTTCTGCTCCTCAGTGAGGAACGGCGCCGGCGCCTCCTCCACGAGCTTCTGGTGGCGGCGCTGCAGCGAGCAGTCGCGCGTCGAGATGACGACGACGTTGCCGGCGGCGTCGGCGAGGCACTGGGTCTCGACGTGCCGTGGGCGGTCGAGGTACTTCTCGACGAAGCACTCGCCGCGGCCGAAGGCGGCGACCGCCTCGCGCGTGGCCGATTCGAACATCTCGGGGACCTCGTCGAGGGTGCGGGCGACCTTGAGGCCGCGCCCACCGCCGCCGTAGGCCGCCTTGATGGCGATCGGCAGGCCGACCTCCTCGGCGAACGCGACGACCTGCGCGGCGTCGTCGACGGGCCCCGGCGTGCCGGGGGCGAGCGGGGCGCCCACCTTCTCGGCGACGCGGCGGGCCGTGACCTTGTCGCCGAGCGACTCGATGGCCTCGGGTGACGGTCCGATCCAGATCAGCCCGGAACGGGCCACGGCGCGCGCGAACTCGGCGTTCTCGGCGAGGAAGCCGTAGCCGGGGTGGACGGCGTCGGCGCCGGAGCGGCGCGCGATCGAGAGGATCTTGTCGATCTGGAGGTAGGTGTCGGCCGAGGTCTCCCCGTCGAGCGCGAACGCCTCGTCGGCGAGCTTGGCGTGCAGCGCGTCGCGGTCCTGATCCGCGTAGACGGCGACGGATCCGAGACCGGCGTCTCGCGCGGCGCGGATGATTCGGACGGCGATCTCGCCGCGGTTGGCGATGAGGACCTTACGGAGCGCACGGCTGTCGGGCATGGGCTTCAGCCTAATTCGGCAACGCTGTGCCTCTTTGAGTGACGTCCACAACAATCTGCGCGGATCGTGTGGAGATGTCTATCAAAGCTGCGGGAACGTCAGGCGTCGCGGTTCCAGAGCGATGGCCAGTCCACGCCGAGATCGCGGACGAGACGCCGCACGGTCGAGAGCGACATGCCGACGACGGTGGACGGATCGCCCTCCACGGAGTCGATGAACGCGCCGCCGAGGCTGTCGACCGTGAAGGCGCCGGCGACCGAGAGCGGCTCGCCCGTGGCCACGTACGCCTCGATCTCGCGATCCGTCACGTCGGCGGCGAAGCTCACTCTCGCCTCAGCGACCCCGTGCGCCTCGTACGAGCCGTCCGGGGCGACGCGGTAGACGCTGTGCCCGGAGTGGAGCACGCCCGTGCGCCCCCGCATGTCGCGCCAGCGCGCCAGCGCGCGCTCCGGGGTGTGCGGCTTGCCGTAGACGACGCCGCTCAGCTCGAACATCGAGTCCCCGCCGATGACGATCCCGTCGAACCCCTCCTCGACGAGGCGGCCGGCGACGTCCGAGGCCTTGCGCCTGGCCAGGAGCAGCACGTGCTCCGCGATCGTGAGCCGGCGCCCCTCCTCGCGCTCCGTCTCGGCGACCACCGCATCCTCGTCCACGTGCGGAGACTCCAGACGCGGTTCGATCCCCGCCTGCCTCATCAGCATGAGCCGGGCGGGGGAGGTGGAGGCGAGGCAGACCTGCATGCGGCCAGCCTAGAGGCAGCCCCTCTCCGAGGGGAGTGCGATGGCGCAGGAGGAGGACGCGCCGGCCCCCGGCGTCCTCTCCTCGGGCCGTCGCACTCCGCTCGGCGAACCTCCGCGTCCCGGCTGGGCATCGCCGCCGGCGCCTGCGACGATGGGGGCATGGAACAGGGCGAGCTGGTCGAACTCGACATCACGGGCGTCGCGCACGGCGGGGTGTTCGTCGCGCGCGAGCCGGAGGGGCGCGTCGTGTTCGTCAGCGACACGATCCCCGGCGAGCGGGTGCGCGCCCGCATCACGGACGTGAAGAAGTCCTTCGCTCGCGCGGAGACGGTCGAGGTCCTCGAGGCATCGCCGGATCGCGTCCCCCACGTCTGGGCGGCCTCTGCGGGGTCCGAGCAGCCGGGCGGGGCCGACCTGGGGCACATCTCCCTCGCGCGCCAGCGTGCGCTCAAGGGGCAGGTCCTGCGCGAGGCCTTCGCGAAGTTCGCCTCCCTGGAGATCGACGCCGACGTCGTGGGCCCGGAGGCGGTGCTCGGCGACAAGCATCCGGAGGCGGCCGCGACGCGAGACGGGCTGCGCTACCGCACGCGCATCACGCTGCACGTCGACGGATCGGGGCGGATCGGGCCGTTCGCCCCGCGCAGCCACAGGGTCGTCGACGTCGACGACCACCCCCTCGCGACCCCGGAGGTGGCCGAGGTCGCCGTCGCCCTGCGCAACGCGCCGGAGGGGCGGATCGAGCTCGTGCAGCCGGCGGACGGCGCGGTCAGGACGATCCGCCGCCCCGATCGCCGCGGGGACAGGCGAGGACCGCGTCCGCCGCGGCCCGAGCCGGAGATCGTGATCGAGACGGCGGCGGACCGCGAGTTCCAGCTCGACGCCGGCGGCTTCTGGCAGGTCCACCGCGCCGCGGCCGACCTCCTCTCCGTCGCCGTGCGCGAGGCCCTCGGCCCGCTCGAGACCGACGCGTGGAACCTCGACCTCTACGGCGGGGTCGGGCTGTTCGCGGCGGCGCTCGGAGAGCTCGCGCCCGGGGCCAGGCTCACGACCGTCGAATCGTCGGAGCGCGCCTCCGCGCACGCCGAGGAGAACCTCGCCGATCTCGGGGCGGAGGCCGTCGGGATGCGCGTCGAGCACTTCCTGGCGCAGGTCGGGCACCAGGCGGGTCTGCTCGATCGGGAGATGATCGCGCGCGGCACCGCCCTCCTCGACCCTCCGCGCTCCGGTGCGGGGCGCGAGGTCGTGGAGGCGCTCGCCGATCTCGGTCCCCGTCGGATCGCGTACGTCGCGTGCGACCCTGTCGCGCTCGCGCGCGACGTCGGGAGCTTCCGCGAGCTGGGGTACGAGCTCGAGTCGCTGGCCGCCTTCGACCTCTTCCCGCAGTCGCACCACGTCGAGGCGCTGGCCGTCCTCGGGCGCTGATCCCGCGCCAGGACGCCCCGAAGCTAAGGTGTGAGGGTGACCAGAGTCGCCCTCATCGATGACCACGAGTCCGTCCGCCTCGGGCTCGTCGCGGCGATCGGGCGCGCCGGCTGGGACGCGACCTACGACGGCCCGACCGTCGCCGGCTATCTGGCCTGGCGCGCCGAGACGTCGGCACCCGCCGACGACGTGGTGCTGCTGGATCTCACCCTCGGCGACGGCACGACGGTCGCTGAGAACGTCTCGCGCGTGGCGGCAGTGTCGTCGGTCGTCATCCACTCCGTCGCCGACCGGCCGGCGGCCGTGCGCGAGGCGCTCGCCGCGGGAGCCGTCGGCGTCGTGAGCAAGTCGTCCCCGATCGACGACGTCATCGACGCGATCGGCGTCGTCGCCTGCGGCGAGCCGCTCAACAACGTCGAGTGGGCCAGCGCCGTCGAGGGCGATCGCGCGTTCGCCGACGCGCAGCTGTCCGCCAGGGAGCGCGAGGTGCTCCGGATGTACGCGGCCGGTCTTCCGCTGAAGGCCGTGGCCGACCGACTCGGGGTCGCGTACTCGACCGCCAAGGAGAACATCACACGCGTCCGCGTGAAGTACACCGAGGTGGGCCGCCCCGCCCCGACCAAGCTCGACCTGCTCAAGCGCGCGGTGGAGGACGGGATCGTCGCGCCGCTGGACGAGGAACCGTCCGGTGGGCGATAAGCAGACGCTGATCGACGAGGCGTGGCGCCGCGTCCCGCAGTCGGCCGTCGAGGCCACCCCCGGCCGGTTCACGCGCGCCCGCGTGGAGCGCATCGTGCAGGCGCTGCTCTCGGTCGCCGGCCTCGTGATCGGCGGGCAGTCCTTCCTCATCGCGCTCTCCGACGGGCAGCACGCGGAGCACCCCATCGGCATGGCGACGACCTACACCGCGCTCGCGGCGATGATCCTCGCCACGGGCATCGGCCGCTTCGCCCGTCCGGCTGCCGGCGTCTTCGCCGTCGTATACGTCGTCACCCTGCTGTGGTGGGCGGCCGCCGACGTCGGCGGAGTGGATCCGCTCGGTCAGCCGTGGCCGTACTTCCTGCTCTCGGTCGCCGCGGCCGCCGCGATGATCGCGTTCCCGATGGGACTGCAGCTCGCGTGGGCGATCGTGCCCCCGCTCCTCTTCGGCGGCCTTCAGATCGTGAGGGCCGGCAGCGTCGCGACCGCCTGGGAGGCGCTCGGTTACGACGTGTCGATCGCGATCCTGCTGAACCTCCTCATCGTCGTGTTCGGCTGGATGTTCCGCGGCATCGCGAACGGAGTGGACGACGCGAGGACCCGTGCGGTCGAGGCCTTCACGCAGGCGAGGGTCGCCGAGGCCTCCGAGCGCGAGAGGCTCGAGATCGCGAGCCTCATGCACGACAGCGTGCTCGCCGCACTGATCGCCGCGGCCAGGGCCGAGACTCCCCGCGGCAGGCAGCTCGCGGTCGACATGTCGCGGGAGGCGCTCACCCGCCTCGCGAACGCCGAGAGCGATGAGCCGCAGGGGAGCGACAGCCCGAGCGATGCCGCCGCGATCGCCGACGAGATCGCGGCGTCGGTCGCCGAGCTGGGGGTGTCGATCGTTCCGTCGACCGACCTGTCCTCCTCCGATCCCGTGCCGGGCCGCGCGGCGCGCGCGCTCGTCCTCGCCGCCACGCAGGCCGTGGCGAATGCCGTCCACCATGCCGACGGCGTCGGCCTCGAGGTCGCGGTGCGCGCGGACGGGCCGGAGGTGGAGGTGCGCGTGTCGGACCGAGGGCCCGGCCTCGACCTCGAGGCCATCCCCTCGGACCGCCTCGGCATCCGCGCCTCCATCCTCGCCAGGATCGCCGCGGTCGGCGGTCGGGCCGATGTCGCCTCCGACGCGCACGGTACGGTCGTGACGATGTCGTGGCACGCCCCCGACGCGGCGGGCCCGGCGGAGGCGCCGGGCGATCAGGGGCAGGGGGAAGAGCCGTGACCCTGCAGCGGGTGCTCCATTGGCTCGCGCTCGCGTTCACGGCCTACTTCCTCGTGCGCGGCGTGATGTGGGCGACGCGCGTACCCCATCCCTGGCTGCAGCTGGCCTCCGTCGCCGTCTGGCTCCTCGTCGTCGTGGCGCTGCTCTGGGTGAAGGGGACGTCGCCCACGTCCCCCGGCGCGGAGTTCCGCGCGCCGACCCGCCTGCCGCATGCAGCGGCCGCGCTCGCCCTCGTCGGCTGCGTCGCGTCCTCGCTGCTGTGGGTCGCGGCCAGCGGCGAGCGGATCGCCGACCCGCCGGCCGCCGGCGTCTTCGGGGCGACGGGCGCCGCCCTGACGATCATGGCCGTGCGGAGGCGCGCGGAATGGGCGTGGGGCGGGGTCGCCGCGCTCACGATCATCGGCGCGATCGCCTACGGACCCCAGACGGCCTTCGAGCGCGGACTCGTCGGCGACTACCTCTGGGTGGGGATCGCGCAGCTGATGGTGTGGGGCATGGACCGCGCGTACCGCGACACCGCGCGGCTGGCGCAGCTCCAGCAGGCCTCATCGGCGTGGCAGGCCACGCAGGAGGCCCTCCGGGCCCAGCGGCGCAGCCGGGTGCGCTTCGCGCTCGCCGAGGCCGGTCCGATCCTCTCCCGCGTCATCGCGACGGGAGGGCGGATCGACCAGGCGGAGCGCGACGGGGCGCTCCTGGCGGAGGCGACGCTGCGGGACGAGTTGCGTGCCACCCGCCTCCTCGATGACGACGTGCGCGGCGCGATCCGCCGGGCGCGCGAGCGCGGGGCGACGGTCACCGTGATCGACGACGACGCGCTGGGCGACCTCGACGCGGCCGAGCTGGCCGTCGTCCGAGCGGAGCTGGCCTCGGCCATCGACGAGACGGACGCCGACAGGATCATCGTGCGCACGACGCCGGAGGCGGGAGCCGCCGTCACGATCGTCGGGCGGGTGGTCGGCGACCGGGCGCCGGGGGACGAGGACGCCGTCGCGACGTGGCACGAGATCCCGCGGCCTGGATGACGGAAATGGCCCCGGGCGGCGTATTCGCCACCCGGGGCCGGGGAGCGGAGCGGTTACCCGAAAACCGTCCGCTCGGGAACTGGGTCGCTCCGCCGTTCGAGGGGAGCACCAGGGCGCGCTAGCGCTTTTCCACCTCCAGTATGGCGAAGCGTGCTCCGCCTGTCTGTCCTCCTTTTGGGGGACATTTCAGATGTGCCCTCCCCCGTGAGGAGGAGAGCACAGCGCGCGTCCCGGCGCGTGCGTGGTCGAAGTCGGCTGAGCGGATCAGCCCGAGAACCGGCCCCAGTGCGTGCCGGGCCGGCGGCGCATCCGCCGCGATCTGTTCCAGGTGCTGCGTTCCGGCGGGTCGTCGACCGTCGCGTGCGCGGCCTCCTCGACGTACGCGAGCGGAAGGACCGCGGCGATCGCCGCGAGATCCTCGTCGTCGGGGGCCCCGCGCACGATGTCCACGCGCGGGACGCCGCCGTCGGCCTCGTCCCCGGTCACAGCGGGATGTTCCCGTGCTTCTTCGGCGGCAGCTCGGCGCGCTTGCCGCGCAGGGAGCGCAGGGCCTTCGCGATCGACACCCGCGTCTGCGCCGGCTCGATGATCCCGTCGAGCTCGCCGCGCTCGGCCGCGAGGAACGGGGAGGCCACGTTGTACGTGTACTCGTTGGCGAGCCTCGTGCGCACCTCGCTGATGTCCTCGCCGGCCTCCGCTGCCTTCTTGAGCTCGCCGCGATAGAGGATGTTGACGGCGCCCTGGCCGCCCATCACCGCGATCTCCGCGGTCGGCCACGCGAGGTTGATGTCGGCGCCGAGCTGCTTGGAGCCCATCACGATGTAGGCGCCGCCGTAGGCCTTGCGCAGGATCACCGTGACGAGCGGGACGGTCGCCTCGGCGTACGCGTACAGCAGCTTCGCGCCGCGGCGGATGACGCCCGTCCACTCCTGGTCGGTGCCTGGCAGGTAGCCGGGAACGTCGACGAGCGTGACGATCGGGATCGAGAACGCGTCGCAGAAGCGCACGAAGCGCGACGCCTTCTCTCCCGCTTCGATGTTCAGGGTGCCGGCCATCTGCTGCGGCTGGTTCGCGATGATCCCGACTGAGCGGCCCTCGACCCGGCCGAAGCCCACGACGATGTTCGGCGCGAAGAGCGGCTGCACCTCGAGGAACTCGTCGTCGATCACCTGATCGATCACCTGGTGGATGTCGTAGGGCTGGTTCGGGGAGTCCGGGATGATCGTGTTGAGGGTGCGGTCCTCATCCGTCGTCTCGAACTCGAAGCCCCGCTCGTACACGGGCGGATCCGACATGTTGTTGTCCGGCAGGAAGCCGATGAGTCCGCGGGCGTAGTCGAGCGCGTCGTCCTCGTCCTCGGCGAGGTAGTGCGCGACGCCGGAGCGCGTGTTGTGGGTGTAGGCGCCGCCGAGCTCCTCCATCCCGACGTCCTCGCCCGTGACCGTCTTGATCACGTCGGGGCCCGTCACGAACATCTGGCTCGTCTTGTCGACCATGATGACGAAGTCGGTCAGGGCGGGGGAGTACACCGCGCCGCCGGCGGCCGGGCCCATCACGATCGAGATCTGGGGGACGACGCCGGAGGCCGCGGTGTTCAGCCGGAAGATCTCGGCGTACTTGCCGAGCGCGAGCACACCCTCCTGGATGCGGGCGCCGCCGGAGTCGAGGATGCCGATGACCGGCATGCCGCCGCGCAGCGCGAACTCCATGATCTTGATGATCTTGTCGCCGGCGACCTCGCCGAGCGATCCGCCGAACGTCGAGAAGTCCTGCGAGTAGACCGCGACGTTGCGCCCGTGGATCGTCGCGGTCCCCGTGACGACCGAGTCACCGTAGGGCCGGGAGCGGTCCATGCCGAACGCCGTCGTGCGGTGGCGCACGTACTCGTCGAACTCGACGAAGCTCCCGGGATCGACGAGAAGCGCGATGCGCTCCCTGGCCGTGAGCTTGCTCTTGGCGTGCTGCTTCTCGACGGCCGTCTCTTCCGCCTGCGTCACGGCCTCGGCGTACCGTTCGCGGAGGTCGGCGATCTTGCCGGCGGTCGTGGAGAACTCGGATTCGGTCACGGATCCCACCCTAACCGCGCCTCGCGCCACGGATTTGGTGGCCACGCACAACGACCTGGAGATTCGTGTGTCCGCCTCCCATAGGCGTCGCGCGTCGGGCGGTCGCGCCGATTCGCCCGGTTCGGGGATCCCCGTGGAGCCGCGTACGGTGGCGTCATGTCCTGGGAGAAGGCGCGGCGGGTCGCCGCCGAGGTGACCGAGATCGACCGCACCGGCTCGACGAACGCCGACCTCGTGCGCCGGCTGGCCGAGGAGGACCTGCCGCACCTGACGGTGCTCCTCACCCGCGACCAGCGCTCGGGGCGCGGGAGGCTCGACCGCGTGTGGACGGCGCCGGCCGGGTCGGCTCTTGCCGTGTCGGTCGCGGTGCGGATCGGCGATGTGCCTCCCGAGGCTCGGGGGTGGATCCCGCTCGCCGCCGGGGTCGCGCTGTCGCGGGCGATCCGCGCGCAGCTGCCGGGCCGCGAGGTCGGCGTCAAATGGCCCAACGACGTGCTCATCGCGGGGCGGAAGGTGTCAGGGATCCTCGCCGAGGCGAGCGCGCGGCCCGGTGCCGTGGTCATCGGCTCCGGCATCAACACGCGCATGACGGCGGACGAGCTCCCCGTGGCGACGGCCACCTCCCTCCGCGTCGAGGGCGCGGAGGACGACGAGGACGGGCTCGTCGCGGCGTATCTCGACGGGCTCCGCACGCTGATCTCCGACCTCGAGGGTGGGGATCGCGCCGGAGTCCGCCGCGCGGTCGCCGACGCCTGCGTGACCCTGGGGCGGCGCGTCCGCGTCTCGCTGCCGGACGGATCGGACCTCCTGGGCACGGCCGCGGACATCGACGAGGAGGGGCGCCTCGTCGTCCGCTCCGACGGACGGGACGTCGCCGTCGCGGCGGGCGATGTCGTCCACGTCCGCCCGGCGGAGTGACGGGGAACGGCCGAGAACCTCGCGGCCCAGCCGCGCGTCAGCCTCCCGCGGCGCCGGCGGCGCGGCAGACTGGAGACCCCGCGTCCCGATGAACGGAGCAGCGTGACCGTCCCGAGCATGCCCCACCGCCCCGCGACGCCGCCTCCCGGCGCGCCGCGCCCTGAGGAGCTGCTCGTCGCCCGGTTCCGGCCGCAGGCGAGGCGCCTCATCTGGTCGGGGCTGCTCGTCATCCTCCTGAGCGGTGCCGGAGCGCTCGCCTGGGGGAACCTGCCGGCGCCGTTCGAGAACTGGATGATCCTGGCGGCGGGCGCCGGGCTCGTCCTGCTGTTCGTCGTGATCCCGTGGCTGGTGTGGCGATCCCACCTCTACACGGTGACCACACGGCGCGTGATCGCGCGCAGCGGGGTGCTCGGGCAGCAGCGCTCCGAGCTCTCCCACGCCCGCGGCTACGCGATCTCGACCCGCCGCGGCGTGTGGCAGCGGCTGTGGGGCACGGGCACGCTGACGCTGTCGGACGGGGACGAGGGGAAGATCGTGCTCGCGAACGTCCCCCATCCGCGCCTGGTGGGCGAGGTCCTCGCCGACCAGATCGAGGTCAACCAGATCATCGCGCACCGCGAGGCCGAGGCCAGGGGCTGACCCGTCCGCGGCACCGCCGTCGCGGATGGCAGGATGGTCGGAGAGGATCGGAGGACCATGTCCCTGCGTGTCGGAGTAATCGGCGGCGGCCAGCTCGCCCGGATGATGATCGCGCCCGCCGTGGAGCTCGGCGTCGAGCTGCGGGCCCTGGCGGAGTCCGAGGGCATGGCCGCCTCGCTCGCCGCGACGGCGGTCGGCGACTACCGCGATCTCGGCACGGTGACGGCGTTCGCCGAGGGGGTCGACGTCGTCACCTTCGACCACGAGCATGTGCCGCAGGAGGTGCTGCGGGCGCTCGTGGACCGCGGCGTCGCCGTGCATCCCGGTCCCGATGCGCTGCGCTTCGCCCAGGACAAGCTCGTCATGCGCCGGCGGCTCGCCGAGATCGGGATCCCGCAGCCCGACTGGGCCGAGGTGCGCGACGCGGGCGAGCTCCAGGCGTTCCTCGACGACCACGGCGGACGCGCGGTCGTGAAGATGCCGCGCGGCGGCTACGACGGGAAGGGCGTCAGGGTCGTCTCGTCGAGCACGGAGGCCGACGACTGGCTCGCGGCGGGCGAGCCGCTGCTCGTCGAGGAGCTCGTGGACTTCCGCCGGGAGCTGGCGCAGCAGATCGCGCGCCGCCCGTCGGGGGCGACGGCGGCGTATCCGGTGGTCGAGACCGTCCAGCGCGATGGCGTGTGCAGCGAGGTGTTCGCGCCGGCGCCCGGCGTCACCGAGCGGACCGCCGAGGTGAGCGCGCGCATCGCCGCGGACGTCGCCGAGGCGCTCGGCGTGACGGGGATGCTCGCCGTCGAGCTGTTCGAGACGACCGACGAGCGCGTGCTCGTCAACGAGCTCGCGATGCGCCCGCACAACAGCGGGCACTGGAGCCAGGACGGCGCCGTGACGGGCCAGTTCGAGCAGCACCTGCGCGCGGTGCTCGACCTGCCGCTGGGGGATCCGTCGCCCGTCGCCGCGTGCGCCGTGATGATCAACATCCTGGGTGGCCCGGAGGGCGCCGCCCTGACCGACCGGATCGGCGACGCGGTCGCCGACTACCCGTCGGCCAAGGTCCACACGTACGGCAAGGCGCCGCGGCCGGGACGCAAGGTGGGGCACGTGAACGCGTTCGGCGACGACATCGACGATGTCACAGCCGTCGCTCGGGCCGCCGCCTCGCACTTCGCGTGACCTCGGCCGTCGTCGGCCCCGCGCGGATCGGGTGGAGGCCCAAGCTGCTCACCACCCTCGCCGGGTTCGAGTCCTACTGCCTCACCATGCCCGCGGGTGTTCTGACCGCCGCGTACGTCGCCCTGCTCCTCGACCCCGCGGAACGCGCACGCGGGGCGATCTGGTGGCTGATCCTCGCGCTCGTGGTCGCCCTCGTCGGAGTCGCCCTCGGGCAGCTGCTGATCGTCGCAGCCCTGGGACGTCGGCGCACGGGCGGCTGCGCCGCGCGCTTCGGCCGCTACCAGCTGGGCGCGCTGGGAGCCGGTGCGGCGATCGGAGTCGGCTTCTCGCCGGGCATCGTGGGTGCGGGGGCGCTCGCGTGGGTGCCGGCGATCTCCGGGGCCGTCGCGCTGATGGCCGTGTCGCTCCTCGCCTTCCGCCCCTCGCGGCGGCGCCTGCCGCCGGACCCGCCGCCGGCCGGCACCGCGGTCGTGCCCGGCATGGTCGTCGATCACTGGTGGGGCGTGCCGAGGGCGAACGGGCCTCAGCTGTCGCTGGTGGAGTACGCGGACGAGTGGGGGCGGGTGCACCGGGCGATGCACATCCTCCAGGACGGGTTCGCGGGGATCGGCGTGACCGGTCTGGTGTGGATCCGGCGCGACCGGCCGGATCGTCCGCTGAGGTTCGTCGTCCGGCACGGACGAGGAGACGGCTGACGGCGCGGCCGGGAGCGTGCGTGTGCCGATCCCGCCGCGACACGCGCCGAGGAATACCTGAGGCGGCGCGGCGTTAGACTTCCTGGGCCGGGCCGCAGCAAACCCCGGGCTCCAACATTTGCCGCTTCGAGCGGACCACGCGCCGAGAGGCGTTTCTGCGGCCCGGCCCTTCCTCTGCCGGGGCGGACGCGTAGGGTCGGAGCATGACGACGCGCATCGCCCTCCTCGTCGATCCGGCGCCCGCAGACGACGCCCGCACGGCGTTCGACGACACGATCGCCCCGATCGATCCGGACGCGCCGGCCCTCAGCGTCGGCGATCTCAGCGCGAACCGCGGCGACGGGGTCTTCGAGTCGATCGGCGTGTTCGACGGCCGCCCCCAGCAGGTCGAGGCGCACCTCGACCGCCTGGCGAACTCGGCCAGGCTGTGCGACCTCCCTGCACCGAACCTCCGACAGTGGAGCGCCGTCGTGGATCGCGCCGTGGCAACCGTCCCCGCAACGGGGGAGTGGACGGTCAAGCTGCTTCTCAGCCGAGGCGTCCAGATCGGCGGGCCCGGCGCCCCGGCGTCCGGGCCGACGGCGTGGGCGACCGCGTCTCGCGCCGCCGACTTCACGGCCGCGCGAGAGCAGGGCATCCGCGTCGTCACGCTCGATCGCGGCTACGACTCCGGGGCGGCGGCCCGCTCGCCCTGGCTCCTTCTCGGCGCGAAGACGCTCTCCTATGCGGTGAACATGGCGGCCTCGCGCGAGGCGCACCGCCGCGGCGCGGACGACACGATCTTCGTCACGACCGACGGCTACGTGCTCGAAGCGCCCACGGCGAACATCATCCTGCGCCGCGGGGACCACTTCATCACCCCGGAACCGACGGGCGGCGTCCTGCACGGCACGACCCAGCTGAGCGCGTTCGACTGGCTGGAGGAGGTGGGGCACCCGACCGGGTACGAGCACATCCCGGTCGCTGCGCTGTACGACGCCGACGCGGCCTGGTTCGTCTCGTCGATCCGGCTGGCTGCCCCGGTCACGCACATCGACGATCGCGCGCTCCCCGTCGACCACGGTCTCACGGCCGCGCTCAACACCCACCTGCGCGCCTGAGGACGCGCCTATGGCTCCGCGCGGCGGATGTGGTCGCGCGCGTGCGCGACGGCGTCGTCGAGATCGGCGAACAGGTGCCGGTGATGCCGCAGGGACGCGAGGACGCCGACGCGGCGGAAGAGCCCCTCGTGCATCGGCTGGACGCCCTTGATCAGCACCGTGATCCCGCGTCGCTCCAGCGCGCGCACGAGCGTGCTGAGGACGTTCGCGCCCGTCGCGTCGACGAATTCGAGGCGCGACATCCGCAGGATCGCGACCTGGACGCCGTCGAGGCTCTGAGCGTCGTCGAGCACCCGGTCGGCCACCGAGAAGATGAGCGGGCCGTCGAACCGCAGGACCGCGATGCGCTCGTCGCCGTCGACGGCCTCGCCGGGCAGCGGCTCCGGCGTGACCCTCGTCGCGCCGGCGAGGTTGCGGATCGCGAAGAACCCGGCGAACACCACGCCGATCGCGACGGCGACGATCAGGTCGAAGGAGACCGTGACGATCGCCGTGAGCACGAACGCCGCGGCGTCCGAGCGGGTCGAGCGCAGGATGACGCGCACCGTGCTGAGGCGGACCATCCGCACGGCCGTCATCACGAGCACGCCGCCGAGTGCCGCGATCGGGATGGCCGACACGGGAGCGGACGCGACGAACACGACGGCCAGCAGGAGCAGCGCGTGCGTCACGGCGGTGAGCCGCGTCCGCCCGCCGGCGCGGACGCTCACGGCCGTGCGCGCGATCGCGCCCGTCGCCGGCATCCCGCCGAACACGCCGGCGCCGATGGAGGCGAGCCCCTGGCCCACGAGCTCCCTGTCGGGGGAGATCGCCCCGGTGTCGGCGAGCGACGAGGCCACGCGCGCCGACAGCAGCGACTCGATCGCGGCGAGCGCGGCGACCGTCGCCGCCGGTCCGACGAGCTCGAGGAGCATGGGCGGATCGACCGCAGGCAGCGAGGGCGGCGGCAGCGTGGACGGCAGCGCCCCGATGGGCATGAGCGGGTTCGGGACGACGGTCGCGGCGATCGCGACGACGGCGATGCCGACGAGGGATCCGGGGATCGCCGGATGGATCAGGGGGCACACGATCATGCACGCCACCACGATCACGGCGGCGCCGAGCGCCCACGGCAGATAGGAGACGTCGGCCGACGCGATCGACTGCACGGCGGCGACGGCGGCGTTCGTGTCGTGCTGCCCTGCGGCGGCTGCGACGAGGGACGGCACCTGCTGCAGGCCGATGATGACGGCGATCCCCAGCGTGAACCCCTCGATCACGGGCCACGGGATGAAGCTCACGGCGCGCCCGAGCCTGGCTGCGCCCGCGGCCAGGACGATGATCCCCGCCATGATGCTCACCGTGGCGACGGCGCCGATGCCGTGCTGCGCGACGATCGGCCCGAGGACGACCACCATCGCGCCCGTCGGGCCGGACACCTGCACGTGCGATCCGCCGAACACGGCGGCGATCACGCCGGCGACGATCGCCGTGACGAGCCCCGCCTCGGCGCCGGCGCCGGAGCTCACCCCGAACCCGAGCGCCAGCGGGAGCGCGACGATGCCGACCGTGACGCCGGCGACGAGGTCGCGCCGCCATGTGCGCGGGACGGCGCGGTAGTCGGCCGCCGACGGCAGGAGGTCGGCGAACCGTCGCGTCCTGGCGCTCATCGGAGCGTCTCGGTCACGGTCCCCACGCCCTCCAGGCGGGAGCCGTCCTCGGCGAGGACGTCGAGCAGAAGCGCCCTGGCCACCGTCAGCATCTCGGACACGCGCGCTCCGGCGAGCCGGTAGTAGACGTGGCTCGCGCGGCGCTCGGACGTCACGAGCCGGTAGCGGCGCAGCACGGAGAGATGCTGGGACAGGTGCGAGGCCTCGAGCCCGGTCTCGCGCTGCAGCGCGCCGACGCTGAGCTCCTCGTCGGCCGAGAGCAGCTCGAGGATCCGGATGCGCAGCGGGTGCGCGAGGCCCTTGAACAGGCTGGCCTTGACCTCGTAGAGCGGCTTCGGCAGGTCGCTGAATGGCATGATGAAATCATCATATCGGATCGCGTCGGAGCGCATCCCTTCGGTGCGGGACCGGTCAGGGCGCGAGGAGCGCCTCGGCGAACTGCCGGAGCCAGGCGCGGGCGAGCGACGGGGTGAGGCGGTCGACGCCCTGCGCGCGCTGCGTCGCCAGCCCGTCGGAGTAGGCGGCGAGCTTCAGGGCGGCGTCGGCAGGATCGACCCGACCGAACGATCCCTGTTCGATGCCGCGCGCGATCGTCCTGGCGCAGCAGCGCTCCCAGTGCCGGATCCGCACGGCGTAGGAGTCGGTGATCTCGGGGCGGCGGGCCACGGCCGCCCAGTAGTCCGTCCAGATCCGCCAGTGGTCGTCCGAGTCGCCGTGGTCGGAGAAGAGCGGATCGATGAGCATCCGCAGCGCCGCTCGCGGGTCTGGCTCGGCGTCGGCGGAGGCGATGACCTGCTCGTAGAAGCGCTCGGTCTCCGCGACGACGACGGCCCCGAGGATCTCGTCGACGCCGTCGAAGTGGTAGGTCACGGTGCCCATCGACACGCCGGCCTCGGCCGCGATGTCGCGCAGCGAGGTCGTCGTGAGGCCCTGCCGGACGATGACCGATCGTGCCGCACCGACGATCTGATCCCGCCGCGCGGCCGGGGACATCCTGCGCCGCACGGGCGCCGGATCCGTCCCCGTCTCGCTCATGCCGAGGTGCGGGGGAGCGACGTCGTGAACACGCGGTCGAACACGGTCTCCCGCGCGCCGTCGCGCTCCGCGACAGCGGTGACGGCGTTCTCCAGGTGGAAGCTGTCGGCATCGCACCGGATGATCGAGCGCGTCTCGATCTCGGCCGCCCATCCGTCGTTCGACAAGCGCAGGCTCCAATGCGACTCGGTGACGGGGGACGACGGGTCGCCCTGCGTGATCCGATAGATCTCGCGCGCGTCCTCGAGGAAGTCGAGACCGTCGGGGTAGTGGCGCGTGCCACCGTAGCCCGGGTCGATGTCGAGCACCGTCTCGCCTCGTGCCACGTCGTGCGTGACGACGCGGGGCCGCCGCGGCTCGGCGGCGCCCGCCGGCGCCGTGATCTCGATCGGCCGGACGTGCTCCGCCGGGGCGAACGACACCGCGCGCGGGCTCTCGGGCGCCAGCGGCAGCGTCACGGAGCTCGCCGCGAGGTCGACGTCGAGCGAGCCGTCCACCCCGTGCGGCCAGATCCACGGCCAGTAGTGGTCGCTGATCGCCACGCGGATCGTGTGCCCTGGCTCGAACCGGTAGCCGGCGGCGACGAGCTCGAACGCCACGTCGACGTCCTCGCCCGGCATCATCGGGGCGCCCCGGTCCCGCCCATCGCGCTTGAGGAGGTTCAGCACGCCGCGGGAGACGAGAGTGGATGATCCGTCGGGCGCCACGTCGCAGAGACGCACGATGACATTGCCCCGATCGTGTGTGGAGCGCAGGCGCAGCCGGGCGACGGCACGGCCGAGGAGCGCGACCGGCTCGGTGACCGGAGTGTCGATGCAGACGGATCGCCCGTCCTCCGCGCGCTGGTCCGGCGGCAGATCCGCGGCGTTGCCGAACGGGAAGAAGCGCCCCGCGTCCTGACCGGTGCTCCAGGGGGAGCGCACGATCGCGCGCCCCTCGCCGAGCGGCAGCTCGGCCGTGCCGCGTGCGGCGTCGCGATCGACGCCGATCCACCCTCCCGGCTGCTCGTCGATGTACGTCGCCGGCGCGACGGCGTCGTTCATCCAGGCGCGCAGATCGGGGTCGGACTCGACGCCCGTGTCCTCGCCCTTCAGCCATCGGTCCCACCACCGCAGCGTCTCGCCGAGGAAGTCGATGCCGGGCCCCGGCGCCAGACCGCGGTCGGGGTACTGGTGCGACCAGGGGCCGATGATCCCCTTCGCGGGGACGTCGAGGTTGTCGAGCAGGCGGAAGACGGTGTCGCGGTACGGGTCGGACCACCCGCCGACGGCGAGCACCGCCGCGCGGAAGCCGTCGTAGTCCTCGCAGGCGCTGCCGTGGCGCCAGTACGCGTCGCGCTCCTGGTGGGCGAGCCAGGTCTCGGCGGGCGGCTTCTGGTGCTCGAGCCGTTCGCGCCACTGGTCGACCCAGCCGTCGCCGACGACCTCGGGGCGGGGCGGGCGCGAGGCGAACGCGAGCATCGTGCCGGCCCACGCCGCCATGTCGATCGCGAGGACGGCACCGCCCATGTAGTGCACGTCGTTGTCGTAGCGGTCGTCGGTCGAGCAGACCGTGACGATCGCCTTGAGGGCCTCCGGACCGCGGGCGGCCAGCTGCAGCGAGTTGAACCCGCCCCACGAGATGCCGAACATGCCGACCGAGCCCGTGCACCACGGCTGGGCGGCGAGCCACTCGATCACAGCGATTCCGTCGTCGAGCTCCGCTGGGGAGTACTCGTCGTCGTAGAGCCCGTCGGAGCTGCCCGTCCCGCGGATGTCGACGCGGACGGACGCGTACCCGTGCGCCGCGTAGTACGGGTGCCGCTCGCTGTCGCGCACGGCCGTCCAGTCGTCGAGCCGGTAGGGCAGGTACTCCAGGACGGCCGGCACGGGGCGCCGGTCGGCGTCGCGCGGCAGCCAGACGCGCGCGTGCAGCCGCACGCCGTCCGCCATCGGGATCCACAGATCCCGCGTCTCGATCGTCTCCTCGTCGATCTCAGCGAAAGTCATGGTGCGGTGAGCGCTCCTTCGTCGTCGCGCACGATGTGGCCGCCTCCGACGTCGACGAGCGCGGCCTCGGGGTCGACGCTCGCGCGGCGGGAGTCCGCATCGCTCTCGGGCAGGCTGGTGTTCCCCGGCTCGACGACCGCCTCCAGCAGCGATCGCGTGTAGGGGTGGCGCGGATGGTCGAACAGGTCGGCCGTGGCGGCCGCCTCGACGACCGAGCCGTCGCGCATCACGACGATCCGGTCGGCGACGCTGCGCACGACCGCGAGGTCGTGGCTGATGAACAGGCACGACAGAGCATGCTCGTCGCGGAGGCGGGCGAGCAGGTCGAGCACATCGGCCTGCACGGAGACGTCGAGTGCGGTCGTGACCTCGTCGGCGATGAGGAGGCTCGGCTCGGCCGCGAGCGCGCGGGCGATCCCGACGCGCTGGCGCTGCCCGCCCGAGAGCTGAGCCGGGACGCGGGCGGCGAACTCCGGACCGAGGCCGACCTCCGTGAGCAGCTCGGCCACGCGCTCGCGCCGCCGGGTGGCTGGCACGCGTCCGAACACCTTCAGGGGACGCGCGAGGGCGTCGCCGACCGTGCGGCGGGGGTTCAGTGCGAGATCGGCGTTCTGGAAGATCAGCTGCACGGCGCGCCGCACCGCGACGGGGCGCCGCGCGGCGGCGCGGAGGAGGTCGTGGCGCTCCCCGTCGGCGTCGGCGAGCTCCGCCGTGCCGTTCTGCACGATCGCGAGGCCGGCCAGCGCGGTCGCGACGGTCGACTTGCCGCTTCCCGACTCGCCGACGAGCGCTACGGTCTCGCCGCGGCGGATCTCGACGTCGAAGCCGCGCACGGCCAGGCGGGGCGCCCCAGGGTAGCGGATGTCCACCCCGCGGCAGCGCAGCACCGCGTCGTCGTCGGCGTCGCGGGCCTCCGGCGCGTCGACCCCCTCGATGCGCGGGGCCGCGTCGATCAGATCGCGGGTGTAGTCCTCGCGCGGGCGCTCCAGCACGTCGAGCGTCGCGCCGTGCTCGACCTCCCGTCCCTCGCGCAGGACGAGGACATCATCGGCGACGGCCGAGACGACGCCGAGGTCGTGGCTGACGATCAGCACCGCCATTCCGAGCTGCTCGCGCAGGTCGCCGACGAGTCGCAGGACCGCGGCCTGCGTGATCACGTCGAGCGCCGTCGTCGGCTCGTCGAGGACGAGCACCTTCGGGCGCGTGGCGACGGCCATCGCGATCGCGACGCGCTGCTGCTGGCCGCCGGAGAGCTCGTGCGGGTAGCGGCGGCCGATCGTCTCGGGTGAGGGGAGGCGGACGAGCCGGAGCAGCTCCTCGACGGCGCCGGCGTCGGACGGCAGCGCGTGCACCTGGAGCGCCTCGCGGATCTGGGCGCCGACTCGGATCGACGGGGTCAGGGCGTGCCCGGCGTTCTGCGCGACGAGCCCGACCGTGCCGCCGCGCAGCTGCCGCAGCGGCTCCGCGGCGAGGGCGAACACGTCGTCGCCGAAGACCTCCACGGTTCCGCCGTCGATGCGGGATCCCTCGCGGAGGTGGCCGAGGAGCGTGCGCGCCGCGGTCGATTTGCCGCTGCCGGACTCGCCGACGAGCCCGAGGGTGCGCCCCTCGTGGAGCGCGAAGGAGAGGCCGTCCACGACGGTCACGCGACCGTCGCCGGCCCGGTACGAGACGCGCAGATCGGTGACCTGGGCGACGGGTGCGGCGCTCACTGCACG
>JBQDDT010000007.1:18720-30412 GCA_052092505.1 Microbacterium sp. | reverse complement strand
CTGTGTGACTCCCAGGGTAGCGAGGAAGACTGGAAAGGTGCAGGATATCCGGCGATATGGCGAGTTTTCGAGGAGAGATCGCGTCATCTTGATGATCACACCGACGCCACCCCGCGTCGTCTGCGGCGAAGTGCGCGTCATGGTGGGTACGGTTTCCTGGTGACCTCCGAATCCCACGACGAAACCCTCGAACAGGCTCCGTCGGCCGAGCGACCCGCACGGACCGGGAAGAAGAGGGCCGGCAAGCGCGCGGGCCGGTCCTCCGGATCGCAGCTCTCCGTCGACACACGGGACAACCCGGTCATCCCCTCGACGGCGCCGCCCCTGCCGAAGATGTCGGCGGCTGAGGCGGCGCGATCGGGCGCCGGCTCCCAGGACGACCCCGCGGCGGATGCCCCAGAGGACTCCGCCCCCGACGCGCCGGAGGACGAGGCGGTCGCCCCGGAGACGATCGTCGCTCCCGAGCCCGAGCCCGAGCCCGAGCCCGAGCCCGAGGCGGACGCGGAGGGTGCCGAGGACGACGTCGTCGCCGAGCAGGTCGCTCCGGCGGAGCCCGACCCGGCGACGGAGACCGCTCCCGCTCCGGTCGGCGAGGCCGTCGCGAACGAGATCACCGGCGCGCCGGCTCTGGCGGTGCGCGACGTGACGAAGTCGTATGGCGGCACGGACGCCGTCACCGAGATCTCGCTGACGGTGCCGCGCGGATCGTTCTACGGGCTGGTCGGCCCGAACGGCGCCGGCAAGACCACGCTGCTGTCCATGATCGCCGGGCTTCTCCGCCCGACGGCGGGAACCCTCGAGATCTGCGGCATCGACCTCGTCGACAGGCCGCGCGAGGCCAAGCGCCTGATGGGCGTCCTCCCGGACCGCCTGCGCACCTTCGACCGCCTCACGGGGCGTCAGCTCCTCTACTACTTCGGCGTCCTGCGGGGGCTCAAGCCCGCCGTGATCGCGTCGCGCACCGCCGACCTCGCCCGCGTGTTCGAGCTGACCGACGCGCTGAACCGCGTCGTCGCCGACTACTCGGCCGGCATGACGAAGAAGGTCATGCTCGCGGGCGCCATGATCCACTCGCCGCGCATGCTCGTGCTCGACGAGCCGTTCGAGGCGGTCGATCCGGTCTCCTCGGAGACGATCCTGGGGATCCTCCAGGAGTACGTCGCCGGCGGCGGCACGGTCATCCTCTCGAGCCACGGCATGGACCTCGTCGAGAAGGTGTGCAGCCGGCTCGCCGTGGTGGTCTCTGGCCAGATCCTCGCCGAGGGGACGGTCGACGACGTCAAGGGGAACGCGACGCTCGAGCAGCGTTTCGTCGAGCTGTCCGGCGGAATCGGCGATGCGGGGGGTCTCGAGTGGTTGCACGCGTCCTCCGACTGAGACTGGCGCTGTTCGCCGGGTCGCTGCGCGGAACCCGGTGGGAGACCGCGCGGCGGATCATCGGCCTCGTCCTCCTCGCGGCGCTCGTCGCCGCGGCCTGCGTCGGCCTGCTGAGCCTCCGCTCCGGCGAGATCGACGTCGCCGCGGCCGTGCTCGTGCTCGTCGGCGCGGCCACGCTGCTCGGCTTCGCTGTCGGTCCGCTCCTCGTCTCGACTCCCGACCAGCTCGATCCGCGTCGGTTCGCCGTACTGGGGCTGGAGCCCGGCCCCCTCGCGGCGACCCTCACCCTCGCCTCGCTCGTGAGCGTCCCCTCGATCGCCCTCGTCGCCGTGGACATCTGCGCCGCGGTCGTCTGGATCGGCTTCGGCGTGAATCCGCTCGTCGCCGCGCTCTTCGGGGTCGTGCACGTGGTGACGTGCGTCGTCGTGGCCAGGGTGGCGCTCGCCTTCACCGCGGCGCTCACGGGCGGCCGTCGCACGCGGGAGCTGTCCAGCCTCTTCGTCCTCGGTCTGATCGTGATCGTGTTCCCCGTGACGGTGTTCCTGGCCTCGCTGACGTGGGACGGGCGGGTGCCCGACCAGATCCGCTCGGTCGTGGACGTGCTCTCCCTCTCGCCCCTCGGGGCGGCTGCCGGCGTCCCGGGGACGATCGCCCTGCCCGGATCGACCGGATGGGTGGCCGCCGCGGTCGCCGTCGCGACCTGCGCCGTGGTCGTCGCGGTGTGGGTCCGGCAGGTGACCCGCGCGCTGTCGACGGTCGAGAACCCGGTGGAGCTGCGCCAGCGCGGCGGCCTCGGGTGGTTCGCTCTGGCGCCGGGCAACGCCGCCGGCGCGGTCGCCGCACGCAGCATCGTCTACTGGTTCAGCGACATGCGCTACATGGCGAACCTCGCCGTGATCCCGATCGCCGGCCTCCTGCCGGTGCTCCCGCTGCTCATCGCCGGCGTGCCCGGCTCCGTCGCCGCGCTCGTCCCGATCCCGATCATGGCGCTGTTCTTCGGCTGGGTCGCGCACAACGACACCGCATACGACTCGTCCGCCGTGTGGATCCACATCGTCACGGGCGTCGGCGGCATCGCCGACCGCATCGGCCGGACGATCCCCGTGCTCCTGACCGCCATCCCGCTGCTGGCCGTCGCCGTGCCGATCGCCATGGCGTTCCACGGCGACTGGGCACTGCTTCCCGCCCTGGTCGGGACGGCCGCCGCCCTGTTCCTGTGTGGGCTGGGGCTGTCGTCCGTGTCGTCCGCGCTCGCGCCGTATCCCGTCCCGACGCCGGGGGACAGCCCCTTCCGGCAGCCGCAGCGGACCGGATCGATCGGCGTTTGGTCGCAGGCTCTCGTCATGGGCGGCGCGCTCGTGCTGAGCGCGCCGACGCTGTGGTTCGCGTGGCTCGCGCTCGTCGACGACGTCGACGACGCGATGACCGCCCAGTGGACGGGGCTCGGGACCGGCGTCCTCGTCCTCGCCCTCGGCGTGCTCCTCGGCGGCGCCCTCTTCCAGCGCAGGGAGTCGCGCATCATGGAGTTCGCCGCGACGACCTGATGCGCCGCGCCTCGGCGATCGGGCCCCGCCCGGAGCCGATCCGGAATAGAATCGTCGCCATGAGCACCCCGCTGGACTCTCCTGATCAGGGCGGAACGGCCCTCCTCGATCGCGAACTCGAGAAGCTCCTCGAGGAGGAGCTGCAGGAGCCGGGCGACCACGAGCGCTTCTCCCACTACGTCAAGAAGGACAAGATCCTCGAATCGGCGATCACCGGCAAGCCGGTGCGCGCGCTGTGCGGCAAGAAGTGGACTCCGGGCAGGGATCCGGAGAAGTTCCCCGTGTGCCCGGCCTGCAAAGAGATCTACGAGCAGCTGAACAAGTAGCCGCGGACGCCGCGTCGCGCGTCAGTGCCGGTCAGTCGCGGTCCTCGACGTACGACGTCGGGATCGCGGGGTCCGACTTGCTGAGCGCCAGCGCCCGGACGGGGAGCTCGTCGCGAGCCGAGCGGTGATGGGCGCGCGCCGCGGCGACGCCGGAGGCGCCCTCGTGCGCCGCGTCGATCTCCCCGGCGACGACGAGCGGGACCTGGAGGCCGCGCGCGTCCGCGCCGGCCGCGCCGGCCGGCCGATCGAAGCCGTCGGCGACGCGGATGATCTCCTCGGCGGCGACGCCTCCGAGGATCCGACGGAAGGCGGACTTGCGCCCGCCCTGCGATCCCTTGCCCTCGGCGGTCTTGGCGACGGAGACCCACTCGCCGTTCGCGCCCTCGCGCGCCACGAGCTTGTAGACCATCCCCGCCGTCGGATAGCCGGATCCCGTGACGACCGAGGTCCCGACGCCGTAGGAGTCGACGGGGGAGGCCGCCAGGGCCGCGATCGCGAACTCGTCGAGGTCGCTCGTGACGGTGATCCGCGTGTCCGCGGCGCCGAGCTCGTCGAGCAGGTCGCGCACCTCGGCTGCGACGATCGGCAGGTCGCCGGAGTCGAGGCGGACCCCGCCCAGTCGTCCGCTGCGCTCGTTCGCGAGCCTGACCGCCGTGCGGACGCCCTCGGGGATGTCGTAGGTGTCGACGAGGAGCGTGGTGTCGTCGCCCAGCGCGTCCAGCTGGGCGCGGAAGGCGTCCTCCTCCGAGTCATGCAGCAGGGTCCATGCGTGAGCCGCCGTCCCCATCGTCGGAACGCCCCAGGTGCGCCCGGCCTCGAGGTTGCTCGTCGCACCGAAGCCCGCGATGTACGCCGCGCGGGAGGCGGCGACGGCGGATCGCTCCGCCGAGCGGCGCGCCCCCATCTCGGCGAGCGGGCGTCCGCCGGCGGCGATGCTCATCCTGGCCGCCGCCGTCGCGATCGCGGAGTCGTGGTTCATGACGCTGAGTGCGAGGGTCTCGAGGATCACCGCGTCGGCGAAGGTCCCCTCGACCGTGAGCACGGGGGATCCGGGGAAGAAGAGCTCGCCCTCGCGATACCCGGTGATCGATCCCGTGAAGCGGTAGTCGGCGAGATATGCCAGCGCCTCTGCGCCGACGACGTCCTCGTCGCGGAGGAAGCGCAGCTCGTCCTCTCCGAAGCGGAAGTCGCGCAGCTGGGCGAGCAGGCGCCCCGTGCCCGCGACGACGCCGAAGCGGCGGCCGCCGGAGAGCCGGCGCGCGAAGACCTCGAAGACGCAGCGGCGGTGCGCGGTCCCGTCGCGCAGTGCGGCGTCGAGCATCGTCAGCTCGTACCGGTCGGTGAGCAGGGAAGTCGACGCGCTCATACACGGAACTCTAGCGACGTCGCAGACGGCCAGCGCGCACGGCGTAGGCTTGACTGTCGTGAGGGACGCGCCGATCGGGATCTTCGACTCCGGAGTGGGCGGGCTCACGGTGGCCAGGGCGATCGGCGATCAGCTCCCGCGCGAGTCGATCCTCTACGTCGGCGACACGCTGCACTCGCCCTACGGCCCGAAGCCGATCGCCGACGTGCGCCGCTACGCCCTCGAGGTGCTCGACACGCTCGTGGAGCAGGGCGTGAAGATGCTCGTGATCGCCTGCAACACGGCGTCGGCGGCGATGCTGCGCGACGCGCGCGAGCGGTACGAGGTCCCCGTCGTCGAGGTGATCGGGCCGGCCGTGCGCACGGCCGTCGCGACCACGCGCAGCGGCCGGATCGGCGTGATCGGCACGGCGGGGACGATCGGCTCGGGCGCGTACCAGGACATGCTCGCCGTCGCGCGCGGCGTCGAGGTCTCCACGGCGGCCTGCCCCCGGTTCGTCGAGTTCGTCGAGGCGGGCGTCACCGGCAGTCCCGAGCTCCTCGCGGTGGCGGAGGAGTACCTGAGCCCGCTGCGCGACGCCGGCGTCGACACGCTCGTGCTCGGATGCACGCACTACCCGTTCCTCAAGGGCGCGATCAGCTGGGTGATGGGTCCGGACGTCGCGCTGGTCTCCAGTGACAGCGAGACCGCCAAGGACGTCTATCGCGAGCTCGTCGACCGCGACCTGCTGGCGAGCCCGTCCAGCGAGCCGCGCCTCGCCTACGAGGCGACGGGCGCGGACACGGCGGCGTTCACCGAACTGGCCAACCGCCTGCTCGGCCGCGAGGTGCGCGACGTGAGGATCGTCCGCACGGGCGCCATCGAGCTCCCGTCCCCCTGACCCGACCGACTGACGCGATGTCCGCGCCGGCTGGCAGACTCGACACGACCGACCATTCCGAGGAGAAGAGATGACCGAGAACACGCGCGCGGACGGCCGGGCGATCGACGAGCTGCGCCCCGTGACGATCGAGCGGGGCTGGAGCTCGCAGGCGGAGGGGTCCGCCCTCATCTCGTTCGGCGAGACGAGGGTGCTGTGCACCGCCTCGTTCACCTCGGGCGTGCCCCGCTGGCTCACCGGCAAGGGCACCGGATGGGTGACCGCGGAGTACGCGATGCTGCCTCGGGCCACGAACGAGCGCTCGGCGCGCGAGAGCGTGAAGGGGAAGATCGGCGGGCGCACCCACGAGATCTCGCGCCTCATCGGCCGCGCGCTGCGCGCGGTCGTCGACACGCGCTCGCTCGGCGAGAACACGATCGTCGTCGACTGCGACGTCCTGCAGGCCGACGGCGGCACGCGCACCGCGTCGATCACGGGCGCGTACGTGGCGCTCGCCGACGCGATCGAGTGGGGCCGCGAGCGCGGACACGTCGCGAAGAAGGCGCAGCCCCTGAGTGACAGCGTCTCGGCGATCTCGGTCGGGATCATCGACGGCACGCCCATGCTCGACCTGCCGTACGTGGAGGACTCGCGCGCCGAGACCGACATGAACATCGTGATGACCGGATCCGGCGCGTTCGTCGAGGTGCAGGGGACCGCGGAGGGGGCGCCGTTCGACAAGGCGGAGCTCGACCGGCTCCTCGAGCTCGGCACGACCGGCTGCGCGGAGCTCACCCGGATCCAGCGCGCCTCGCTCGAGGCGCGCCCGTGACCCGCATCGTCCTCGCGACGCACAACCCGCACAAGGTCGAGGAGTTCCGCGGGATCGTGGCCAGCACGCGGCCCGACCTCGACGTCGTCGGGTACGAGGGGCCGGAGCCCGTGGAGGACGGCGTCACGTTCGCCGAGAACGCGCTCATCAAGGCGCGAGCCGCGAGCGCGCACACGGGGCTTCCGGCGCTCGCCGACGACTCAGGGCTCTGCGTCGACGTGCTCGGCGGCGCCCCCGGGGTGTTCTCCGCCTACTGGGCGGGGCACGCGAAGGATGACGCGGCGAACCTCGCGCTGCTGCTCGATCAGCTCTCGGACATCCGCGATCCGCACCGGGGAGCGCACTACGTCTCGACGATCGCGCTCGTCGCCCCCGGCGGGGCGGAGGACACCGTCGACGGCATCTGGCCGGGGCGCCTCGCACGCGCTTCGCGCGGCGACGGCGGCTTCGGGTACGACCCGATCTTCCTGCCGGACGGCCAGGAGGGCGCCGAGCGCAGCGTCGGCGAGCTCACCGCGGAGGAGAAGAACGCCGTCTCGCATCGGGCGCGTGCCTTCGTGGCGCTGCAGCCCCTGCTCGCGGCGCTGTAGGCCGCCGCGCTACTCCTCGTCGCGCAGCCGCTCGATCATCGCGAGCGCGAGCGGTTCGTCGACGATGAGCGTGTGGATGAATCCGGCGCGCGCGGCCGCGATCGTGGCCGTCGCGCGGTGCTGGCCGTAGCTCGTCGCGATCGTGTCGGGCAGCGAGCGGAGGCGGTCGGTGCTGATGCCGATCACGCGTTCGTCCAGGTCGGGCGAGACCGTCCGCCCCCGTTCGTCGAACACGTAGCCGCTGACGTCGCCGCAGCCGCCCTCGTCCGCGATGCGCGCCGACTCGTCCGGATCGAGGATCGAGTACACGGCCGAGCCCTCCGCCGTCCAGGCTCCGACCGAGATCACCGCGAGGTCGACGTCCTCCGCGCGGCGGAGGCATTCGGCGATCTCCGGCTGCCGGCGGAAGGCACCCGCCGTCTCCGCGTCGTCCACGATCAGGGGAGCGTAGAGCGGGTACGCCGTGCCCCCGGCGATGTGCGCGACCTGGCGGATCACCTCGACGGATCCCATCCGATCTCCCGAGTACGACAGCGCGCCGCCGAGCTGGACGACGTCGCACGGCGCGAGTCGGTCGAGGTGGCGGGGCATGAACTCGATCACCCGGCTCCAGGCGAACCCGACGCGCATGCCGGGACGCACGGCCGCCGAGAGCGTCGACGCCAGCGCCGCGGCGACGGAGTCCTGCGTCGGCTCGAGGCCGAACTCGCGGGTGCGCCCGACGACGACCGCGCGATCGATCCGCAGGGCGCGCGCCACCTCGCGCGCGAGAGCGTCGTTCGAGCGCTCGGGGTCGCCGATGTGGATCTGGACGTAGCCGAGGCGCTTGGCGTCCTCGAGCATCCGGGCGACCTGCCAGCGGCTGAGGCCGAACTCCTCGGCGATCTCGACCTTGGAGCGGTCGTCGAGATAGTGGGCGCGCGCGACCTCCATCAGCTCCGCGCCGGTCGCCTCGTTGCGTCGTCGTCTCGTCGTCATGGCTCCTCGTGAAGTGCTCGTTCGAGCAGATGTGGATGCGCAGTTGCGCAGTGAGTTTCGGGTCGGTACCGTAGCTCCGCATTTGAGCACATGAAAGTGCTCAGATGTGAATTCTACTCCGATCTCCCGAGTCCGAGGAAGTGCTCATATGACGACGACAGCAGCCGACCCGACGATGAAGACCGCGTGGCGCGGCGTCCGTGCCGCCGTGGCCGGGTCGTTCATCGAGTGGTACGACTTCTATCTCTTCGGCACGGCATCGGCGCTGATCTTCCCGCACCTGTTCTTCCCCGGCGCCGATCCGACGGTGTCGATCATCCAGTCCTTCGGCACCTTCGCGGCGGGCTTCCTGACGCGCCCGCTCGGCGCGGTGATCTTCGGGCACTTCGGGGACCGCATCGGCCGCAAGCCCATGCTGATGCTCACGGTCATGCTGATCGGCGTCAGCACGTTCATCATCGGGATCCTGCCGACCTACCAGACGGTCGGCTTCTGGGCGCCGCTGATGCTCATCGCGCTGCGGCTCGTGCAGGGCGTCGGGATCGGCGGGGAGTTCGGCGGCGGTGCGCTCGTGGCGCTGGAGAACGCACCGACGGGCAAGCGCGGATTCATGGGCGCCATGCATCAGATGGGGACACCGGCCGGCCTGCTCGTCTCGACGGGGGCGTTCGCGCTCGTGCAGCTGCTGCCGTCCGAGGCGTTCGAGAGCTGGGGATGGCGCCTTCCGTTCCTTCTCAGCGGCGTCTTCGTCGCGTTGGCGCTCATCATCCGCTCGCGCGTCGAGGAGACGGCCACGTTCGAGGCGGCCAAGGGCACGAAGGTGCGCCTGCCCATCGGCGCGCTGCTGCGCCACCACTGGCGCAACCTGCTGCTCGGCATCGGCATGCGGATGACGGACGCCGTCGCGTACAACGTGATCAACGTCTTCGCCATCTCGTTCGCGACCCAGTACATGGGGCTCGCCAGTGACGTGATCCTCAACGGGTTCGTGATCGCGGCGGCCGTGGAGATCGTGCTGATCCCGTTCATCGGCCGCCTGTCGGATCGCATCGGCCGTCGCCCGGTCTACCTCGCGGGGATCATCGTGACCGGTGTCGGGGTTCTGTTCTACTTCCCCGCGCTCGCCACGGGGAACGTCCTGCTCACCTGGTTCATGATCGTGTTCCTCGTCGCCGTGGGGACGGGGCTGATGTTCAGCATCCAGAGCTCCTTCTTCGCCGAGCTCTTCTCGACCAACACCCGCTACACCGGCCTCGGCATCGTCTACCAGGGATCGGCGCTCCTCGGCGGCGCACCGACGCCCGCGATCGCACTCGGGCTCGCCGCGGCGTTCGGGTTCTCGTACTGGCCGCCCGTGCTGTACGTCGTGGGCATCGCGATCGTGAGCGCCGTGTGCGTGCTGCTCGTGCGCGAGACCCACGAGGCGGACCTCATCGAGGAGGACCTCGAGAGCGAGCGCGAGGGGGCATGACCATGACGACGACGGAACGAACGAAGGAGACCCAGATGACGACGCGCCCGAATGTGGTCCTCATCATGACCGATCAGCAGAGGTTCGATTCGATCGCGGCGCTCGGCTACTCGCACGTCGACACCCCGAACCTCGACCGGCTCGTGCGGGAGGGGGCGGCGTTCACTCGGGCGTACGTCGCCTCGCCGTCCTGCGCACCGTCGCGGGCGAGCCTGTTCACGGGGCTGTACCCGCACACCTCCGGGGTGCTGCGCAACGACGAGAAGTGGTCGCACTCGTGGGTCGAGACCCTCGCGGACGCGGGGTACCGGTGCACGAGCATCGGCAAGATGCACACCTACCCGTACGAGGCGTCGGTCGGGTTCCACGAGCGCCACGTCGTCGAGAACAAGGACAGGGCGCACCCGAACCTGCCGTTCTTCCTCGACAACTGGGACAAGGCGCTGTGGGCGCGCGGCATCGAGAAGCCGTCGCGCGTGACCTACCGGGAGCGCGACGACTACCGCGAGAGCCTCGGCGCCTTCGAGTGGGAGCCGCCGGAGGACATGCACGCGGACAACTTCGTCGGGAACCTCGCGCGGCACTGGCTCGACGCCTACCACGGGCCCGAGGGGGAGCCCTTCCTCCTGCAGATCGGGTTCCCCGGCCCGCACCCGCCGTACGACCCGCCGGCGCGCGTGCTCGATGCCTATCGCGACCGCGAGATGCCGGAGCCCGCGCATGCCGCGGAGGATCTCGAGGCCCAGCCGGAGGCGATCAAGGCGCTGCGACGGCAGCACTACGACAACGACCACGACGCGATCCACCATCTGCCGGATCCCACGCGCGAGCAGACGCAGCGCCAGCGGCGCCACTACTACGCGAACGTGACCCTCATCGACGAGCAGGTCGGCGGGATCGTCGACGCGCTCGAGGAGCGCGGGGTCCTCGACGACACCGTCATCATCTTCACGTCGGATCACGGCGACGCGCTGAACGATCACGGCCTCTCGCAGAAGTGGAACATGTACGAGCCGAGCGTGCGGGTGCCGGCGATCATGTGGGCGCCGGGCCGGATCGACTCGGGGACGATCGTGAACGAGCTGATCTCGCTCATGGACATCGGGCCGACCGTGCTGGAGCTCGCCGGACTGGAGCCGCCGGAGTGGATGGAGGCGCGCTCGCTCCTGCCCGCCGTCACGGGCGGCGAGTACGAGGGGCGCCGGTACGTCTTCAGCGAGCACGCGCGCGACTTCATCCTGACCGAGACCGAGCTGATGACGATGGTGCGAGACGATCGCTGGAAGCTCGTCGAGTTCACCGACGACGAGCGTGGCCAGCTGTTCGATCTCGAGAGCGATCCGAACGAGGAGCACGATCTGTGGTTCGCCGAGGAGCACGCCGACGTCCGGCTCCGGCTGCACGAGGCGATCGGCACGTGGCGGGCCCGCAGCGCGCTGCACACGGCGACCTGGGCGCGCGAGTTCCGGTAGGGATCCGCCGGCGCCGACCTTGCGCGGCTCCGCGATCGGCGGTCATGCTCGACCTATGACAGCCGATGCGCGGGACGTCTCCCGATCCATCGCCCGCCCGTTCGAGGAGGTCGTGGCGTTCGCGGGCGATCCAGAGAACCTGCCGCGGTGGGCCGCGGGCCTGAGCGCCGGGATCCGTCGCGAACGGGGGAGATGGATCACCGACGCGCCGATGGGCGAGGTCGAGGTCCGGTTCGTCGGATCGACCGAGGACGGGATCCTCGATCACGACGTCGTCTTCCCCGACGGCACCGTCAACGCCAACCCGCTGCGCGTGTACCGGACGGACGCCGGCGCCGACGTGATCTTCACCGTCCTGCGCCGGCTGGGGATGACGGACGAGGAGCTCGTGCGCGACGTCGACCTCGTGCGGGCGGACCTGGAGCGGCTCCGCGATGTCCTGGAAGGTGGGGCGTGAGTCCCGTCGGGAGACGGCGCAGGAGTCGCGCGCTCGCCGTCGGCGCCGCGCTCGTCGCCATCGGCGCGGGAACGGCCGGATGCGCGCCGTCCGAGCCCGCGACGAGCGTCTTCGATCGACGGGGTGCCGACGCGGACGTCGTGAGCGACGAGATCCTCGAGCGGCTCGACATGCCGGGGATCGACGCGGACTCGACGAGGTCGCTCGGCTCGGTCGACGGCGCGGACGCATATGCGTTCCGGCGGGACGACGGCGGGGAGGAGGTCTGCCTCCTCGTCGTCGGAGCGGACGCGCCGGAGAGCCTCACGGTCGGCTGCGGCCCGGCGACGCCCGTCGAGGTCAGCACCTCGGGTCACGACGTCGCATTCGCCGACGCCGATCACCTGCCGGACGGTGACGGATGGACTGCGGCGGACGATC
>JBQDDT010000007.1:0-18620 GCA_052092505.1 Microbacterium sp. | reverse complement strand
GACGCGCGACGTCGCGGACTGATCTGCCGCTCTGCTGCCTCGCCCGCGTGCGAACCCTCCGATGTGCACCTGGCTGGATGGCGTTCGACACGAGGCGGGAGCAGCGGGCGGCGACGTTGGCAAGGAGGTCGGTCTGCATGGGAATGATGTGCACTCGGGCTGAACGTCCCGAAGGATGTGCGCGTGATCGGGTTGGGTGACGACTCGTTGACGGAGGCGGTGACGCCGGCGTTCTCCGCGATCCGATTGAGCGCTCCCGCTCGCATGTGACGAATCGCCGAAGCGATCGCCGATGCGCTCGGGCTCGAGCGCACTGACGCCCTACCGCGGGCGACGCGGTAGCGCTCGTGATCAGGGAGTCCACTGTGCCGGTGCGGAGTCTGCCGCGGAACGAGGGTGCGACGGGGCTTCCCGACGGTGATCCGCGGCATCCCATAGCATGGGCTGGATGACGATGCGTCCCTCTGCTGCGACGGTGACCATTCTCGACGTCGCCGCCCGTGCAGGGGTCTCACGGACGTCGGTGTCGAACTTCTTCCATCATCCGAACAAGCTGTCGGAGGCGACGCGGGAGCGAATCCGCCTCGCAATGGAGGAGTTGGAGTTCTCCCCGAATGCAGCGGCGTCCGTGCTGCGGACGGGGGCGAACCCGGTGGTCGGCTACATCGCTTTCGAGCTGGCGTCGGGGCGCACGCCGGAGATCGCCAACGCGATTGCGTCGACGGTGGCGACGGCCGGTATGTACGTGCTGTTGGCCACGGATCAGTCGTCCGCAGAACGAGAGCTCGATTACCTGCGTCTGTTCGTGCGTCAGCGGGTCAGCGGGCTGATCGTGTCGCCTCTCGGCGACATCGAGGACGAGCTGCTCCGGATCAGGGATCGTGGTGTGCCGGTGGTGCTCGCCGGGCGGGCCGCGGAGGATCCCTCGCTGCCGTCGGTGTTCGTGGACCATCGGGCCGGTGGGCGGCTGGCAGCGGAGCATCTGCTCGCGCAGGGGCGTCGTCGCCTCGCGTTCGCGACCGACACGCTGGAGATCCCACAGATCCGCGCCCGCTATGAGGGAATGCGCGACGCGACGGCGGAGGTGGCGGGGGCGCGGATCGATGTGCTGCAGACGTCGGCACGGAGTATCGAGGGCGGTGATGCCCTCGGCAAGGCGCTCGCGGCGGAAGAGCCGGTGCGGCGCCCGGATGGACTCCTGTGTGTCAATGACCTGGTTGCGATCGGGGCGAGCGGACCTCTCGCACGGCTGCTGGACATCCCGAGCGGGCTCGCGATCGTGGGTTATGACGACATCGCGTTCGCCGCGGCGAACCACGTGCCGTTGACCTCCGTGCGGACGGTGCAGGACGAGCTCGGCGTGCAGGCCGCCCGATTCCTGCTGGAGGAGATCTCGGAACGCCGCGATGGGGCACCCGCTGACCGAGCCGTAAGCGCTCGCCGTGTGGCCTACGCGCCGGAGCTCGTCGTCCGCGCCTCCACGGTGCGTGCCCGGGCGGAGTGAAGCGCCCCATTCCACGACAGTCGCGCGCCTCGGCCGCGAGCGCCTGGGCTGCGCTTGACGGATCAGACGGAGCATGACACTGTGTCACTCGCTAGTGAATCGTTCAACAATAACTCTCTCAGGAGCCGACGATGCCGTCACCTCGTTCCCAGACCTCCGCTCAGCCCGTCGACCGGCGGCATTGGCAGCTCGCCGTCGCAGCGGGTATGGCCTCGTTTCTCGACAGCGGTGCGATCATCTCCGTGGGCCTCGGTCTGGCACTGTGGGAGGATCGATACGACCTGAGCGTGTGGACTGTCGGACTCCTCGGCTCGGCGGTGACCCTGTTCATCGCTCTGGGGTCGCTGTTCGGCGGGCGGCTGGCCGATCTTTTCGGTCGGGGACGGATCTTCTCTGTGACGATCCTCGTGTACGCGGCCGGCGCCCTGCTGGTGGCGTTCGCCCCGAATGAGGTGCTGCTCGTCGCGGGAGTCGTCGTCATCGGGATCGCGGCCGGAGCCGACCTGCCCACGTCGATCGCAGTGCTGTCGGAGAGGGCGCCCGACCACGCGCGGGGACGTCTCGTGGCGTTCACGCACGTCATGTGGACCATCGGTGTCGTGGTCACCACGGCGTTCGGCTTCGTCGTGTCAACGCTGGGCGTGTTCGGCATCAGCCTGATCTTCGTCGTTCTCGCGGCGCTGGCCGGGATCACGTTCGCCTTCCGTGCGTTCTACCCGCCGTTCCGCGAGCTCGACGCCGAGGCGCACGCTCGCCACGCAGATGCCGGCGTGGACGCCGACAAGGCCCTGCCGCTGCGGGCGATCTTCACGAACCGCGCGTTCGCCGTCATGATTCTTCTGACTGCCGGGTTCTACCTGTTCTTCACACTCGTCGCCAACACATTCGGGTCGTTCAAGACATACTTCCTCGTCACCGTGGGCGGCGCGGACCAGTCGGCCGCAACCGCGATCTCGTTCCTCACGACGCTCGTCGGGCTCATCGGCACGATCGTCTTCACTCGAATCGCCGACACCCCGTGGCGCAACAGGTTCTACTACGCGGGTGTCGCGGTGTTCACGTTGTGCCAGCTGCTCATCGCCGTGACCGGCGGCACGGTCCTGCCCGTCATGATCGCCGCGCTCGTGCTTTACAACGTCGCGTTCCCCTTCATCGGAGAGGCGCTGTACAAGGTGTGGACGCAGGAGTCGTTCCCCGTCAACGCACGAGCTACCGTGCAGGGAACCACCATCGCGATCGCGCGGTTCGTCGCGTTCCCGTTCGCCTTCTTCACTCCGGCGCTGATCGCGTGGAGCCCCACGGGACTGTACGTTCTGCTGGCCGCGTTCGCGCTCGTCTCCGGCACGATCGGCACGATCATCCTGCGTCGCCTCGCGCGCGGAAGGGTCGTCGCGACCGCAGGGGCAGACGCGTGATGGCGGCCGTCGTCCGCACGATCCTGACCATCGACGATACTGAGGACGGCTTTGCACTCACCGACCTGCCGCGGCTGAGATGGCGCGTCGAGACGGACGAGCGCGCGTGGCGCCAGGCCGGCGCCGAGCTGCGCATCGTCCGTGAACACGCGCCGACCGCGCAGACCACGATCGAGGGCTCTCAGGCGGCGGTGGATTGGCCCTTCGCCGCGATCGCACCGCGTGAGCGCATCGCGGTGAGCGCGAGAGTGATGAGCACCTCGGGCGTCACGACGGCATGGAGTGCGCCCGTGAGCGTCGTCGGCGGGACCCTCGACGTGCGTGGATGGGAGGCAGAGTTCGTCGGATCCGGCGGTGACGACCCGGTGCTGCTGCGGCAGGAGTTCGAGCTGCGCGTCCCCGTTCGGCGGGCGACGCTCTACGCGACGGCATTCGGTGTGACCCGGGTGCGGGTCAACGGTGTCCGTGTGGGCGATCGGGAGCTCGCCCCGGGGTGGACGAGCTACCAGTGGCGCGTCGACTACGACATCGCGGATGTGACCGGTCTGCTCCGCTCCGGGCGCAATGCGATCGGAGTCGAGCTCGCCGGTGGCTGGTATACCGAGGCCTACGGGTTCCGCGATGCCGCACGGCGCTTCTACGAGGGGCCACCCGCCGCGTCGGCGTTCGTCGTCGTCGAGCACGAGGACGGCACCGTCTCCCGCTGGGGCACGGACGACGCCTGGCGGTTCTCACGGGGCGCTGCTCGTTCGGCGAGCCTGTATCAGGGCGAGACCCACGACGAGCGTCTCGCTCCGTCTGGATGGGCGGAGCCGGGATTCGACGACGTCTCCTGGGAGCACGTCGTCGTGGGGCGTGCGTATACGGATGTCGTCCCCGCGCCCCGGGTGTCACCGCCCGTACGGGTGACGGAGGACGTCGCTCCGATCTCGATCGGGACGTCGCCGTCCGGGGCGACGATCGTCGACTTCGGTCAGAACCTCGTGGGACGCGTCCGCATCCGCCTGGACGCGCAGGCCGGAACGCGTATCCGGCTCCGCCACGCCGAGGTCCTCGAAGGCGGCGAGCTCTCGCGGCGCCCGCTGCGCAACGCGGCCGCGGAGGATGTCTACATCGCCCGCGGTGGTGGGGAGGAATGGGAGCCATCCTGGACTTTCCACGGATTCCGCTACGTCGAGGTCGACGGCTGGCCCGGCAGCCTCGAGAAGAGCGCGATCACCGCCCGGGTGCTGGGCACCGACCTCCGCCGCACCGGCGGATTCCGTACGTCGCATCGACTCGTGCAAAGACTGCACGACAACGTCGTGTGGGGCGCCCGCGGGAACTTCCTCAGCGTCCCCACCGATTGCCCCCAGCGAGACGAGCGGCTCGGCTGGACCGGGGACACCCAGGTGTTCGCGCCCACGGCCGCTTTCCTGTTCGACAGCGAGCGGTTCCTGCGCTCCTGGATGACCGACGTCATCACCGAGCAGGGCGCCGTCGGCGGCATCGTCCCCATGGTCGTCCCCGCAGTGATCCCTCAGGTGCCCGGTCTGTTCGAGCCCATCGCCGCATGGGGAGACGTCATCACCATCCTGCCCGCCGCGCTCGGCCTCGCCACCGGCGACGACACGCTCACCCGGATCAGCTACTCGGGGATGCGGCGATGGATCGAGGTGATTCTCGCCCGCGCCGGAGATGCAGGGCTCTGGGAGGACGGCCGACAGTTCGGCGACTGGCTCGACCCCGACGCGCCGCCGGACCTCCCGGGTCGCGCCAAGACCGACCCGGACATCGTCGCGACCGCCTACTTGTACCGATCCACAACGCTCGCCGCCCGCGCGGCGACGGCCCTCGGACACGAGGAAGATGCCGCAGAGTTCGCCGAGCTCGCGGAACGCGTGCGCCGCGCGTTCCACGACGCGTACGTGACCGCCGCGGGACGCATCGTCTCCGATTCCACCGCTGCGTACGCTCTCGCTCTCGTGTTCGGCATCGCATACGACGAGGAACGCGAACGGATGGGCGACCGACTGCGCTACCTCGTGCGTCGCGGTGGTTACCACATCGACACGGGCTTCGCCGGCACCCCGATCGTGCTCGACGCACTGACCAGCACGGGACACGCGGATGCTGCAGGACGACTGCTCCTGCAGACCGAGAATCCGTCCTGGCTGTACCCCGTCACTATGGGAGCGACGACCGTCTGGGAGCGATGGGACTCCATGCTCGAGGACGGATCGGTCAACCCCGGACAGATGACCTCGTTCAACCACTACGCCCTCGGTGCCGTCGCCGACTGGCTCCATCGTGTGCCTGGGGGGATCACGCCGGTGACGCCAGGCTACGGGCGTTTCCGCTTCGCCCCGGACATCCGCGTCGGCCTCGAGGACGCCGCCATCTGGCACGACAGTCCGCACGGCAGGATCGAGGCGTCGTGGTCCGCAGATGACGAGGAAGTGCGTCTCCGTCTGCTCGTCCCGCCCAACGCGATCGCAGAGGCCGTCCTCCCTGACGGCACGAGGGAGATGGTCGAAAGCGGCGAGCACGAGTGGCGCGTAGTGAGCCCTGCCCCGTCGATTCCGGGCATGGCGACACCGACGCTCGACGGGCCCATGACGGACGTCGTGGATGACCCCAGGGCCTATGCCGCTCTCATCGGCACGCTCGAGGAGTGGAACGCTGACTTCGCACATCGTTTCCGTCGGACGGTGCGTTGGACGCCGGGTCGCACCCTGCGAGATCCCCTCGACAAGGTGCCGCTCGCGACCTTGGACGAGATCACGCGTCGTTTCGCCGAGCTCTGACCTCCGGCGCCCCACGACTCTGGTTGACTCTCAACGCACTTCGATGGGAGCGCTCTTCGTATCCTGCCCAACCCATCTCTCCAAGGAGCGCAGAGGGAATGCTCTTCTTTTGCGCGGTGAAGGACGCGTTCCGCGGCCGGAGCGTCGGCTCCTTGATCGACTCGAGAGTGAAGTCCTCACTCGCGGTTCGCGCCGTGACGAATGCTGTCGCGAAGCGAGGGAACGTTTCGGGCTGCATCGTTCATTGTGAACGAGGGTCGTGATCTCGAAGCAGGAAGATGCGCCGCGAACTCGCCTCGCATGACCTTGTCGGCTCGATGGGCAGGGGCGCGTCCGGTGGCGACAACGCATCGACGGAATCGTTCTTCCGCCTGTCGCAGAAGAACGTCCTGAACCGACGTCTCTGGGCATCGCGAAATGACCTGCGGACCGCGATCGAGCGAGCGTATCTCGGTCGGCGCCGACACGCTCGCTGAAGGCAGGAGCTTCGGCGGGCCGCGCTGCGCCGGCTCGTGTCCGATGACCAGGTCGGCCTGTTCGATGGCCGCTCGAGGGTCAGGCTCGAGTCGACGCTGCCGATGATCACCCTGGACCTGTCCCCGGCGGCGGCCTCGTGCTCGACGTCGACCTCGCGCCGGCGGACCTGGAGCGGCTGGGTGAGGTCCTGGAGAGCGGGGGTCGCCTTCGCCGACGCCGATCACCTGCCGGACGGTGACGGATGGACTGCGGCGGACGATCTTCTCTGGACGCGCGACGTCGCGGACTGATCTGCCGCTCTGCTGCCTCGCCCGCGTGCGAACGCTCCGACCGTCAATACGGAACGAACCCGTCCCCCGTGTACGTGAAGCCGTGCGGTCCAGGCTCCTTGAGGGAGTTGATGGTCTCCTCGACGTGGATGTCGAAGAGCGAGAACGCGGCGAGCTCGGGGAGGTCAGATGGGATGTCGAGCCCGATATCGACGGCGGCCTCACGCAGTCCCTCGTACTCGCGTTCGAAGATGTCTCGAGGGATGGACAGCGTCAGAACCTCGGGAGCGGGTCGGCCGGACTCGTAGATCTGGGGTTCTGGGCGCATGTCGATCTCGCCGAGTTCGAACCGCACCGCGACGACGTCGCCGCGCGCCATGAGAGAGACGAGCAGTTCGCGATAGATCTCCGCTGGGGTGCCTAGCATCGCGAGTCCGTGCTCCGACCATGCTTCGGGGACGATGTGACGATGATGTGGTTCCTCGCCACGACGGGAGTGGCGAGGCTGTGCGCCCTCGCACGCTTGCCCGTCCTGATCGAGCGGATGCACATCACGCCAGTGTAGACATCCTTCCCACCGCTGCGGTGAACACTCGCGTATGCGTTCACGAGGTTCGAGGCGGTGAAGTTCATCATGAACGACGACCAGTCCCCAGACTGGGCGTACCTGAGCCGGATCCGCTCCCGACCACTCCGACGTGTGCCAGATACTCCGCGAACCCAGTCATTCCTCGGGATGTGCGGGCGGCGGGACTCGAACCCGCACGCCTTTCGGCACAGGAACCTAAATCCTGCGTGTCTCCCGGTTCCACCACGCCCGCGCGTGCCCCATCCTACGGGGAGGGATCAGCGTGCTCTCGTAGGCTGAGCGGATGGGAATCACGAGGATCGCCGTCGTCTGCACCGGGAACATCTGCCGCTCGCCGATGGGCGAGGTCGTGCTCCGCGACCGTCTCGCGGAGGCCGGTCTCGACGTCGAGGTCGTCTCGAGCGGCGTGAGCTCGGAGGAGCTCGGCAACGGGATCGATCCGCGGGCCGCCGACGCGCTCTCGGCGCGCGGGTATGCGGTGCCGCAGCGCACGGCCCGGTGGATCGACGACACGGACGACCTCGAGGCCGACCTCGTTCTCGCGATGACCGAGCAGCACCGGCACGCGCTCGTGCGCCGCGGCGCGGATCCGGGCAGGACGCGACTGTGGATGGAGTTCGTCCCCGACGCCACGAGCCGCGACGTGATCGACCCGTGGTTCGGGAACCGCTCCGGCTTCGATGACACCCTCGATCTCATCGAGGCGGGAGCGCCGCAGATCGTCGACCTCGTCCGCGTCTCCTGACGTGAGAGGCCTCGGTCACCGCAGCACCCGCCGGAGCGCGGCCCATTGCGCCGGCTCGAGGTCGCGCGGCAGCGCCCGGCTCGGGATCCCCGCGTCGGACGCCGCGGCGCGCACGCGGGTCTCGGAGGCGCCGGCCGCGCCCGCCACGACGCGCACGAGCGATCCTCCGCGCCCCGTGAACACGCGCCTGACGAAGGCCTCGTAGCCGCGTCGGTCGGCGGTCGGCAGCAGGGGGTCCGCCCGTCGCTCGATCCGCAGGATGCCGCCGTCGACGCTCGGGCGGGGGCGGAAGCACCACGAAGGAACCCTGCCGTGGAGCGAGAACGCGAACCAGGGCGCCGTCTGGGCTGTCATCATCGTGCTGCCGCCGACTCCGGCACGCTTGCGCGCCACCTCCCACTGGGTCAGGAGGACCGCGTGGGACCACGTGCCCCGCGTGAGCACACGCCGCAGGATCGGGGTCGTGAGGTGGTACGGCAGGTTCCCGACGATGACGTCTGACGCGAGGGGATGGGAGAGTGCGTCCGCGTGCACGACGCGGGCCCCGCCGATCGAGCGTCGGAGCCGCCGGACCCGGTGCTCGTCGATCTCGATGGCCGTCAGGGGTCGATCGAGCGCGGCCAGTGCCCGGGTCAGCGCGCCGTCGCCGGCGCCGATCTCGAGGACGGAGCCGGTCGTGTCGGCGACCAGAGAGGCGATGCGCTCGATGGTCGGGGAGTGATGGAGGAAGTTCTGGCCGAGCTCATGTCGGCCGCCGTTGCGGGAACGGGGCATGGTGGTGCGCTCCAAGCGATGAGCAGATGGAGCACCTCGAGAACGCGAGAGGCGAGGAATGCCGGGAGAACGCCGTGCGAGGTGCTGAGGACTCTCGGAACGACGGCGCGGAAGCGTGCGGTGTGCTAGCGCGCCGTCAGGAGCGACGGTCGCGGACCGTGCGCGCGGGCGACGTCGTCGCAGCGCACAGCAGGCTTCCCATGATTCCCATCGGGTCCACGGTACCAGCTCGACCGCGCGAGCATGTCTGTTGTCTCGGTCGGCGAGCGGCCCTAGCCTGAGCGGAAGGAGGACGCGGCCGCTCCGGCGTTGCGTCTGTGTCGGGAGGAGACCGCGATGCAGCCGGGCGATGACGAGGTCGATCAGGCGGTCTCGACGGGCTCGCTGCCGCGCAGGCGCGAGCTCGTCGAGCTCGTCACGGAGGCGTACGAGCGTTATCGGGACCGGTCAGAGGGGCGCGTCGCCGACTACATCCCGCTCCTGGCCGGTGCTGATCCCGACCTCTTCGGCATCTGCGTCGCGGACACGCGAGGACGGACCCACGTCGAGGGCGATGCCGACGCCGAGTTCACGATCCAGTCGATCTCGAAGGCGTTCGTCTACGCGCTCGCCTGCGAGGCCGTCGGGCATGAGGAGGTGTGGGACCGGATCGGAGTCAACAACACGGGGCTCCCCTTCGACTCGGTGATGGCGATCGAGCTCAACGGCGGTCATCCGATGAATCCGATGGTCAACGCCGGCGCCATCGCCACGACGGCTCTCCTGCCCGGAGACGATCCGGTCGAGCAGTGGGAGCACGTCTGCGCCGGCCTCTCGCAGTTCGCCGGGCGTGCGCTCGAGATGGATGACGCCGTGTACCGGTCGGAGTCGCTGACCAACACGCGGAACAAGGCGCTCGCGCGCCTGCTGCAGAGCTATGGCCGCATCAGCGTCGATCCGCTCGAAGTCGTCGACGTGTACACGCGTCAGTGCTCGCTGCGCGTCGACGCGAAGGACCTCGCCGTGATGGGAGCGACGCTCGCGGACGGCGGGGTGAACCCCCTCACCGGTCAGCGGGTCATCTCGGCGCAGGTGTGCCGCGACACGCTCGCGGTCCTCGCCTCGACCGGCATGTACCAGCGCTCGGGGGACTGGCTGTTCGAGGTCGGGCTGCCCGCGAAATCGGGCGTGTCCGGCGGGATCGTGGCCGTGGCGCCCGGAAAGGGAGCGATCGGCACCTTCTCCCCGCCGTTGGACGCGGCGGGCAACAGCGAGCGCGGCCAGCGCGTGGTCGCCTACCTGTCGCGGGCGCTGGGGCTCAACGTCTTCGCGTCGGCCGCGGACGTCACGGAGCGGCAGGAGGTCGCCCTGTGAGCGCCCAGGGTGTCGTGGAGGCGGCGGCGCCGGAGCGCCGTTCGTGGGCGCCGCTGGTGGGGCTGTTCCTCGCGCAGGTCCTGATGTCGTTCAACGTGGCCGCTCTCCCGGTCTCTCTCGGCGGTCTCGTCGAGGACTTCTCCGTGCCGCCGACCGTGGCGAGCTCCACGATCGTGGTCTACGGCATCGCCGTGGCGGCGCTCGTGATGACCGGGGCGAAGCTCGGGCAGCGCATCGGCTGGGTGCTGATCTTCCGGATCGTCATCGTCACGTTCGCCGGGTCGTCCCTGATGATGGTGTTCTCGCCATCCGTTGGCTGGGCGATCGCCGGTCAGGCCGTCGCCGGGGCCTCGGCCGCGATCATCGTGCCCGCTCTGGTGGCGCTGATCGCGGAGAACTATCACGGAGCGCAGCAGGCCACGGCGATCGGGTCCCTCGGCTCCGCCCGCGCGATCTCGGGCGTGAGCGCCTTCTTCATCGGCGGCGCCCTCGGCACCTTCATCGGGTGGCGCCCCGTGTTCGGCATCGTGTGCGCCCTGGCCGTCGTCGTCTTCGTCCTCAGCTTCCGTCTGCGATCCGACGGGGGAGACCCCGGCATCCGCATCGACATCGTCGGCGCCGTCCTGATCGGCTCCGCCGTCGTGCTGCTCACCGTGGGGTTCAACAACCTCAATGCGTGGGGGCCCCTTCTGGCGGAAACCGACGCGCCGTTCGACGTGTGGGGGGTCTCGCCGGCCCCGCTGCTGGTCGTCCTCGGCATCGTCCTCGGTCAGGCCTTCTTCTGGTGGGCGCGTCGCAGACGAGCTGCGGGGAAGTCGCCGCTGGTCGACCTCAGCGTGCTGGGGCGAGGGAGCGAGCGCGCCGCCGTGTACGCGATGTTCATCGTCGTCGCGCTCGAAGCGGCGCTCAACTTCACCGTCCCCCTCTACATCCAGATCGTCCAGGGGCGCACGCCGCTCGACACGGCGCTGGCGATGATGCCGTTCAACCTCACGGTGTTCGTGACCGCGACTCTGGTGGTGCGGCTCTACCGGCGCTTCCCGCCGCGGACGATCGGGGTCGTCGGCTTCGGCCTCCCGACCGTCGCCCACGTCGGGCTGGCGATCGCCGTGACGCACAACTGGGAGACGGTTCCGACGATCGCCGGGCTGATCGTGTTCGGGGTCGGGCAGGGCGCGCTCGTCACTCTCGTGTTCAACGTGCTCGTCACGTCCGCACCGAAGCACCTGGCGGGGGACGTCGGCTCGATCCGCGGGACGGCTCAGAACCTCGCCTCCGCGGTGGGGACGGCGCTCGCCGGGGCGCTTCTCGTCACGATCCTCAGCGTCGGCATCGGGCGCGCCGTCGCCGAGCACACCGAGCTCCCGCCGAGCCTCGTGCAGCAGGTCGATCTCGACGCCGTGAACTTCGTCAGCAACGACGAGCTCCGAGACGTCCTCGCGGACACGGACGCCACCGCGGATCAGCAGGAGGCGGCGATCGCGGTGAACGAGGAGGCGCGTCTTCTCGCGCTGAAGATCGGCCTGCTCGTGCTCGCCGGGATCAGCGCCACGGCGATCCTGCCGGCCAGCCGGCTGCCCCGTTACCGGCCGGAGGAGATCCCCGACCCGTCTCCGGAGAAGGGTGCGGACTGAGCGGCACGTCGCGCGGGACGGCAGGCGCAGCGACCGGTCGCACTCGATGACGCGCCGTCCCTGAATCGACGGCCCGCCCGTTCGGGAGCAGCGCGCTTGCCGCGGTGAGCATCGTGGGTTAGCCTACCCTTTGTTGTACCCCATAACTTAGGAGCGGACACGAGATGAGAACGGGTGGGCGACCGCGTCAGATCGTCGTCGACGACATCGTCGAGGCGGGGCGGCGCGTCGGTCTCGAGGGGCTCAGCATGAGCGCCGTGGCTCAGCGGATCGGCGTCTCGACGACCGCGCTGTACCGCTACGTCGCGAGCCGCTGGGATCTGGAGAGGCTCGTCGGCGAGAGCATCCTGGCCGAGTTCGAGGTCGCGGACGATCCGGATCACGACGCCGAGCAGCACCTGCTGTCGTTCGCGCTGCAGCTGTACGGCTTCGTCATCGACCACCCCGGCCTCGCCGCGTATCTGCAGACGCTGTTCCCCCGCGGCGACGGCGGGCGCCGCATCGTCACCGGGGAGATCGCCGCGATGAGCGCGCGCGGGTACGACCCGGACGCGGCGCTCGTGGTGACGAGCGCCGTCGCCTCGAGCACGCTCGGCTACGCCGCTGCGGAGGAACGACAGCGCGGGCGCGAGTCGGGATACGACGACGAGCGTCGCTCCGCGCTCGCGGGAATCGAGGCCGACAGCCTGCTGAAGCCGGCGCACACGGGCCTGCCCGACGTCGACATGGCCGGCTTCGTCCGCCTCGTCATGCCGGCGATCATCGGAGGGCTTCTGCGCGTGGCGCCGGCGGGCCGATCGGTCGCGGACATCGTGGCGGAGCTCGAGGAGAAGGGCAGGGGGATCTGATGGCGAAGCGCGGCTTCTCCGGGGCGATCATACGGGCCGTCGGAGCGAACGACCATGTGGCGACGGTGACGGGGTCGAGCCTGCTGGCCCCGCACTTCCTTCGGGTGGACCTCCGGTCCGAGACCCTGTTCGACGAGATCGAGGCGGCGCCGACCTCCTGGCTGCGCTTCTGGTTCCCCGACCCCGACGGGCACGACGTCGAGCACCAGCGCGCATACACGATCAGCGCGGCGGACGAGGAGGCGGGGACCTTCTCGATCGACGTCGTGCTCCATGAGCCGGCCGGGCCCGCCTCCGCCTGGGCGGGAGAGGCGGTGCCGGGGGACGAGGTCGCGCTCACGTCGCTCGGCTCGTCGCCCTTCGAAGTCGCCGAGGAGCCGCCGGCGGGGTACCTGCTCGTCGGGGACTCCGCGTCGATCCCGGCGATCAGCGCGATCCTGCGCACCGTCCCGCACGACGTGCCCATCGAGGCGTACCTGGAGGAGCACGTCGCGGAGGACCGCGAGATCCCGCTGCCGGAGCATCCCCGCGCCCGCATCCATTGGGTGCCCCGGCGCGATGCGTCGTCCCTCGCGGAGGCCATCGAGGCGCGCGACTGGTCGGACTGGTACGCGTGGATCGCGCCCGAGACCGGCTCGCTCAAGCCCCTGCGCTCCCGCATCCGCGACGAGTTCGGCTTCCCGAAGTCGGAGCAGCACCTCCAGGGGTACTGGTCGGAGGGCAGGGCGATGGGCAAGCTGCGCCGGAACGGCGACGCCGCGCCGGTCCGCGGCCCGGAGCGCGCCCAGGCGGCTCCTGAGGTCGTCGTCCCGGCGGCGCCGGAGCCGGCCGCCGCGTCGTCGGAAACAGGCGGCGCCTCCCGCGGCACCTGGCGCGCGCAGGCCGCCGGGCGCCTGCTGCGCCCCCTGCGCCCCACGCTCGTCGTGGGCGGGATCGTGCAGGCGATCGTCACCCTCGTGCAGCTGGCGCCCTTCTTCCTCCTCGCCGAGCTCGCCCGGCTGCTCATCACCGGTGCCGACACGAGCCGGCTCTGGACGCTCGGCATCTGGGCGATCGCGCTGCTCGGCGCGGGGACGCTGCTCTCGGCGGCGCTCCTGCTGTGGCTGCATGCCGTCGACGGCCGCTTCGAGCGCGACGTGCGCCAGCGACTGCTCGGCAAGCTCGCCCGGCTCCCGCTCGGCTGGTTCGACGCGCGCACGTCCGGTCAGGTCAAGCAGCTGATCCAGGACGACACGCTCGCCCTCCACTACCTCGTCACCCACGCCGTGCCCGACGCGGTCGCGGCCGTCGTCGCGCCCGTCGCCGTGCTCGTCTACCTCTTCGCCATCGACTGGCGGATCGCGCTGGTGCTGTTCGTGCCCGTGCTCGTGTACGTCGTCACGATGATCGCGATGGTGATGCGCTCGGGCCCGAAGATGTCGCAGTCGCTGCGCTGGGCGGAGCGGATGAACAGCGAGGCCGGCGGGTACCTCGACGGGCAGCCGGTCGTCCGGGTCTTCGGCGGCGCGGCGGCGTCCTCCTTCCGGGCACGGCTGGGGGAGTACGTCCGGTTCCTCGACGAGTGGCAGCGCCCCTTCACCTCCCAGAAGGCCGTCATGGACCTCGCGACGCGGCCGTCCACGTCGGTGCTGCTGATCGTCGTCGTCGGCACGCTCCTCGTCGTGGGAGGAGGCGCGGAGCCGATCGACCTCCTCCCGTTCCTGCTGCTCGGGACGACGTTCGGCGCCCGGCTCCTCGGCATCGGCTTCGGCCTGTCCGGCGTGCGCACGGGCACGCTGGCGGCCCGGCGCGTGCAGGTCGCCCTCGACGAGCCGGAGCTGGACGCGCCGGCGGCGGGGAGCGCAGGCGGCGCGGTCGCGCCCATCGGCCGGGTGGAGCTGGACCGCGTCGGGTTCTCCTACCGGCCGGGGGTGCCCGTCCTCGACGGCATCGAACTCGTGCTGGAGCCCGGGACGCTGACGGCGCTCGTCGGCCCGTCCGGATCGGGGAAGTCGACGCTGGCGGCGCTCGTCGCGCGCTTCCACGACGTGACCGACGGCGCGATCCGCATCGGCGGCGCCGACGTGCGCGCGCTGGCGCCCGAGGAGCTGTACGCGCGGGTCGGCTTCGTGTTCCAGCAGACCCAGATCGTGCAGGGGACCGTGCACGAGAACATCGCGCTGGCCGTGCCGGAGGCGACGCGCGAGCGCGTCGAGGAGGCGGCGCGGGACGCGCAGATCCACGAGCGCATCCTGCGGCTCCCCGACGGATACGACACCGTCATCGGCGCCGACGCCGCCCTCTCCGGCGGCGAGAGGCAGCGCATCGCCATCGCCCGTGCGATCCTCGCCGACACGCCAGTGCTCGTGCTCGACGAGGCGACCGCCTTCGCCGACCCGGAGTCCGAGTACCTCGTGCAGCAGGCGCTGAACCGGCTCACCGAGGCGCGCACCGTGCTCGTGATCGCGCATCGGCTCCACACGGTCACCGGGGCGGACCGCATCGTCGTGCTCGATCACGGTCGCATCTGCGAGTCGGGCACGCACGACGAGCTGCTCGCGCAGGACGGGCGGTATCGACGGCTGTGGGACGCCGGCGGCACCGTGGTGCCCCACGAGGAGACGGAGGTCGCACGATGATCCGGACCCTGCTCGGACTCCTCCCGGAGGGCACGCGGCCCCGCGTGATCGCCCACCTCGCGATGACGGTCGTGAGCGTCATCCTGCGCGCGCTGGGCGCGGTCGTGCTCCTGCCGATCCTGGGCCATCTGTTCTCCCCGCAGCCCGCGCAGGCCTGGCCGTGGGTGGGGGCGCTCGTGGCGCTGACGCTCGCGGGCTGGGTGATCGACTGGGTGATCGCCCAGGTCGGCTTCTCGCTCGGGTTCGGCCTGCTCCAGACCGGCCAGCGCTCGGTCGCCGACCGGATCGCCAGGACGCCCCTGACCTGGCTCGGCGCCGAGAACACCGCCACGGCGCGCCAGGCGATCGGCGCGACGGGCCCCGACCTCGTCGGCATCATCGTCTACCTCGTCACGCCGATGCTCAGCGCCGTGCTCCTGCCAGTCGCGCTCGGACTGGCGCTCCTGTCGATCGCCTGGCCGCTCGGGGTCGCCGCGCTCGTGGGGGTGCCTGTCCTGCTCGGCGCGTACCTGCTGTCCACGCGACTGAGCCGCGCCGCCGACCGCGCGGCGGCCGATGCGAACACCGCGCTCACCGAGCGCGTGCTGGAGTTCGCCCGCGCCCAGCACGCGCTGCGCGCCGCGCGCCGCGCGGAGCCGGAGCGCAGCCAGGTGGGCCGCGCGCTCGACGCCCAGCACGGGGCGGCCGTGCGCCTCCTCCTGCTGCAGGTGCCCGGCCAGATCGTCTTCGGCGTCGCGAGCCAGGTGGCGCTCATCCTCCTCGCGGGGACGACGCTCCTCCTCGCACTCGACGGTGCGCTGTCGGCGCCTGAGGCGATCGGGCTGATCGTCGTGATCGCGCGCTACCTCGAGCCGTTCACGACGATCGCGGAGCTCAGCGGCGGCATCGAGGGGGCCACGGGCGTGCTGCGCCGGATCCGCACGATCATGCACGCGCCGGAGCTGGCCGACGGGGCGCGCTCGGCGTCGGGATCGGCGGCCCCGCGGATCGAGCTGCGCCACGCCTCCTTCCGATACGCGCCGGACGACGCGCCGGTCATCGACGACCTCTCCCTCACGATCGAGCCCGGCAGCACCACGGCGATCGTCGGGCCGTCCGGCTCGGGCAAGAGCACGATCCTGGCGCTGCTGGCGGGCCTCCACCAGCCCACCGACGGGAGCATCCTCGTCGACGGGCAGGACGTCTCCGACCTGTCGGGAGACGCGCGGCGCGACCTCGTCAGCGCGGTCTTCCAGGAGCCGTACCTCTTCGATGGCACGGTCAGGGAGAACGTCCTCGCCGGGGACCCGGGAGCCGGCGAGGAGCGCCTGTCGGAGACCGCACGGCTCGCGCGGATCGACGCGGTGCTCGCGCGTCTGCCGGAGGGATGGGAATCGCCCGTCGGCGAGGGCGGCGGCACGCTGTCGGGCGGGGAGCGCCAGCGGGTCTCGATCGCCCGCGCGCTGCTGAAGCCGGCGCCGGTGCTGCTCATCGACGAGGCGACCAGCGCGCTCGACACGGAGAACGAGCGGGCGATCTCGACGGCGCTGACCGAGGGGACGGCGCGCACGCGGGTGATCGTCGCGCATCGGCTCGCGAGCATCCGCAACGCGGACCGGGCGGTGTTCCTCGACGAGGGGCGGATCGTGGAGGACGGCACGATCGACGAGCTGCGCGCGGCCGGGGGCCGGTTCGCCGAGTTCTGGCGCCGGCAGGACGCCGCAGGGGCCTGGCGGCTGGGCTCGGACGGTCGCCTCCCGCAGGCCTGAGCCCCACCAGCGACACTCTCTCCCGCTGACACGACCTGCGCCGCGCGTGGGGCGGCGTCGCCCCGGTCGGTCACCGCGAAGGTCGTCCCCGAGGGTCCGGAGGGCCGCGCGTATCGCACTGCTCGGGACTCACCTGGCCTCGCCTGCGTGAGTGTGAGCGGTGCGCGGAGTCCCCGACGAGTGTCCGCAAAAGTATGCCGATATTCCTGAACTACTGCTTTGAACCGTACTTTCGCATCCATACGCTCACGGGGAGGGCTCCGAACTATCACTGGAAACCTCAGTTGATGGGAAAGGTGGAGTCATGCATCGATCGGCTATGGGGCAGGACGTCTCGTGACGGAAGGGGCGCGCATCGCGCCGATTAGGTTCACGCCGTCACGGCTCGCCGAGGGCGTGTACGAGCGCCTGGTGGCGCTCATCCGCGATGGAGAGCTCGCGCCGGGAGACCCGATCCGCGATCTCGAGCTCGCGGATCAGTTCGGCGTGTCGCGGACCCCCGTGCGTGAGGCGATCCAGCGTCTCGAGCGGGCAGGGCTGATCGACATCTGGCCAGGACGTCAGACCACAGTGCGTCGCATCGCCGATGACGACGCGACGAGTCTGCATCGCTACTTCGCCGAGGTGTGTGCGCTGCACGTGAGGCTGTACCTCGAGTACGACCGTCCGTCGGATCAGGATGCGGCGGAGCTGATTCGCCTCCTGCATGGACTCGTGAGGGCTGAGGACGGTGATTGGGCGACCGTCTTCGTGCAGTTCATGGAGCAGATCAGACGGGCGGAGCTTCCTGCCCGCGGGCAGCTGATCGCTGATCATCTCGCCATGCTCAGCGTCATCCTGCAGCGCTCACTCACGCGGCCGCCGAACCGGAAGCAGCTCGCGAAGGACCTGCTCGACGCTGTCGAGCGCAGGGACGGAGTCTCAGCGTCGGAGGCAGTGAAGGGCCTCTTCGTGTTCGGCGCTCACGCACCCGCAGCCGCGTAGGAACTGACGCGGTCGGCAGCCTCGGGCTCCCGCCGTGCGCACGACGAACCCGATGAGGTTCTCTTCCCGCCCTGTCGGCGACGGCGAAGCGACCGAACACGGCGCAGAGGCAGAAGGAACGACCGCGCGGCGCGCGAGATCGGGCGGGGTGGGCTGTGGATAACTTCCGCGCGGGCCCGGGGCGCTGAGCTAGAACAGGGTGCGTGAGTGCCGTCCCCGCTGACCTGATCGAGCGCGTGCGGGCGCGCCTGCGCTCCGAGGACGTCGATCCGGGGCGCGAGGGGGAGCTCACGCGGCGCCTCGTCCGTGGCGAGGTGCGCCGCCACAACGACCTCGCCTACGCGCGCGGGCTCGAGCCGATCGACGACGAGGAGGCGTGCGAGCGGGAGGTGCTGGCGACGCTGTCCGGCTACGGTCCGCTCGATCCCTACCTGACCGATCCGACGGTCGAGGAGCTGTGGATCAACGCACCCGACCGCATCTTCGTGGCGCGCGACGGGCGCTCGGAGCGCATCCCGCTCCGGCTGACCGAGACCCAGGTGCGCGAGCTGGTCGAGCGGATGCTGCACTCGGCCGGGCGCCGCGTCGATCTCAGCCAGCCGGTCGTGGACGCCTCGCTCCCTGACGGCTCCCGCCTTCACCTCGCGATCCCGGACATCACGCGGAAGCACTGGTCGGTCAACATCCGTCGGTTCCTGCCGTCGTATCGCAGCCTCGGCGACCTCCTGGCGGCCGGATCGCTCGACGAACGCGCCTCGGCGATCCTGCGGGAGGCGATGGCCACCCAGATGAGCGTGATCGTGTCCGGATCGACCCACGCCGGCAATACCACATGCAATCTCTGACGCCACTACCGAGCATCAGCGACGGGGGCGT
>JBQDDT010000006.1:0-33741 GCA_052092505.1 Microbacterium sp. | reverse complement strand
ACGTCGAGGATGCGCAGACGCGCGTCCTTCGCCTGCGTCAGGGCGCCGGCGAGCACCTCAGACGGGATGCCGTCGAGCTTCGTGTCGAGCTGGAGCGCGGTGACGAACTCGCTCGTGCCGGCGACCTTGAAGTCCATGTCGCCGAGCGCGTCCTCTGCGCCGAGGATGTCGGTCAGGGCGGCGTAGCGCGTCTGGCCGTCTGCTTCCTCCGAGACGAGGCCCATCGCGATGCCGGCGACCGGAGCGCGAAGCGGCACACCGGCGTTCAGCAGCGACAGGGTCGAGGCGCACACCGATCCCATCGACGTCGATCCGTTCGAGCCGAGCGCCTCGGACACCTGGCGGATCGCGTACGGGAACTCCTCGCGGCTCGGCAGCACCGGCACGAGCGCACGCTCGGCGAGGAAGCCGTGCCCGATCTCGCGCCGCTTCGGGCTGCCGACGCGACCGGTCTCACCGGTCGAGTACGGCGGGAAGTTGTAGTGGTGCATGTACCGCTTGCTCGTCGTGGGCGAGAGCGAGTCGATCTGCTGCTCCAGCTTGAGCATGTTCAGCGTCGTGACGCCCATGATCTGGGTCTCGCCGCGCTGGAAGATCGCGGAGCCGTGGACGCGCGGGATCACCTGGACCTCGGCGTCGAGCGGGCGGATGTCGGCGAGGCCGCGGCCGTCGATGCGGGCGCCCTCGGTGAGGATCCGGCCGCGCACGATCTTCTTCGTGACGGACTTCCACGCGGCGGAGAACTCCAGCGGCGCCGCTGCGGGCAGCTGCTCCGCCTCGGTCGCCGCGACGAGCTCCTCCTTGACGGACGCCTTCAGCGCGTCGTCGGCGTCCTGACGCTCCTGCTTGTCGGCGATCTGGTAGATCCGCTCGAGCTCGGCGAGCGCCTTGCCCTCGACGAAGTCGTAGGTCTCGGGGCTGTAGGACGGGAACGTCGGGAACTCGAGCGGCTCCTTGGTCGAGCCGGCCGCCATCGTGGCCTGCGCCTCGACGAGCTGCTTGATGAAGGGCTTGGCCGCCTCGAGGCCGCCGGCGACGACCTCCTCGCTCGGCTTGACCGCTCCCCCGGCGATGTGGTTCCAGCTCGACTCGGTCGCCTCGGCCTCGACCATCATGATCGCGACCTCGCCGTTGTCGAGCACGCGGCCGGCGACCATCAGGTCGAACACGGCGGTCTCGAGCTGCTCGGCGTTCGGGAATGCGACCCACTGGTCCTCGTGCGAGCCGAACCCGGGGATGAGCGCGAGGCGCACACCGGCGATCGGCCCGGAGAAGGGCAGACCGGAGATCTGCGTCGACGCGGAGGCCGCGTTGATCGCGAGCGCGTCGTAGAACTCGCCTGGAGCGATCGAGAGGACCGTGACGACGATCTGGATCTCGTTGCGCAGGCCGTCGACGAACGACGGGCGCAGCGGACGGTCGATGAGGCGGCACACGAGGATCGCGTCGGTCGAGGGACGCCCCTCGCGACGGAAGAACGACCCGGGGATCTTGCCGGCGGCGTAGGAGCGCTCCTCGACGTCGACCGTCAGCGGGAAGAAGTCGAAGCCCTCGCGGGGCTTCTTCGAGGCGCTCGTGGCCGAGAGGAGCATCGTCTCCTCGTCGAGGTACGCGGCGACCGCGCCCTGCGCCTGCTGGGCGAGACGGCCGGTCTCGAAGCGGATCGTGCGGGTGCCGAAGCGGCCGTTGTCGAGAACGGCCTCGGCGGCGGTGATTTCAGGACCTTCCAAGAGGTCTCTCCTTTTCTCTCTCCGCGCCGGAGCCCGCCTGCGCTGGCCACCAGGAGAAACCCGCCGGTCCTCTCACGAGCCGGAAGATCACTTCAGGGGACCAGCTTCCTGCCGGCACCACGCGGAATGAATACGGATCGGCCGCAGCAGCGGCCTCTGACAGCCTAACAGCGCACTCTCCGATCGGCCGGTCAGGATCCGATGTCGGCGCCGTCGCTCACGCCGCGCGCCGGGAGATCGACCCATCCGTCGTGCTTCGCCGTCCGTCCGTCACCCGCCGTGCGGCCCCGCATCCGCCGCCACACCCACGGGAGCGCGTGGCGCGTGACCCAGCGCCCGGTCTCCTCCTGCGCGTCGTCGTGGAAGGCGCGGTCGAGCTCGGCGAGGGCGGGCGCGTCGCGCACCCCGAGTACCTCGGCCGCGCGATACGCGAGGAGGCGGTGACCGGAGGAGCGGAGGTGGACCCTGTCGGCGGACCAGGCCCCGGCGCCGCCCAGCTCGGGCAGCGCATCCGTGTCGAGGAGCAGGCTCCCCGTCTCCTCGGCGATGCGGCGGATCTCGCTGGAGTACACCGCGACCCGCCGGGCGAAGAGCCGCGCCGTCGGGATGCGCGGGAGGAACGGCGTGACGAGGAGCACGTCGACGCCGGCCCCGCGCAGCGTCGTGACGCTGCGCTCGAGCTCGGCGGCGAGCGCGATCGGCTCCGATGCGTGGCCGACGAGGTCGTTGTGCCCCATGAGGATCGAGACGAGGTCGGGGCGCAGCTCGAGCGCGGCGGGGACCTGCGTGACGGCGAGATCGCGCACGCGCCTGCTGCGGACCGCGAGGTTCGCGAAGCGGAGGCGATGATGCGTCGTCCGCTCGGCGTCCTGGGCGAGCAGCATCGCCAGCCGGTCGGCCCAGCCGCGATACTGCCCGTCAGGGACGCGGGAGCTGTCGCACAGTCCCTCGGTGAGCGAGTCCCCCAGGGCGACGTAGCCGAGCGAGCGGGGCGCACGTCCGCTCCGTTCGGCGCGGGCGCGCACGCGACCGGGTGCCCACCGCCCGTCATCCGGCACCTCGAGCGGCGCCACCGCGCGCCGCTCGCCCCGCGCGAGGGCCTGGTCGTCGAACGCCCTGAGCCTGGCTGCCTCGCGGTATCGCCCGACGAGCTGATCCGTCAGGGCCGCCCAGGTGCGCGAGCGCACGCTGTCGCGCGCCGCGAGCGAGAACGAGGCCCGCTTCGCGGGATCGCCGACGAGATCGGCGACCCGGCTGCGGAGGTCCTCCAGGTCGCCGGGCCGGTAGAGCCATCCGTCGACGCTGGAGCGGACCAGGTCGACGGGGCCGCCCCTTCCCGTCGCGACGACGGGAACGCCGGAGGCGAGCGCCTCCTGGACCGTCTGGCAGAACGTCTCGCTCTCGCCGGGGTGGACGAACACGTCGAAGCCGGCGACCGCCTGCGCGAGCTCGTCGCCGGCGAGGAAGCCGGTGAACCGCGCGCTCGGCAGCAGTCGTTCCAGCCGCGCGCGCTCCGGGCCGTCCCCCACGATGACGAGGCGCACGCCGGGGAGGTCGGCCACGGCGCGGAGGTCCTCGACCTGCTTCTCCGGGGCGAGACGGCCGACGTAGCCGACGATCCTGGTCGCCTCATCGGCGGCCGGAAGGGCGAGCAGGCCGCCATCGCCCGGCGCCGTGATCCGCTCGCGCCACGCGCTGCTGCGCCTGGCCGGGGTGAACCGCGCGGCATCGACCCCGCGCCCCCAGCGCACGATGCGGTCGACGCCGAGGCCGGCGAGCTGCCGCTCCGCGTGGGAGGACGGCGCCAGCGTGAGCGTCGCCCTCCGGTGCAGGCGGGCGACGTGGCCCGAGGCGAGCGGAGCGGCGCCTGGCACGCCGTACCGCTGCGCATAGGAGATGACGTCGGTCTGGTAGACGGCGACCGTCGGCAGCCCGAGCCCGTCCGCCGCGAGGAGCCCCTGCCAGCCGAGGACGGCCGGTGAGGCGAGGTGGACGACGTCCGGCCGGAAGCGGGCGAGCTCCCTCCGGATGCGGCGCACGGTCGCCACCGCCACCCTCACCTCGGGGTAGCGCGGCATGGGGACGGACGCGACGAGCGTCGCGGCGGACGCGTCGGCGCCCGGCGCGTCGGGGGCGAGGATGAGCGTTTCGTGGCCGGCGACGCGCAGATGATGCGCCACCTGGAGAACGGAGCCGGTGACCCCGTTCATGTGAGGCAGGAACGATTCGGCGATGATCGCGACTCGCATGGCTCCAGCGTCGCGCAGGACCCGCCGCGCCGAGCGGGATCCGCGCGGGCTTCGGCAAGTGTTCACCGGATGGCCGCGACGCGTTCCTCGGCCCGCCCCGTCACCGGCCCATCGTCGCCCGCAGGCTCGGCTGACGCGGGGCGAGGACGCCGCGCTCGGCCAGCAGCGGCAGCACGCCGTCGGCGAACCGCTCGACCGATTCCCACCCCCCGAACGGCAGGGCGATCACTCCGTCGGCCGCGCCGGCCTCGACGCGTCGGGAGATCGCGTCGGCGGCGTCGGCCGGGGTCCCCACGACCGACCAGTGGGGTGCTCCCGCTCCCCCGCCCTCCGCACCCGCGGCGAACCGATGCTCTGCCGCGGCGCGCGTTCCCGCCAGGCACAGGGTGATCCCCGGAAGCACGCGCGGGGCACGGATCCGCCCCGCGCGTGCTGCGCGCTCGGCGAGGTCCCTCCGCTGCCGCGCGCCATCTGCCGCCTCGAGAGACATCGCGAACACGGCGTCGGCGAACCGCGCCGCGAGATCCGTCGCGGCAGGTGACCCCCCGGCGTGCAGCAGCGGCATCGGCTCGTCGACCACGGCGGGGACGGTGAGGGGTCCTGCCACGTCGAAGGTCGGCGTGCGCTCGATGGGGTGCACCTCTCCCGGATCGGCGAAAGATCCCTCCGGATCGAGGCGAATCGCGGAGGCCGGGTAGCTGGCGTGCAGGCGGCGGACGGTGAGGATCATGTCGCGGGCCCTGGCGTAGCGCTCCTGGTGCGGGAGGTCCGCGACGCCGACCTTCTCCGTCCCGCCCAGGGAGGTCACGGCGTTCCAGCCGGCGCGCCCCGCCGAGAGCTGGTCGAGGGTCTGCAGCTCCCGCGCCGCGGCGTACGGAGCGTGGACGCTCGTCGAGACGGTCGGGACGAGCCCGACCGCGCGCGTCTCCCGCGCGATCGCGGTCATGAGCACGACGGGATCGGGCCCTGTCCTCCCCGGCCAGGAGCGCAGCTGCGCCGGATCGAGCGAGAGCGCGTCCGGCTTGAAGACGAAGTGCGCCCCGGCGGCGTCGGCGAGCCTGGCCGCGTCGATCAGCGCCTCGCCCGTGACGAGCCCGGCGACCCGGTGCCCGTCGGATCGCCATGCGTCGCCACGCCACCACGTCGGCGAGAGGGAGAGGCCGACGAGCGCGTCACCCGTCATGCGAGGAGCCGGTGCTCGCGATCGGCACGATGAGGGGCGTGCCGAAGACCGGATCGGCGATGACCCGAGCCTCGAGGCGGAACACGTCGGACAGCAGCGCCTCCGTGAGCACCTTGCCGGGGCGCCCGCGATCGGCGATCTCCCCGTCGCGCATCACGATGAGGTGATCGGCGTAGCGCGCGGCCTGGTTCAGGTCGTGGAGGACCACGACGACCGTCCTGGCGTCGTCCCTGTTGAGCCGGCGCACCAGTTCGAGCACCTCGAGCTGGTGCGCGACATCGAGGAACGTCGTCGGCTCGTCGAGGAGCATCACCGGCGCGTCCTGCGCGAGCAGCATCGCGATCCAGACCCGCTGGCGCTGACCGCCCGAGAGCTCATCGACGCCGCGATCGGCGAGCGCGGTGACGTCGGTCGCGGCCATCGCCCTCGCCACAGCCTCCTGATCGTCGCGGGACCACTGCTGCAGCATCCGCTGATGCGGGAACCGCCCCCGCGCGACGAGGTCGCCGACGCTGATGCCGGACGGCGCCTGCGACGTCTGCGGCAGGAGCGCGAGCCGGCGCGCGAACTGCTTCCCTCCCATGCGCCGCACGTCCTCCCCGTCGAGAAGCACCCTCCCTTCCTCCGGGGCGAGCAGGCGCGACAGGGCGCGCAGCAGCGTCGACTTGCCGCAGCCGTTCGGGCCGACGACGATCGTCACCTCGCCCCGCGGCACGTCGATGCTGAGATCGCGGGAGATCGTGCGTCGGTCGTACGCGAGGGTGAGGCCCTCTCCCGCGAGCGACACCGCCTTCTCGGTCGTCATACTCTGACCTTCTCCTTCCGCGTGAGCAGCCAGATGAGGTACGCGCCGCCGATGACGCCCGTGACGCGCCCGATGGGGAGCATCATCTCGGTCGGCAGCAGCTGCGAGACGACGTCGGAGAGCACGAGGAGGCATCCTCCCATCGCGGCGGCGCCGATGACCGGGAGCCCGCGCGATCCGGTCAGCCGGACGACGAGCTGCGGGGCGGCCAGGGCGACGAAGGCGATCGGCCCGCATGCGGCGGTGGCCGCCGCGGCGAGCAGGACCGCTGAGAAGATGAGGGCCAGCCTCGACCGCTCGGCGCGCACGCCGAGCTGCTGGGCGACGTCGTCGCCCATCTCCATGAGCGTCGCCCGCCGCGCGAGCGCGAGGACGACGGGGACGAGCACGGCGCACGCGATCGCGACCGTGAGGACGTGCTCCCAACCGCGCGAGGAGAGGGAGCCGGCGAGCCAGACGTTGGCCTGCACGGCCTGGTCGACCCCGCCGAAGACGAGGAGGAACTCGTTGACCGCCTGCAGCACGGCACCCACGCCGATCCCGGTGAGGATCAGCTGGTACCCGCCGGTGGTCCTCCCGCGCATCGAGAGCAGGTAGACGACGACGGCGGTGAGGATCCCTCCGACGAGCGCGCCGAGCGCGACGCGCACTCCCCCGGCCTGGAAGACGACGATCTGCATGATCGCGCCCGTCGCGGCCCCGGTTGTGAATCCGATGATCTCGGGGCTGCCGAGTGCGTTGCGCGAGATCGACTGGAAGACCGCACCGGACACGCCCAAGGCGGATCCGGCGAGGATCGCCGTGAGCATCCGCGGCAGGCGGACCGCCGTGACGACCTTGACGGCCGCGTCGTCGCCGCGCCCGAGCAGAGCGCCGGCCACCTCTCCCGGCGTCAGCGTGAGAGTCCCCGTGCCCATCGCGACGATCGCGGCGACGATGCTCACCGCGACGATGAGGACGGTCACGACGATCACGCGGGGGTGGACCACGACGACGGCCGCGCCCAGGCGGAGGAGGCGACCGCTCGGCGGGCGGAGCGGATCCCTTCCGGCGGTCGCCGTGGTCTCGTCGGCCCCGGTCACAGCGTCGGGACTTTCCTGCCGCGCACGATCCACACGAAGAACGGGCCGCCGATGAGCGCGACCATGATGCCGACCCCGATCTCCCTGCCCGGCGAGACGACGCGCCCCAGCGTGTCGGCGGTCACGATGAGCAGCGACCCGATGAGCGCGGAGTACGGCAGCACCCAGCGGTGGCTCACGCCGGCGATGAGACGCGCGAGGTGCGGGGCGGCGAGGCCGAGGAAGACGATCGGGCCCGCCGCGGCGGTCGCGGTGCCGGCGAGCAGGATCACGCTCGCGCCCGCGACGAGCCAGACCCTGGCGGGGTTCGCGCCGAGGGACCTGGCGGCGTCCTCGCCGAGGGCGGCGGAATCGAGGACCCGCGCGAGACTCGCGGCGAGCACGAGGCCGACGACGCCGAGGATCGCGACGGCCCCGAGCACACCGTAGTCGCGGCCGGCGAGGGACCCCACCATCCAGTGGCGGTACCGGTCGTAGACGTCGGAGGAGGCGTTGAGGAGGACGACCTGCGCGAGGGCCATCAGCACGGCCGTCACCGCGGAGCCGGCGAGGACGAGCTTGACGGGGTTCGTCCCGCGCCTGGCACCCCCGAGGACGAAGACGAGGATCCCCGAGAGGGCGCCTCCGACGAGGCCGATCCACATGTAGCCCCACACGTTCGTGACGCCGAAGAACGCGATGCCGACGGCGATCGCGAACGCCGCGCCCCCGTTCACGCCGAGGATGCCGGGCTCGGCCAGCGGGTTGCGCGTGAGGGCCTGCATGATCGCCCCCGCCGTCCCCAGGCACGCGCCCACGAGCACGGCGAGGATCGTGCGGGGCACGCGCTGCAGCTGCGCGAGCAGATGATGCGAGTCGGTCTGGTCGTAGGAGAAGAAGGAGTCGAACGTCGTCGACGCCGGGATCGACACGACGCCGACGCAGACGCTCACGAACCCGACGAGGACGATCGCGATCAGGAGCAGGACGAGGCCGGAAGTCCTCCCCAGCGCACGGCGGACGCCGCGCCCCCGCTGAGGCGCGGCGTCCGCACGTGTGATCGTCACCTCGCCGCCGGCGATGCGTCAGACGGCTCAGGAGCCGAAGGTGTCGACGATGCCCTCGACGATCTCCGTCGCGCTGTAGAGGTCCATCCGGAACGAGTTCGCGCCGAGGCCGTAGACCTGGTCGTTCTCGACGGACGGCAGGTTGGCGAGCACCTCGTCGGAGCCGAAGCCCTCCTCGGCGGCCGCGTCGTCGGCGGCGAGGACGAAGGTCGTGTCGGCCGTCAGCTCGGTCAGGCGCTCGTAGTCGGCGAAGACGAAGTCCTTGCGCGGCTGCGGCTGAGTGTGCCACTCGGCGTCGGGCTCCTCGATCGTGAAGCCGAGGTCCTGCAGCAGCGTGCCGTGCGGCCCGTCGGCGTGCGCGATCGGGTTGCTGTTGCCCGGGCCGTTGTAGGAGACGATGTTCGCCTCGCCCTCGGGGACCGTGATCTGCTCTGCCGCATCGGCGACGGCGGTGTCGAACTCGTCGATCGCGGTCTGCGCCTGCTCCTCGAGCCCGGTCGCCTCGCCGAGCTCGACCGCGAGGTCCTCCCACGACTGCTCGCCGTAGTCGACGACGATCGTCGGCGCGACGTCCTGGAACTCGGCCACCTGGTCGACGACGGAGTCCTGACCCGTCGTCGCGACGACGATGAGGTCGGGCTCCGCGGCGATCGCGGCCTCGATGTCGGGGGCGCCGGCGGCCCACGCCTCCTCGACGCCCTTCTCCTCGGCGACGTCCGCCCACTGCGGGAAGAACTCGCCGTTCGCGTCGGTCGCAGAGACCGCCACGGGGGCGTCGATCGCGAGCAGCGTGCCGGTCGTCGAGACCGTGGTCGAGAAGATCTCCTGCGGCTGCTCGGGGATCTCGGTCGTCGTGCCGTCGGCGTTCTCGAAGGTGCGGGGCCACTCGCCGTTCGAAGCGGAGGAGTCGTCGCCGTCGGCGCCGCCGTCGCCCGACGCTCCGCATCCGGCGAGCGCGAGGGAGCCGGCGGCGACGACGGCCGTGGCCAGCGCCACGCGGCGCATCCGTGTCACGGTGGGTGTGGAGAACGAGGTCATGGATATCCTTTCGGGTGCGCGGCGCGGGAGAGCCAGCGTGCGCGCCGAACGGGCAGCGCGCGAAAGTAAGCCTACCCTTAAGCACATCAGCTCTTCATGTCGGCGGTCGGGACGGCCGCGACTCCCGGAGGATTCCCATGGTCGATCCCGCCTTCCGGTCCCGCCCAGAGGCCGCCGATCGGCGCCTGCTCACGGTCCCGCCGCACACGCCGCGCCCCGCCCCCGTCGAGCCGGCGCGCTCGCCCGCCGTCGAGGCGGTGCGCGCCGACCCCGCGGCGGCCGACGCCCTCTGGGAGCGCGCATCACGCGAGGGGACGCCGATCGTCGAGGGCGACGGCGAGCGCCGCTCCTACACCTGGCTGCACCGCGGGCCGGCTCGTCGCGTCGCGCTCATCGCCGGCAAGCTCACGGACGACCAGACGTTCGAACGCGTGCTCTTCGAGCAGATCGACGGGACCGATCTCTGGGCGCTGTCGCTCCGCCTCGGGTCCGGATGGCGCTGCACCTACGCCCTCGCGATCGACGACGGCACGCCGACCGCGCGCCCGCTCCCTGATCTGCGCGAGCGACGCGCACGCTCCCTCGCGATGACGGACCCCGAGCGGCACGAGCGGATCATCGCCTGGTATGACCTCCTCGAGCTCGCACGCCCCGACCCGCTGGCGCGCGAGTCGTTCCGCGGCACCTCGGTCGCGGCCGGTCCCGACGCGCCGCGGGCGCGGCCGTCCGCGACCGCCGCAGAACCGGGCCGGCTCGAGGCGATGGAGATCCGCTCCGCCGCCGGCGGGACGCGCCGCGCGACCTGGCACCTCCCCGCCCATCCGCCGCGCGGAGGCGCTCCATGCGTCGTCCTCCTGGACGGCGATCGCCGGATCGCCGACGGCGGAGAGCGGTTCGACGCGTGGGCGCAGACCCACCTCGCCCGTGGGACGGTCGCGCTCCTGCTCGGCCACGGCGACATCGCCCAGCGCGACGCCGATCTGACGTGCAGCCCCGAGCTGGTCGACGATCTGCGAGCGCTTGTCGACTCCGCGCCCGTCCCCCTCGCAGCGGACCCTGCGCTTCGGGCGATCCAGGGCTCCTCGCTCGGCGGCCTCACCGCCCTGTACGCCCAGTGCGTCGCCCCCGACCTGTTCGGCGTCTCGATCTGTCAGTCGGGATCGTTCTGGTGGCCGAACGCGCGCAGCGGATACGCCGCCGAGTGGCTCACGGACGCGATCGAGAGCTCCGACGTGCGGCTCGGGAAGGTGCACCTGTCGGTCGGGACCGACGAGTGGGTGCTCGTCGACCCCGTCCGGCGGATGCGCGACGCCGTCGCCCCTCGCGCCGCCGTGCTCGACTACGAGGAGTTCGACGGCGGGCACGAGGCCGCCTGCTGGGAGGCCGCTCTCCCCGGCATCATCTCCCGACTCGGCCTCGGCAGGGAGTGAGCCCGCTCAGCCGCGGCTGGGCAGGTTCTCGATCAGGTCGGCGAACGAACCCTTCGCACCGAGATACGCCTCCGGGCTGAACGGATCGGCCCTCTCGCGCTGCTCCGAGCCCGTGAGCCGGTCGGCGAGCTCGCGCGCGGCGCGATCGATCCGCGCCTGCAGGGGCGCGACACCGTCCGCGCCGCCGCCCCAGTCGTCGCTCGCGGCGAAGACCGTCGTCGAGACCGGCTCGGCGTGCAGATAGGTGAACAGCGGACGCATCGCGTAGTCGATCGCGAGCGAGTGCCTCGGCGTTCCGGCCGTCGCCGCCAGCAGCACGGGCGTTCCCTCCAGCGCGTCGCGCTCGAGCACGTCGACCCAGCTCTTGAAGAGACCGGAGTAGCTCGTCGAGAAGATCGGCGTCACGAGGATCGCCGCGTCGGCCGAGGAGACGCTCGCGTTCGCCTCGGCCAGCGCCCGCGGGGCGAAGCCCGTCATCATGTTGTCGGTGATGTCATGCGCGAGGTCGCGCAGCTCGATCGTCTGCGCCTGCGCCTCGGCCCCGCGCTCGGCGAGCCCCCGCGTGACGGCCTGGGTGATCCGGTCCGCGAGCAGCCGCGTCGACGACGGGTCGCTGAGACCCGCCGAGACGACCGCGATCCGCTTGTGCCCGCTCATCGCCGCGCCGCCTCTCCGAAGGCCGATCCCGCCGGCGTCGTGTCCTGGTAGGGCGAGCCGCCCGTGACGTTGTCGCCGCGGTTCGCGTTGGGCCGGGGCTGGCGGGGCTCGGCGTCGCCGTAGGCCGCCTTCACCCGCGCGGCGTGCGTCGGGGCATCGGGGACGGCCGCCGGACGATCCTTCTGCAGCTCGCGACGCAGCACCGGAACGACATCCTGTCCGAGGAAGTCGATCTGCTCGAGCACCATCGTGAGAGGAAGCCCCGCGTGGTCCATGAGGAACAGCTGGCGCTGGTAGTCGCCGAACGTGTCGCGCATCGCCGCGTATCGGTCGATCACCTGCTGCGGCGATCCGACCGTGAGCGGGGTCATCTCCGTGAAGTCCTCCATGGTCGGCCCGTTGCCGTACACGGGGGCGGAGTCGAAGTACGGCCGGAACCGGTCGACCGCGTCCTGCGAGTTCTTCGCCATGAACGCCTGCCCGCCGAGGCCGACGATCGCCTGCTCCGGGGTGCCGTGGCCGTAGTGCTCGAAGCGCTGGCGGTACAGCCCGATCAGTCGCTGGTAGTGCTCGGCGGGCCAGAAGATGTTGTTCGCGAAGAATCCGTCCCCGTAGTAGGCGGCCTGCTCGGCGATCTCCGGCGTGCGGATCGAGCCGTGCCAGACGAACGGCGGCACGTCGTCGAGCGGGCGCGGCGTCGAGGTGAACCCCTGCAGCGCCGTGCGGAACGTGCCCTCCCAGTCGACGACGTCCTCGCGCCAGAGGCGGTGGAGCAGGTTGTAGCTCTCGATCGCCAGCGGAAGTCCCTGGCGGATGTCCTTGCCGAACCACGGGTAGACCGGGCCGGTGTTGCCCCTGCCCATCATGAGGTCGGCGCGTCCGCCGGCCAGGTGCTGGAGCATCGCGTAGTCCTCGGCGATCTTCACCGGGTCGTTCGTCGTGATCAGCGTGGTCGAGGTCGACACGATGAGGCGCTCGGTCTGCGCGGCGATGTACGCGAGCGTCGTGGTCGGCGACGACGAGAAGAACGGCGGGTTGTGGTGCTCGCCGATGGCGAAGACGTCGAGGCCGGCATCCTCCGCGTGCTTCGCGATCGTGACGATGTCGCGGATCCGCTCGGCCTCGCTCGGGGTCCTCCCGCTGACGGGGTCGCGGGTGATGTCGCTGACCGACATGAGTCCGAACTGCATGCCCCGCCAGGTGGTCGTGTCGCTCATGGCGTCTCCGATCGCTTTATATGCGTGTGAATACACAGGGTGCAACGCGCTCGCCCCGAATCTATTCCGCGGATCCTGCGCGTGTCGGACCGGGCCCACCGTAACGGACGGCAACAAACATCCCCGCCCGACTCCCCCGGGAATATCGTCGGCCCATGACCGATCTCTCGCTTCCTGTCCTCGACCTCTCGCAGCTCGATGCCGGCCCCGACGCCGCCGCGGCCTTCCGCGACGACCTGCGCGCCGCGACCAGGGACGTCGGCTTCTTCTATCTCACGGGCACGGGACTGCCCGACGGCCTGCAGGAGCGCCTGCTCGCCGCGGCGCACGCCCTCTTCGCCCTCCCCGAGGCCGACAAGCTCGCCATCGAGAACGTCAACAGCCCGCACTTCCGCGGCTACACCCGCGTCGGCGGAGAGCGCACGCAGGGCAGGGTCGACTGGCGCGAGCAGATCGACATCGGCCCGGAGCGCGAGGCGATCGACGATCCGGACGCCCCCGACTTCTCGCGCCTCGTCGGCCCGAACCAGTGGCCGGAGAACCTCCCGGAGCTCAAGGAGGTCGCCCTCGAGTGGCAGGCGGAGCTCGAGCGGGTCTCGCGCCGCCTGCTCAGGGCGTGGGCGCTCTCGCTCGGGGCCGAGGAGGAGTACTTCGACCGTCACTTCGGCGACCCGCAGACCCTCCTGAAGATCGTCCGCTACCCCGGCAAGGAGGACCCGGAGCCCCAGCAGGGCGTGGGCGCCCACAAGGACTCCGGGGTCCTCACGCTCCTGTGGGTGGAGCCGGGCAAGGGCGGGCTCCAGGTCGAGCGCGACGGCACCTGGGTCGACGCGCCGCCCGTCAAGGACGCCTTCGTGGTGAACATCGGGGAGATGCTCGAGTACGCCACCCAGGGCTACCTCCGCGCGACGAAACACCGGGTCATCTCTCCGAAGGCCCCGGACGAGCGCATCTCCATCCCCTTCTTCTTCAACCCCGCTCTCGACGCGCAGCTGCCGATCATCGACCTGCCGGCCGAGCTCGCGGCCCGCACCAGGGGCGTCGAGGACGACCCGGACAACCCGATCCACGCCCTGTACGGCCAGAACGCGCTGAAGTCGCGACTGCGGGCGCACCCCGACGTCGCCGAGCGCTGGCACGCGGATCTCCTCGTCGCGCGCTGATCCGTCGGCGCGACGCGAAGCGCCTCGTTCCCGGGATGGGGCGCTTCGCCATCTCCTCAGCCGATCTCCGGCATGGGGGGCGCCGTCCTCCCGTCCGGGCTGCCCCTGACCGCCGTCAGCACGGTGTCGCGGAACCAGCGCAGCGCGGGGGCGTCGCTGTGCGCGGAGCGCGCGTAGAGGCGCACCTCGACGGGATCGACGTGGAACGGCAGGGGCCGGAAGACGAGGGCCCGCGAGCGCGACCACGCCTCGGCGAGGCTGCGGGGCGCCGTCGCGATGAGATCGCTCGCCTCGAGCAGCATCGGCAGCGTCGAGAAGTGGTTGACGCTCACCCGCGGCTCCGGGACGTGGCCGAGTCGGCGCAGCGCGTTGGCGACGTGAGGACGACCGGAGTCCGTCGCGACCAGCACGTGGTCGGCGCCCCGGTACCCGTCGAAGTCGAGCGGCACGGTCGCCAGCGGATGCCCGGCGGACATCAGGACGACGTACTGCTCGACCTTGATCGTGTGCGTCTCGAAGTCGCCGTGGATCGGGGCGGAGTTGATCGCGAGATCGACCGCACCGCGCGAGAGCCTGTCGGCGATCGTGGCGTGGTCGAGAGCCTCCGCCTCGAGCAGGATGCCGCGACCGGCGCCGGCGACGGCGGAGGAGATCGCTGAGAGCCAGTGCAGCTCCCCGAGCTCCGACAGGGCCATGCGGAAGCGCCGGGTCGATGCCGAGGGGTCGAACCCCCTGGTCGAGACGGCGCCGTCGATCCCCTCCAGGGCCCCGCGGATCGCCGGATAGATCTCCTCAGCGAACGGCGTCGGCAGCATCTGCCGGCCGTCGCGGTAGAACAGGTCGTCGTCGAGGTCCCGGCGCAGACGCGCGAGCGATTGGCTGATGGCGGGCTGCGTGACGTACATGACCCGTCCCGCGCCCGTCAGGCTGCGCGCCTCGTAGACCGCGAGGAACACGCGGAGAAGATTCAGATCCAGAACCGGCACCCTCGTCGATCGCTCGTCGTGCGGGCGCGCGGACGACCCGCTCATGGTGTCGTCGGGATGGCGCCCGTCGACATGATAAGACTCGACTCCCTGATCCTGCGCCAGATGTCGGAGCGCAGCCGCGCGAACTCCGGCTGCTGCTTGGTCGTGATCTGATCGCGCGGGGAGGGGAGATCGACGGTCAGCTCCTCGTCGATGAACGTCGGGCGCGGACCCATCACCAGGACGCTGTCGGCGAGGTAGACGGACTCGTCGATGTCGTGCGTGACGAACACGACCGTGATGCCGAACTCCTCGCGCACCTGGAACACGAGGTCCTCGAGGTCGGCGCGCGTCTGCGCGTCGAGGGCGCCGAAGGGCTCGTCCATGAGCAGGATGCGGGGCTGGTAGGCCAGGCCGCGGGCGATCGCGACGCGCTGCTGCATCCCGCCGGAGAGCTGCCACGGATAGCGGTCGCCGAGACCGCGGAGGCCGACGGCCTCGAGCGTCCGCTCCACCCGAGCGGAGACCTCCCGCTTCGGCAGCCGGAGCCTGCGCAGCGGGAAGGCCACGTTCTCCGCGACCCTCATCCACGGGTAGAGCGAGTTGGCGTAGTCCTGGAAGACGAGCGCGATCTGCTCCGGGGGTCCGCTGATCGCCTCGCCGTCGATCGAGACCCGGCCCCCTGTCGGCTTGAGGAGGCCGGCCATCAGCTTCAGGACCGTCGTCTTCCCGCAGCCGGAGGGTCCCACCATCGTGACGATCCTCCCCTCCTCGATCGTGAAGGTGAGATCGCTCACGGCGAGCGTCCCGGTCGCCGGGTCGCCGTAGCGCTTGCTGACGGATTCCACTGTGAGCATGTCGCTCCCCTCAGTCGGCGGCCGCATGGGACCGGATGTGCCAGGACAGCCCCCACCGTTCGAACCCGGTGAAGGCGAGATTCAGGAGATAGCCGAGGACGCCGAGCAGCACGATCCCCGACCACATGTCCGCCAGCGCGAAGGAGCGCTGCGCCTGGACGATGAAGTAGCCGACGCCGTTGGTCGACGCGACCATCTCGCTGATGACCATGAGGATGATCGCGAGCGGCAGGGCCGTCCGCATCCCGGCGAAGATCTGCGGGGAGGCGGCGCGCAGCTCGACGTGGATCAGGTGATCCCACGGCCGGATCCGGTACACGGCGTCCGTCGCCCGCAGGGTCGGCTCGATCCCCGCGATCCCGTCCATCGTGTTCAGCAGGATGGGCCAGATGCACACGAACGCGATGAGAGCGACCTTCGCCGTCGAGTCGACGCCGATCGCGATGATGGTGAACGGCAGCAGGGCGGGCGGCGGCACCGCGCGCAGGAACTCCACGATCGGGTTCGCCTGCCGGCGCAGCCACCGCACCTTTCCGAGCAGGAGCCCCAGGAGCACACCGATGACCACGGCGATCGCGAACCCGGCGAGGAGACGCGCGAGGCTCGGAAGCACGTCGCTGGTCAGGCGCGCGAAGAGCCAGTTCTGCTGGAACGCGACCAGGACCTCCTGGAACGGCGGGAAGTAGAAGCTCCCGCTCGTGTTCGTGAAGACGAAGACCGCGGCGATCACGGCGATCGGCGTGAGCACCTCTGCGCCGACGTAGAGCGCGCGGCGCGTGCCCCGGCTCATTCCGCGACCTCCCTGTGCGACGGGTGCCACCGCAGCAGCCGGCGCTCGAGCACCGTGAACGCGGCGTTCAGCACCACGCCGAGGACCCCGGCGAGCAGCACGTACGCGTACATCGCCGCGACCGCCGATCCCTGGCGCGCGTCGTTGATCTGCTGCCCGATCCCGCCGGCCCCGATCACGATCTCCCCCGTGAGAGCGAGGATGAGCGCGACCGTGGAGGCGATGCGCACGCCCGTGGCGATGTACGGGACCGCGCTCGGCACCACGACCCTGAGGGCGACGTCGCCCCGTCGGATCTGGAACGACCGCGCCGTGTCGAGAAGCGTCGGCATGACGTTGCGGATCCCGTACGTCGTCTGCACGAGCATGGGCCACAGGGACGCGAACGCCGCGAGGAACACCGTGCCGCCGGACAGGTCGCTCGCGAAGAAGAGGAAGACGAGCGGGATCAGCGCCACCGAGGGGACGGGGCGCAGGAACTCGATGATCGGGCGCGTCGCGCGGTACGCGAGCTCGCTCGATCCGAGGAGGAGTCCGAGCCCGACCCCGCAGACGATCGCGATCGCGAGCCCGAGCGCCCATGACCGGAGCGTCTCCCCCATGGCGAGCCACGCCACGGGACCGGACAGGAGCTCGACGAGCGTGGCGATCACCTCCGTCGGAGGCGGGAGGAACCGGCGAGGGAGCACGTCCGTCCGCGTCAGGACCTCGACGAGGACGAGGACGGTCGCGACGCCGCCGAGCGATCCGACGGCGTGCGCGGCCCTCCGGGCGACTCCCGCGGCGCCCGTCCGGTCAGGGAGCGTAGATGAGGTCGTCATCGCCGGGGCGATCCTCGATCGTGCCGAACTCCTCGGTGTAGTCGAGCAGCTCGATCATCTTGTCGAGATCGAGCTCCGCGTCGAAGACGGGAAGACGCATCCGCTCGGCGACGTCCTCCGGCACCTGAGTGAAGGTCGGGATCGCCTCGCGCACCGCGTCGGGGTTCTCCTGCGCGTACTCGATCGAGCGGGTGATCGCCTCGACATAGGCGTCGACCGTGTCGGGGTTCTCCGCGATGAACTGATCCGTCGTCTGGTAGGCGCCGTTCGGGAAGCTCTCTCCGAGGTTCGCGTAGGGCGTGTCGACGACGTGACCGCCGGCGTCGAGCACCTGCGTCACGAAGGGCTCGGGAACGAGCGCCGCGTCGAGCCGCCCCTGCTCGAGAGCCGCCGGCATCTCAGGGAACGGGATCTCCGTGAGCTCGATCCCCGACGCGTCGATGCCCTGATCCTTCAGGGAGGCCCTCACCTGGATCTCGGCGACGCCCTTGAGCGCGTTCACGCCGACCGTCGCGGTCGCCAGGTCCTCTGCGGTCTCCACGTCGCTGTCGGCACCGGCCACGACGATCTGCCAGTCGACGTCCGCGGTCGCCCCTCCGACGTCGTTTCCGGCGATGAACCTCAGGGGCAGCCCCTGGCTCATCGCGGTGTACACCGGCACGTACCCCGCGCAGATGACGTCGAAGGTCCCGGCCACGGCGCCGGTGATCATCTCGCTGCCGGACTGCACGGCCTGGATCTCGACGTCGAGCCCCTCCTCCTCGAAGAACCCCTGCTCGATGCCGAGGTAGATCGGCGCCATGTTCGCCGTGGACAGCGCGGCGATCGTCACGGTGGCCGTGCCGTCGCCGCCTCCCTCGTCGTCGCCCCCGGCCGCGCAGGCGGTGAGCGTCGTCACCATGGCGAGGGCGCCGGCGCCGGCGATGAGAGCGGTGCGTGATCGGAGTCGGTACGTCATTGTCGTTCCTCCTGTGTGCGGGGGCCGTCGGCCCGTCGGTCAGTCGTTCTCCATCGAGTGCTCGAGCAGCCAGGACGGGAAGGCGGCGATCTTCGCGTCGATCACGAGGGGGGCCCTCCGCGGGCCGGCGAGCCAGTCGTCGAGCGGCGCGAGGTCGGCCGGCTCGCGCACGGTGATCGCCTCGCACCTGTACCCGCGCGCCAGAGAGGCGATGTCCGTCTCAGGGAACGACACGGTCTCGAGACGATCGGTGACGTGCTTGAAGTGCTGGACCTCGGCGCCGTACGCGCTGTCGTTGTAGACGACGACGAGCATCCCCATCCCCAGCCGAACGGCGGTGTCGAGTTCGACGTGGGACATCAGGAAGCCCCCGTCCCCGACCCCGACCACGGGAACGCGCCCGGGGTTCGCGAGCGAGGCGCCGATCCCGCTGGACAGCGCCAGCCCGATCGACTGGAACGCGAGGGGCACGCTGTAGCCCCGCTGATCCGGCACGCGCAGGAACGCACCCGGGTAGCCGTTGAAGTTGCCGCCGTCGGGGATGACCACCCGCTCCATCGGCACGGCGTCGTCGATCGCGATCGTGAGCGTGCGGGGATCGATCCTGCCCGCCTCCTCGATCGCCTCGAACGGCTGATCCCGCCAGTGCCGGCAGCTCGCGATGCGGTCGGCGACGTCCGGCGTGCGATATCCGGGCGTCGACCTCGGCTCCCGTCCGAGGTCTCTCGCCGCGGCGGCCGCCGAGAGGGCGGCGTCGCCGAGCACCCCGGCGGTCACCGGATAGTGCCACCCGATCGCCTCCGGCGTCTCGTCGACCTGGATCACCGTCTTGTCGGCGAGGAGTCCGCCGCCCTGGGTGGTCCATCTGTTCAGCGCCGCCCCGAACACGACGAGCGCGTCGGCCTCCGCGACGAGCGCCGCGGCGCCCGGCGTCGCGAAGCCGCCCATGACGTCGAGGTGCCACGGGTCGCCGGCGAACAGCCCGCGCCCGGCCGCGGATGTCGTCAGCAGCGCGCCGGCGCGCTCGGCCAGGGCGATGAGGTCCGCCTCGGCGTGCCACGCTCCTCGACCGGCGAGGATCACGGGACGGTGCGCGCTCCTGAGCGTGCGGGCGATCATCGCGACCGACTCGTCCGACGCGACGGCGGGAGCCTTGCTCTGCGGGGACGGCACGAGTCCCTCGTCCCACTCGACGCGGCACTCCTGGAGATCGAGCGGCACCGAGAGGACGACGGTGCGCCGGTCGACCACCGCGGACACGTACGCGCGGAAGGCGTCCATCACCGCCGTCTCGGCCCGGTGGACGCGGGCGGGGACGGCGCCGAGCGCCTGGACGGCACCGTCCTGGTCGATGGAGAAGTTCGAGGTCTTCTGGTAGGCAGGCGTGTCCCCGGCCAGGACGATGATCGGGGTCCTGGCCTTGGCGGCCTCGCCGATCCCGGTCAGCGCGTTCGAGAGGCCGCATCCCTGGTGCACGCTCACGACCGACGGCTCGCCGGAGGCGCGTGTATAAGCGTCGGCCATGCAGGCGGCACCCATCTCGTGCCGGGCGGCGACGTACTCCGCGCCCCCGTCGATCAGGGCGTTGGTCATGTGGAAGTTGCCGCTTCCGACCACCCCGAACGCGCGACGGATGCCCAGCAGGGCGAGGGTGCGACCGACGGCTTCTGCGACGGTGATGGTCTCGGGCACGAGCGGTTCCTCTCCGGGTCTGGCGAAGGTGCCCCCGAGCGTAGGGCGCCCTCGACGGAGAAGACCACTCATCATTCCTTGGCTACGGCATAAGCAGCCGTTATCCGTCGCTGGAGCGCAGCAGCAGCGTGCCGGTCTGCGAGTTCCCGATGCGATCCTCGTCCGGTCGGTCGGAGATGCCGGCGAGCGACTGCGCGTCCAGGGTGTGGCCGGCCGGACAGAAGGTCCCGAACGGCGCGATCGCGCCGATGCCGGCGTCGTCGAAGTCGCCGACGGCGAGCTCTGTGCAGGCATCAGCGGAGATGCCGTCGGCGAGGGGCGTCCATCCGCCGTCCGATGCGGCCGCGCGCACCTCCTGGGCGTCCTCGCCGTCGGAGGTCGCGGTCCCCGCGCCCTGGTCGATCACGACGCAGCCGTCCGTCGCACTGTCGTCGGTCGCGCACCACCGCCCGGTGAGGTCGACGCCGCTGTCCTCGGCGGGAGCGATGACCGGAAGATACGGCTCAGACGACGCGCCGTCCTCGCCGATCTCCTCGAGCCTCGGCCAGCCGACGGGGGACGCGGAGGCCCGCTCCGCCTCCGCGTCGGAGCAGTCGTCGCGCGCACCGCCCGGCGCACATTCTGCCACGGCTCCCGGCGGGGAGTAGCGGAGGGCGACGACCTCGTCCTCGTCGTCGCACGACTCTGCCAGGCACGCGCGGAGCGTCGAGGCGAGCGAGTCGCGCCCGATCGGATCCTCCGCCGTCAGGGCGAGCGGCTCTTCCGGTTCATTCCCGTCACGGTATGAACCGATCTCGACGCAGTCGGCCGACTCGTCGCCGCCCGCGCACCAGGTCCCCTGGAGCGCGGGCGGCACCCCGTCGTCCACCGGGTGGGCGACGAGGTCGTCGATCTGCGAGGCGGGCATCCCGACGGTCCGCACCGCCAGCCCCAGGGCCGACGGCGCGTCGAGGCTCGGCACGCGGTCGTCGACGAACGCGCCGTCGCCGCGGTCGACCCGCAGCGTCGGCGTCGCGTTCGCCGTGCCGAGGATGATCTGCTGCACCTGCCCCGCTGTCAGATCGGGATTCACGCCGCGCAGGACCGCGGCGACGCCCGTCACATGCGGTGCGGACATCGAGGTGCCCGACGCCGCGGCGTAGCCGCGCTCGTCGCACGGGGTCCCGGTCAGACTCCCCGTGCGGTAGGCGCCGTCCTCGCACCCGTCAGCGTCGACCGTGGAGAGCACCCGCCTCCCCGGCGCCAGGATGTCGGCCCCGCGCTCCGACTGCGCCCATTCCTCGAGCCCGGCCGCGCCGTCGATCCGCGCGGAGGCGCCGACGATCAGGATGTGGTCCCGCAGCTGCGGATGCTGCTCCCGCGCCTGCGCGAAGAGGCCCCACTCCGCGTCGGCCTCCGCCTCCTCCTCGCACCAGCCGTCGTCATGCTCCGGCGCCGTGCACGAGGCATTCCCCGCCGCGGCGACGATCAGCAGCTCGGGATGGTCGGCGACGATCGCGGTCAGCTCCTCGCCGATCGCCCCGCCGAGCCGCTCCGCCTCCGCCCGCGCGTCGGCGTCGCCCTCCGCGGCCCCGACGGCCGTCTCCGCGTCGAGCCCCTGCGAGACGTTGACGATGCCGGAGCCGCCGTCGGCGAGCCCGCGGATCCCGGCGATGAGGGCGTTCCCGCTCACGTGATCCGGGTCGATCCCCCGGTCGAGCTCGTCCGGATCGTCCGACGAGGCGCCGTACCCGGCGAGGTGCAGGGTCGCGTTCGGGGCGACACCGCGGAGTCCCCCTCCGTCGGCCGCGATGGTCCCCGCGACATGGAGGCCGTGCCACTGGGCCTCGACATCGGTCGTCTCGGCGGGGATCAGGGAGGCGTCCACGTCACCCAGGTCGCCGTGCAGGTGCCCCGCACGGAAGGAGTCGAACACGCCGACGTCCACGGGAGCGACGCCCACCCTGTCCGCGTAGTCCCAGAGGACGGGGGCTCCGATCGCCTGCATGCCCCAGGCCGCATCCGACCAGCCGGCGCTCGTCGCGGCGTCGTCCGCTGCGCCGTCCGGGCTCGTCACCCTGTCGTCGTCCGGTGCCCCCGGCGTGCACGCGGCGAGCCCGACGAGGCCAGCGATCGCCGCGACCGCGAGCGCGATCCGTCCCGATGCCCTGCGCGTGCCGGACGCGCCGATCCTGCTCTCCACGTGCGGTGCCCCCAACGCGCGTCCGCCTCCGATGAACGGAGTCGACTCTACCGCCGCTCACGCACCCCTGGACGCGCGCGGACCCCATCCGCCGCGGCACGGCGAGAGGCCCGCCCCACCGGGGACGGGCCTCTCGAGAAGACGATTGAACGCTGGTCGCGCTCGGCGTCAGTCTGCGACCTGCTCCGCGTCAGCGGCGGAGACCCACGCGCTCGATCAGCGAGCGGTAGCGCTCGATGTCGATGTCGTGGAGGTAGGTCAGGAGACGACGACGCTGACCGACGAGCAGGAACAGGCCACGACGCGAGTGGTGGTCGTGCTTGTGCTCCTTGAGGTGCTCGGTGAGGTCCTTGATGCGCTTCGACATCAGAGCAACCTGCACCTCGGGGGATCCGGTGTCACCGGGGTGCGTCGCGTACTCTTCGATGATCGCCTTCTTGACGTCTGCTTCCAGTGCCATGTAGTCGATCCCCTCTCTCCTCGTTGCGCGGCGCCCGTCGCAGGATGCGCGAGCTCTCTTTATCCGCGGCCGTTCGAACGGCAACCACCCGAGTCTACCGTACGATCAACCTCGTGCCGCCACGCTCCTCGCACTTCATCGATCTGAGACCGATCACCCGCCACCCCGCCTTCGCCCGCCTCTGGATCGGCAACCTGCTGGGCGGCCTCGGCGGCCAGCTCACGATCATGGCCGTCATGCTGCACATGTACGCGCTCACGGGCAGCGACATCGCCGTCGCCATGATCGCGTTCGCCGGACTCCTCCCCATGATCGTCGCCGGGCTGTACGGCGGGATGCTGGCCGACTTCTTCGACCGCCGCACGGTGGCGCTCACCGCCGCCTCGATCACCTGGGCGTCGACGGCGCTGCTCGCGACCCTCGCGTGGACCAGCCTCGCCTCCGAGTGGTGGCTCTACGGACTCTCGATCGTCAACTCTGCCGCGAACTCCATCGTCTCGGCGACGAAGTCGGCGATGACCCCGAAGCTCGTCGGAGAGGACCTCGTGCCGGCGGCGGCAGCGCTCAACGGCATGACGATGGGGATCATGATCATGGTCGGCCCGGCGCTCGGCGGCGTCCTCGTCGCGGCCTTCGGCTACCCGATCACGTACTCGATCGACGTGGTCCTCATGCTCTCGCTCTTCTTCGGGCTGTGGACGCTCCCTTCGCTGCGACCCGACGGCGCGTCCGCCGCGCCAGGGCTCCAGTCCCTGCGAGAAGGTCTGGCGTTCCTGAGGCGCGCCCCGAACATCCGCATGCAGTTCGTCATGGACATCACCGCGATGACGTTCGGACACCCGATCGCGATCCTCCCCGCCGTCGGCGTGCTCGTGCTGGGAGGCGGAGAGATGACGACGGGGTTCCTCACCGCGGCGATCGCCGTCGGCACGATCATCTCCGGCGTCTTCTCCGGCCGGGTCGGCGCCGTCCGGCATCAGGGCGTGGGCATCGCGCGCGCGATCCAGGTGTTCGGGATCTGCACCACCCTGTTCGGGCTGACGCTCCTCGTCGCCCACCTCGGATGGCTCACCTCCGGCCCGATCGACCAGACGCACGCCAACGTCCTCCTGATCGTGCTCGCCTGCGTCTTCCTGGCCGGGACCGGCGCCGCGGACAACGTCAGCTCCATCTTCCGGCAGACGATGCTGCAGACCGCCGCGCCCGACGCGTTCCGCGGCCGGCTCCAGGGCGTCTTCATCGTCGTGGTCGCCGGCGGCCCGCGGGTCGGAGCGCTCTACTACGGCACGCTCGCGACGCTCTTCGCTCACTGGGTCCCGCCGGTCGCCGGCGGGATGATCATCGTCGGGCTCGTCGGGATGCTCCTGCGCGCGTCGGCGTCCTTCCGCTCGTACGACGCTCTGGCGCCGAAGCCCTGACGGACGACGAGCGGCCCGGCGGACGGATCCGCCGGGCCGCTCGCACTGGCGTCAGCTCACGCCTGGAGCGCCGCCTGCAGATCGAGGGTGATCTTGACGTCCTTGCCGACGAGCACGCCACCGGCCTCGAGGGTCGTGTTCCAGGTCAGCCCGAAGTCCTCGCGGTTGATCGTGGTCGTCGCGGTCGCACCCGCCTTGTAGTTGCCCCACGGGTCGGTGCCGAAGCCGCCGAACTCGAGCTCGAACGTCACGGGGTTCGTGACGCCCTTGATCGTCAGGTCGCCGTCGACCAGGAAGGCGCCCGCTCCCTCGCGGACCCCCGTGCTCGTGAAGGTGATCTCCGGGTGGTTCTCGACATCGAAGAAGTCGGCGCTGCGCAGGTGCTCGTCGCGGCCCTCGTCCTGCGTGTCGATCGACGTCGTGTCGACCTTCGCCGTCACACTCGCATCGAGCGGACTCTCGGGGAGGACGAACGTCGCCTCCTTCATGGCGAAGGATCCGCGGGCCTTCGAGATCATCATGTGACGGACCTCGAACGTGACCTCGCTGTGCGGGGCGTCGAGAACGTAGGTGCCTGCCTTATAGCCGGGGATGTCGATCGTCATGGGTGTCGCTCCTCTTGTCGGGTGCCGGTCGGCGCCGGCGGATATCGCGTACACAGGGAACAATACATATGCGCACGCATGTATTCCCTGACCGTGGGAGAACTCTGCGTGAATCCTCGCAGACGATCATCCCCTCGACGACGAGGCCGCGCCAGCCCGACGGGGGCTGGCGCGGCCTCGGGCCTGCTCGGACGTCAGGCGGCGTCGATCAGGTCGATGATGAAGATGAGGGTCTTGCCGCTGAGGAAGTGCCCGGCACCCGCGGGACCGTAGGCGAGGTGCGGCGGGACGGTGAGCTTGCGGCGGCCGCCGACCCTCATGCCGGGGATGCCGTCCTGCCACCCCTGGATCAGGCCGCGGAGCGGGAACTGCAGCGTCTCGCCGCGGTTCCACGAGGCGTCGAACTCCTCCCCCGTGTCGTACTCGACCCCTGCGTAGTGGACGGTCACGGTCCCACCGGGCTTCGCCTCCGCACCGTCCCCGACGATGAGGTCGGTGATGACCAGTTCGGAAGGCGCCGGTCCCTCTGGGGCGTCGAACTCCGGCTTCGTGCGCTCTGTGCTCATGTCCCCATCCAAGCACGCGGACCCGGTCGGGCGGGCGCGCACCGCGCCCTTTCTTCTGGCACTGAGTGCCGATAGGCTCGCCGCGACGACGCGGACTCGACGACGAGGCGCACGCGACGACGGCGTCACCTCCGAGCCTCGAGCCGCGAAGGATCATCGACGCGCGAAGGAGCGGATCATGGCGGGACGACTCGAGGGCAAGGTCGCCTTCATCACCGGCGGAGCGAAGGGGCAGGGGCGCAGCCACGCGGTCCGGCTCGCACAGGAGGGCGCCGACATCATCACCGTCGACATCCTCGACGACGTCGCGACCGCCCCGTATCCGCAGGGGACCGAGGAGGACCTCGCCGAGACGGTGCGACAGGTGGAGGCTCTCGACCGGCGGATCATCGCCCGCAAGGCGGACGTCCGCGACGAGGAGGGGATGCGGCGCGCGCTGGACGAGGGCGTCGCCGAGCTCGGCCGCCTCGACATCGTGAGCGCCAACGCGGGGATCGTCAGCGGCTTCGCGCCGTCGGACCAGATCGATCCGCAGACGTGGCGCGACATGCTCGACATCAACCTCACGGGCGTGTGGAACACGACGCGCGTCGCGACGCCGCACCTGCGCGCGGCCGGCGGCGGCTCGATCACCATCACGAGCTCGGTCGTGGCGCTCAAGGCGGCGCAGAACGTCGCGCACTACGTGGCGGCGAAGATGGGCCTCATCGGTCTCATGCGGACCCTCGCGCTCGAGCTCGCGTCCGATCGGATCCGTGTGAACACGATCCACCCGACGACGGTCAGGACGGACATGACGTTCAACGAGCCCACCTACCGGGTGTTCCGCCCCGACCTCGAGAACCCCACGCGCGAGGACTTCGAGGAGGCGACCCACGGACTGAACCCGTTCCCGATCAACCTCATCGACCCGGTCGACCTGAGCAACGCGCTCGTCTTCCTCTCGTCGGACGAGGCGCGCTACGTCACCGGCATCACGATGCCCGTCGACGCGGGCAACGCGATCGGCTGACGACGGCGACGAGCCCTCTTGACACCGGTGGGGTTCCGTCGCATCCTGAGGTCAGGTTCATTCAGCGCCCGGAGGTCTTGCAGGCATCGCCGCAGCCCGGGCGCTGAATGTTGCCCGGAGCAGTCAGGGGCTCAGGAGCGCCTGGCGGGTGGCGAGCACGCGGTGCAGCAGCTGGGTCTCCGCCTCGGAGGCCCTCGGGTCCCGCCCGCTCAGCCCCCTCTCCCTGGCCATCGCCAGCTGCGTCGCATCGCGGATGAAGGTCTTCATCAGGCCGCTCCGGTTGCCCGGCAGACCGCTCGCCCACTGCTTGCCCACGCGGCGCCCCTTCGGGGTGGCGAGCATGTCGATCTCCTGCGGCGTGAACCACCCGGCCCGCACATAGTCGCTCAGCCGCTGATGGGTGATCGTCGCCTTCTCCTTGCGGAGGTACACGATCGCGATGATGAACAGCACGAACTGCGGCACCTGGAGGACGATGTAGAGCAGGAGGAAGCTGACGAAGCCCGACGCGTTCCAGAGGGCGTGCATCGCGACCCCGACGACGTAGCCGACGAACGCGTACAGCGCCACGCTGCGCCGGTTGCGCAGCGCCAGCCCGACGAGCATGCCGAAGATGCCCGTGAACATCGCGTGCGCGAACGGCGAGAGGATGCCGCGCGTGAAGAAGATGCCGACCGTCTCGCCGAGCCCCTGCTGCACGCCGTACAGGATGAAGTACTGGATGTTCTCCGTGAAGGCGAAGCCCGCTCCGATGAGGCTGCCGTAGACGAGGCCGTCGATGGGGCCGTCGATCGTGTGCTTGGCGAGCAGCATGATGACGAACACGCCGAGCATCTTGAAGAGCTCCTCGACGATCGGCGCGCGCAGGATCGTCGCGAGGACCTCGTGCGTCTCCGGATCCATGCGGAGCACCGACAGTGCGAACCAGTCCGAGAACATCAGGAACAGCGTCGTGAGGCCGATCGCGGCGATCGCCCCCCAGGCCAGGGCGAAGACGATGAGGCCCTTCGGCTCCGGCTCCCAGTTGTCGATCCACATCACCGTCATGATCACGATCGTGAACGGCACGAGCGCGATCACGGCCGCCACGAAGAACGGGACGATCCCGGCCTCCAGCATCGGCAGGACGAACGTGAGCAGGACCCAGAACGCGAGCAGGCCGATCCCGATCCAGCCGAGGAACCACAGGGGGTGCACGCGCGAGGGAACCGGCGGCAGAGCGAGGTGCTGCTGCGGGCGCGCCGCGGCGATCGGCGCGCCCTGGCCGCGGTGCGCCTGCGCGAGCGACGAGTGGTACGCGCCCTGCGGATATCCCGGCTGCGGCGAATGCTGAGCCTGATGCGGCTGTCCCCCGAAAGTCATGACCAACACTCTATTGGTCCTGCGGGACGCGTCGCGCCGGCTCCTAGGATGGACATCATGCGCTTCTCCCATCTGATCCTCGCCGGCGAGGACGATCCGACCCTCGTGGTGACGACGGATGACGGGGCGATCCCGATGGCGAGCCTCGTGGACGACGCCGCGGCGACGCTGCAGGACCTCATCGAGCGCGGCCCCGATGAGCTGCGGCGCGTCCGCGACGCGCTCGAGGCCGGTGCGGGCGAGCGCGTCGCGACCGACGGCGCGGCCCACGCCTCCGCCGTTCTGCGCCCGCCGTCGATCATGGCCGTCGGCCTCAACTACGCGGCCCACTCCGGCGAACTGAACCTCAAGACCGACTCCACGCCGACCGTGTTCACCCTCTGGCCGAATTCCCTCACCGGGCACGACCGGACGACGACGTGGTCGCGCCGCATGAGCGAGGCGGTCGACTACGAGGCGGAGCTGGGCGTCATCATCGGCCGGGCGGCGCGCGACGTGACCGAGGACGAGGCGCTCGACCACGTGTTCGGCTACACGGTCGTCAACGACATCTCCGCGCGCAACATCCAGTACTCCGAGGCGCAGTGGTCGCGCTGCAAGTCGCTCGACGGCTTCACCCCCACCGGTCCCGACGTCGTCACCGCCGACGAGGTGCCCGACCCGCAGGACCTCCGCATCTGGACCAGGCTCGACGGGCAGCTCCTGCAGGACGCCTCGACCGGCCAGATGGTCCGCTCCGTCGCGACCCTCATCGCGCACCTGTCGCAGGGGATCACGCTCCTGCCCGGCACGCTGATCTCGACGGGAAGCCCCGGCGGATCGGGATTCTCCCGCACGCCGCAGGTGCTGCTGCGCGACGGGTCGGCCGTGACCGTCGGGGTCGACGGCATCGGCGAGCTGACGACGCACTGCCGCGTCACCGACTGACGAGGGACCGCCTCAGGGAAGATCCTCCGGCGCGATCACAGGGATCGCCGTCGTCACGGGCTCGATGCCCGACAGCCGCTCCGGCCGGAGCTGCTTGTCGACCTCCGCGCGCTCCATGAGCCCGGCCTCCACGACGAGGTCGGCGATGTTGCGGTGCGTCAGCAGCGCGGTCTTCGCGAGGGCGGCGGCCGCCGCGTACCCGATGAAGGGCGTGAGCGCGGTGATGACGCCCACCGACGAGCCGACCATGGCGCCGAGGCGGTCGCGGTTCGCCGTGATCCCGTCGACGCAGTTCACGCGCAGCGTGACGTAGGCACGGCGCATCCAGGTGATCGACTGCAGGAGCGAGTGGGCGATCACCGGCTCGAACGCGTTCAGCTGCAGCTGCCCGGCCTCCGACGCCATCGTCACCGTGAGATCCGCCCCTGCCACCGAGAAGGCGACCTGGTTGACGACCTCGGGGATGACGGGATTGACCTTGCCCGGCATGATCGAGGATCCGGCCTGCGTGACGGGGAGGTTGATCTCACCCAGCCCCGCCTGCGGGCCGGACGAGAGCAGCCGCAGATCGTTGCAGATCTTGGAGAGCTTCATCGCGTTGCGCTTGAGCGACGACGAGAACGACATGAACGCCCCCATGTCGGTCGTCGCCTCGACGAGGTCCACCGCGGTCGTCAGCGGAAGCCCGCTGATCTCGGCGAGGTGCTCGCGCACGCGGTTCGCATACCCCGGTCGCGCGGTCACGCCCGTCCCGATCGCCGTCGCTCCCATGCTGATGTCGGTCAGCAGCGCCGCGTTCTCGCGCAGCCGCTTGAGATCCTCGCCCATCGTGGTGGCGAAGCTGTGGAACTCCTGTCCGAGCGTCATCGGGACGGCGTCCTGGAGCTGGGTGCGCCCGACCTTGAGCACGTCCTGGAACTCCTGGCCCTTGGCGAGGAAGGATCGGCGCAGCAGGTCGAGCTCCTCGAGGAGCGAGACGTGGATGAGCAGGAGGGCGACCTTGATCGAGGTCGGGTAGACGTCGTTGGTCGACTGGCTGCGGTTCGTGTGGTCGATCGGGTGGAGGTAGGCGTAGTCGCCCTTCTCCCTCCCCGCCAGCTCGAGGGCGATGTTCGTGATCACCTCGTTGGCGTTCATGTTCGTCGAGGTGCCGGCCCCGCCCTGGATCACGCCGACGCAGAACTGGTCGTGGTGCTCGCCGTCGATCACGCGCTGCGCTGCTCGATCGATCAGGTCGGCCCGCTCGGCGTCGAGAGCGCCCATGTCGCGGTTCGCCCGCGCGGCCGCCTGCTTGACCATCGCCAGAGCCACGACGAGCTCGCGATAGACGGAGATCGGGCGCTGCGTGATGTCGAAGTTCTCGATGGCCCGCGCCGTGTGCACGCCCCAGTAGGCGTCGGCCGGAATCTCGAGCGTTCCCAGGGAATCGGTCTCAGTTCGCGTCGCTGACACGCCTCCGACCCTACGCCGAGTTCTCCCCGTCCCCGGCCGGCTTGCGGGAGAATCGCTCAAGTCGCTCCTCGGGCGTCAGCCGAGCCAGTCGATCGTAGAACTCCGGCGAGAACGCCTCGGCCGGATCGGCGCCGTCGACAGGCACGACGGTGTGGGTGATCGTGTCGTCGTACACGTGGACGAGCTGGAACGACTGCCCCGCGTCCATGCCGTTGATCCGCTGCGGCTCCCGCGCGACGTCCATCGTGTAGCAGGTCGCCGCCGCGACGCTCACCGGGACGCCGGCGAACGTGCCGTGCATCGCGTAGTGGAGGTGCCCGGCGAGGATCCCACGGACGTCGCTCCCGCGGATCGCGTCGGCCAGGCGGTCCTGACCACGCAGCTCGAGGATGTCGAACAGGGGGACGTGGCTCGGAAGCGGCGGGTGGTGCAGCGCGAGGAGCGTGCCGCGCGGTGCCGGCTCCGACAGCTCGTCGCGCAGCCAGGCGAGCTGCGCGTCGTCCAGCTCGCCGTGATGCCACCCCGGCACGGTCGAGTCGAGCGCGATCAGGCGCAGGCCGCCGAGGTCCCACACGCCGGTGACCGGATCCTCGGTCGGCTCGAGCCCGAGCAGCCCCTCGCGCAGCCGCGGCCGCTCGTCGTGGTTGCCCGCGACCCACACGACGGGGGCGCCGATCCGCTCCGCGATCGGCTCGACGATCCGGCGGAGGCGCGCGTAGGCGCCGGCCTCCCCGAGATCGGTGAGATCTCCGGTGAAGACGATGGCGTCGGGCCGGGTGCGCAGCTGCTCGACGCGGCCCATGGCGCGCCGCAGGCCGTCCTCGACGTCGTAGCGGCCGTGGAGGCGGTCCTCGCGCTCGAGGAGGTGGGTGTCGCTCAGGTGGACGATCATCCGCTCGGCCGGTGCGTGCGTCCCGAACTGCATGCTCGCGATCCTACGGCCCTCGCCGCCGGCCCGCGAGCGCCGGGGCGGCCGCGGTCGCTCACGTCGACGGCTCACGGGTGCGGGTAGCGTGGGCGGGTGAGCACTGCAGGCACCCCTCCGATCGCCGAGCGGCGACCCACGACCCGATCCCATCACGGCGACGCCTTCGCCGACCCGTACGAATGGCTCCGCGCGAAGGAATCGGCGGACGTCATCGCGCATCTCGAGGCCGAGAACGCGCACACCGACGCCGCCCTCGCTGGGCTCGCGCCCCTGCGGGAGATGGTCTTCGAGGAGATCAAGGCGCGCGTCAGGGAGACCGACCTCAGCGTGCCGAGCCGCAAGGGCGACTGGTGGTACTACGGCCGCACGATCGCCGGCAGGCAGTACGGGATCCAGTGCCGCGCGCCGATCTCCTCCCCCGATGACTGGACGCCGCCGGTCCTCGAGCCCGACGTCGACGTTCCGGGCGAGCAGGTCCTGCTCGATGCGAACGTCGAGTCGGAGGGCGCGGAGTTCTTCTCGCTCGGCTCCTTCGACATCTCGAACGACGGCACCAGGATGCTGTGGGGCGTCGACACCACGGGAGACGAGCGGTACGCGATCCGGATCAGGGATCTCGCAACCGGCGAGCTCCTCCCCGACCTCCTCGAGGGGACGTTCGGCGGGGCCCAGTTCCTGCCGGATGGCCGGCACCTCGTGTACTCGACCGTCGACGACGCCTGGCGGCCGAACCGCGTCTGGATGCACCGCGTCGGCTCCCCGGACGCGCAGGACGACGTCGAGCTGCACCGCGACGACGACGAGCGGTTCTGGGTGAGCGCCGGGGTGACGCGCAGCGACCGCTTCCTCGTGCTCGAGTCCGGATCGAGCATCACGAGCGAGACGCTCCTCGTCGACGCCGACGACCCGTCCGCCGATCCGACGCTCGTCTGGGAACGGCGCGAGGGCGTCGAGTACGGGGTGGACCACGCCGAGATCGACGGGGAGGACTGGCTGTACATCCTCCACAACGACGGCGCGCTCGACTTCGAGCTCGTCCGCGCGCCCCTCTCCGATCCGGCCGCGACGGAGGTCGTGCTGCCCCACACGCCGGGCCGCCGGCTCCTCGACGTCGACTGCTTCCGCGACTTCGCCATGGTCGAGTACCGCTCCGGCGGGCTCCCGCGCGTCGCGATCCTGGACTACGCCACCGGCGCGCTGCGCGAGATCGAGTTCTCCGATCCGCTCTATGCGGCCGGCACGACGGGGAACCCGGAGTGGGCGCCCCCGGTCATCCGGCTCGCGTACGGGTCGTTCACGACGCCGGGTTCGCTCTACGAATACGAACTGGCCACGAGCGAGCTGCTCCTGCGCAAGCGCGCCGAGGTGCGCGGAGGATACGACCAGGACGACTACGACCAGGCGCGCCTGTGGGTCCCCGCGGACGACGGCACGCGAATCCCGGTCTCCCTCGTGTGGAAGCGATCGTTCGGCGAGCCGGGCTCCGCGCCGCGGCCCGTGCACCTCTACGGCTACGGAGCGTACGAGCACTCCATCGATCCCGGGTTCTCCGTGGCCCGCCTCTCCGAGCTCGATCGCGGCATCGTCTTCGCCGTGGCGCACGTGCGCGGCGGCGGTGAGATGGGCAGGGAGTGGTACGAGGGCGGGCGCCTGCTCGCCAAGCGGAACTCGTTCACGGACTTCGTCGACGTGGCGCGCCACCTGACGCGCGCCGGATACACGACGCCGGACCGTCTCGTCGCCGAGGGCGGGTCCGCCGGCGGCCTCCTCATGGGCGCCGTGGCGAACCTCGCGCCCGATGCCTTCGCCGGGATCCTCGCCGACGTCCCGTTCGTGGACGCGCTCACGAGCATCCTCGATCCGTCGCTGCCGCTGACCGTCATCGAATGGGATGAGTGGGGGGACCCGCTGCACGACGCGGACGTGTATGCGTACATGAAGTCGTACTCGCCCTACGAGAACGTGCGCGACGGCGTGACCTATCCGCGGATCCTCGCGATGACGAGCCTCAACGACACGCGCGTCCTCTACGTCGAGCCGGCCAAGTGGGTGCAGCGGCTGCGCGAGGCCGGCGCTGATGCGCTCCTGCGGTGCGAGATGGCCGCGGGGCACGGCGGCGTGAGCGGTCGCTACAACGCGTGGCGCGAGCGCGCGTTCCAGCTCGCGTGGATCTTCGAGGTCCTCGGCGTCGCCGACGCCGACTGACGAGCCCGTCAGATGCACGGGGACCCGCGAGATGCACCGAAACTCGCGGCATCTCGCGAGATTCGGTGCATCTCGCGAGCGGGGGTGGGCTACTGGCGGTAGCTGGCGAGGAAGTTGCCGAAGCGCTCGATCGCCTCGGCGATCACGCGCGGCTCCGGCAGCGTGACGAGGCGCACGTGGTCGTGCGTCGGCCAGTTGAAGCCCGTGCCGGGCACGAGGAGCACGTGATCGCGCACGAGGAAGTCGTACACGAGCTTCGAGTCGTCGTGGATCTCGTGCACCTCGGGATCGAGGCGGGGGAACGCGTAGAGCGCGCCCTCCGCCTTCACGCAGCTCACGCCGGGGATGGCGTTGAGGCCCTCCCACGCGACGTCGCGCTGCTGGTGGAGGCGCCCATCCGGCTGGATCAGCGCGCCGATCGACTGCTGCCCGGTCAGCGCCGCGATCACGCCGTGCTGCGCCGGCACGTTGGCGCACAGCCGCGTCGAGGCGAGGAGCTGGATGCCCTCGAGGAAGCCCTCGGCATGATCGCGCGGTCCCGTGATCACGAGCCACCCCGAGCGGTAGCCCGCGACGCGGTACGTCTTCGAGAGCCCGTTGAACGTCAGGCAGAGCAGATCGGGGGCGAGCGTCGCCGTGGGGATGTGCTCGGCGTCGTCGAACAGGATCCGGTCGTAGATCTCGTCGCTGAGCAGGAGGAGCGAGTTCTCCCTGGCGATCTGCACGAGCCCCTCGAGCACCTCCCTGCTGTAGACGGCGCCCGTGGGGTTGTTCGGATTGATGACGACGATCGCCTTCGTCTGCGGCGTCACCTTCGCGCGCACGTCGTCGAGGTCCGGCTGCCAGCCGCTCTCCTCGTCGCACGCGTAGTGCACGGGCGTCCCGCCGGCGAGGCTCGTCATGGCCGTCCACAGCGGGTAGTCGGGGCTCGGGATGAG
>JBQDDT010000005.1:0-34036 GCA_052092505.1 Microbacterium sp. | reverse complement strand
TCTTCCTATCTCCCTCCCGCACACGATGGGGCGTGGCCCGGCTTATTGGCCGGGCATCTCCCCTTTCCTGTGAGGGAGGGTGGCCCCGTGAACCGCGAAGCGCCCCTGGAGCAGAGGCTCCGCGCGTCGCGTACGCGACGTGTGGAGTGGCGACAGGGACTCAAGTCCCCCCTCGCGCACACGTGTGAAATGGCCCCTGAGCCGGGACTCTCTTTCGGGTCAGGGGTCATTCGCGTTCTCAGTCCCGGCAGGACCGAGCCCTCAGCGAAACCGAAGCCCGTCATGGTGCGCGGCGAGCTCGTTCTGCTGATGGTCATCGGCCGAGGAGTGCGAGCGGCACCGGTCGTGGGCCGGAGACCGAGATCCTGGGTCGCTTCTCGACGTACAGAAGACGAGATCGGTGACGACCATGGTCGAGAGTCAGGGTCGATGCGTCGGGCGCCCGCTCTTCTCTAGCGTCGTGGCCCATGGACACCATCAGATCCCTCCACTGGCCCCTCATCCTGGGACTCGACGCGCTCGCGCTGATCAGACCCCTGACACGCATCGCAGAAGATCAACTCGGCGTCGACGGCGCCGCTGCGATCCCGATCGCGCTCACGGTGATCATCTCCGCGATCTGGGTCGCTGTCGTCGGCCTGAGCAGGACCGCCCAGCCCGTCCTCACGCTGCTGTTCGCCGGGCTCGCCTACGCCGTGTTCTCGATCATCCTCAGCGGCGTCCTCTCGCCCATTCTCGTCGGAGAGCTGCAGGGCCCGCTCGCCAACCCGATCGCGCTCGCACCGATGCTGCTGACCAACGCGATCTGGGGCGTGGCCGCCGGCGGACTGGCTCTGCTCGTCCAGCGCCTGCGCGGCATCCACTCACCTGCACCCCGCACCGACGACCACCCCACGTCGAAAGGGAGACCATGACCGGCGGACCCGACGAGACGCACGACCCTGACCAGACACGTACCGATGCCGCCGTTCGCGACCTGCAGGCGCGGAGTCACTGGCCTCAGCCCACGGGCCCCGCTTTGCGGTGCACCGCCCACGGCTGCACGCCCCGAGAGTGCGCCCGCAGCGCCATCGAACCCCGTCATGAAGACGAAGACAGGAAGCGGGCTGCGCAGGATCGAGGTCGACGGGGCCCCGGCGACCGGCTTCGCGGAGTAGCTGTCGTGACGAAGTAACAGCGGGGCAACGCCTCGGAAACACGTGTCCATGAGGCTGTCCAGCGATGGATACAGCGATCAGCACGAAGACGGCGACGCCGCAGAAGCGACGCGTTCCCGCCCGTGTCCGCGTCTATGAGGCGCTGCGGCAGGAGCTGCTGACGACGGCCATGTCGCCGTTCCAGCGGCTGACGGAGGAGAACGTCGCCGAGCGCTTCGAGGTGTCGCGCACGCCGGTCCGCGACGCGCTCGCGCGGCTCGAGGCGGACGGGCTCCTGGTCAAGCGCGACGGCGCGCTGTTCCGCTACACGCCGACGCTCGGGGAGTTCACGGAGCTGTACGAGCTGCGTGTCGTGCTCGAGACCCGTGGACTCGATCGGGCGATCGAGGACCCCACGGTGACGCACGATCGCGTCGCACTCGAGGCCGAGCAGGCGTTGTGGACCGAGAGAGCCGGCGCCGACCTCGCACCGGATCCGGGTTTCGTGGTCGCCGACGAGCGGTTCCACCTCGCCCTGTTGAAGGCGGCGGGGAACTCCGAGCTCGCCGGGGCGCTGGAGCGGGTCAACCGCCGCATCCGCCCCGTCCGGATGCACGACTACCTCACGCAGGACCGCGTCGACGCGACGATCGACGAGCACCTCGAGATCCTCGACTCCGTCCTGCGCGGCCGTCTTCGCGAGGCCCGCGACCGGCTCAGGACGCACGTCGGCCTCTCGCAGGCGGTCGTCATGACGCGCGCGGCCCGCGCGATGCAGATGTCCCAGTTCGCCTCGTGAAGCAGGAGCTCCGCCCATGACCCATCCCCACCCGACGACCGCCCTGCGCGAGGCCTTCGTGCGCATCGCGGAATCCTCCGCCGAGAACATCTGGATCGCCCTGCGCGACGAGGGCGACGTGCTGCGTGACGCCGAGCGCGTCGCCGAGCGGCTCGCCGCGGGTGACGATCTGCCGCTCGCCGGACTGACGTTCGCGGTCAAGGACAACATCGATGTCGCCGGCATGCCGACGACCGCCGCGCACCCCGGGTTCGCCCACGTGGCGGATCGCAGCGCGACCGTCGTGACACGGCTGCGCGAGGCGGGCGCACTCCTCGTCGGCAAGACGAACCTCGACCAGTTCGCGACGGGACTCGTCGGAGCGCGCAGCCCGTATGGGCGCGTGTCGAGCGCCGTCGCCCCTGGTCGCGCGTCCGGGGGATCGAGCTCCGGTTCGGCCGCCGCCGTGGGCAACGGCCTCGTGGACTTCTCGCTCGGCACCGACACCGCGGGCTCGGGCCGCGTCCCCGGCGCCTTCAACCGCATCGTCGGCCTCAAGCCCACGCTGGGCCTCGTCCCCGGCGACGGCGTCGTGCCCGCCTGCCCGTCGTACGACACCGTCTCGGTCTTCGCCGCGGACACCGTCACGGCGTCGCGCGCGTTCGCCGTCATCGCCGGGCCGTCGGAACTCGACCCGCATTCCCGATCCTGGCCAGACGATGCGCCGCAGGCCGCGCCCCCGAGCCCGGTCGTCGCCGTGCCGCGCGAGACCGACCTCCTGATGATGTCCGAGAGCATGCGCGACACCTTCTCGAGGTCGGTCGCGCGGCTGCGCGAGATCGGGGCGCGGACCGTCGAGGTCGACATGGGGCCCTTCCTGGAGGCCGCGACGCTCCTCTACGACGGCGGACTGGTCGCGGAGCGCGCCTGGTCGTACGGCTCCTTCCTCGAATCGCACCCCGAGCACGCCGACCCGTCGGTGGCCGCCATCGCGAAGCGGGCGATGACCGTCACGGGCGTGCAGGTGATCGCCGACCAGCAGCGGCTCCTGGAGCTCACCGCGATCGGCCGTCGCGCGCTCGCCGGGACCGACGCCCTGCTGATCCCCACGGCGCCCCTCCATCCGACGCACGAGGAGATCGCGGCCGACCCGCTGGGCGTCAACGCCGCCGTCGGGACGTTCACCAACTTCGTCAACCTGATGGATCTGTGCGCGGCGGCGGTCCCCACGGGGTCCGTCCCCGGAGAGGGCGAGAGCGGCGTCACCTTCGTCGCCCCCGCCTTCCACGATCAGGTCGTCGCCGACCTCGCCGCCCGCTTCCTCGGGGAGGAGGCGCCGGTCGGGCTCGGCGCGCCCGGCATCGACGTCGCGGTCTTCGGCGCGCACCTGCGCGGCGAGCCGCTGAACCATCAGCTCACGAGCCTCGGCGGGCGCTTCGTCCGCGACGTCCGGACCGCCGCGCACTTCCGCATGCTGCTCGTCGAGGGCTCCGTGGAGCGCCCCGCCGTCATCCGATCCGACGCCGGCGAGGAGCTGCCCGGCGAGCTGTGGAGGCTGCCGGCGTCCGGCGTCGCCTCGTTTCTCACGGGGATCGCCGCCCCGCTCGCCCTGGGCGAGATCGAACTCGCCGACGGCACGAGCGTCATCGGCTTCACGGCGTCCGTCGTCGGCACCGAACGAGACATCACCCATCTCGGCGGCTGGCGCGCCTACCGACAGACCGCGCTCGCCGACGCCTGATCCGCCCCGCACCTCTGGAGAACACGATGAAGACCCTCACGAAGAACACCATCAGAAGCGTCGCCGCCGTCGCGGCCGCCACGCTCATCGCCGGCGCGGCGGGATGCGCGGTCGACGGTGCGAGCGCCGGGGGGACGTCCTCCTCCGGCGATGCGATCACCGTCGGCACGCTCCGGGCGCAGCCTCACCTGTTCACGCCGTACCGGTACGCCGACTTCGCCCCGGACGGAGTCGACGTCGAGGTCGTCCTCTTCGACACCTCGACCGACATCAAGAACGCCGTCGTCTCCGGGTCGGTCGACTTCGGCGTCACGGGAGCATCGTCCGTGATCTCGGGCGTCGCCGAGGGGCAGGACGTCACGATCGTCGCCTCGTCCGCGGACGGCGGCACGCGGATCGTCGCGTCGCCGGAGATCGAGTCGCCCGAGGATCTCGTCGGCACGAAGGTCGGCTATCCGATGGGCGCGACGCAGGAGATCCTGCTCAAGCGGACGCTCGAAGCGGAGGGGATCGATCCCCTCTCGGACGTCGAGCTGGTGAACCTGCCGTTCGCCGACATGGCGACCGCCTACTCGTCGGGACAGATCGATGCGTTCATCTCCGCGGAGACCGGCCCATCGATCGCCATCACGGAGGGCGCGCATGAGCTCATGTCCGCCTACGACACCCCGATCGGCCGGACCAACATCGTCCTCGCGACGCGGGCATCCCTCGCGGCAGACGACCCCGAGACGGTCCAGAGCGTCGTCGACATGCATGTCAAGGCGTCCGAGCACCTCGCGGAGGACACCGAGGACTGGGCCTCGGGGCTCGTCGACGAGTTCTCTCTCGATCAGGACGTCGTCGACGCCGCGATCGGGAACATCTGGCCCCGTTGGGAGATCGACGAGGAGTTCATCGCCACGCTCGAGGCGATGAACGACGAGATGGCCGCATTCGATCAGATCGCGTCGGAGGCCGACGTCGACGAGCTCGTCGACGCCTCCTTCGTGGACGAGGCGGAGTGAGCGCATGACCACCGTCAGCGAGACCCGCGAGGAGGCATCGGCCCCTCCCGCCGGGCGGAGAGCGCTGCCCGTCCGCGTGCGGTCCGGGTGGTTCGTCGCCCTTCCCGTGCCGATCGCCATCCTCGTCGTCTGGCACCTCGGCGTCGCGGGCGAGTGGACCCTCCCGTTCGGCATCCAGATGGGATACCTGCCCACACCGGCAGACGTCGGCCTCCGCCTGGTCGACTTCGCGGCGGGCGGCATCTATGACGACTCCTACAGCCGCACGCTGTGGGCTCACCTGCTCGCCTCGACGCTCCGGGTGCTGCAGGGCTTCGGGCTGGCCGTGCTGATCGGCGTCCCCGTCGGCATCCTGATGGGCCGCTCGAGGCTCCTGTTCCGGATGCTCGAGCCGACCATCAACCTGGTCCGTCCGATCCCCGTCACCGCGTGGGCGCCCCTGGCACTGCTCATCATCGGATTCGGCGACCGCTCGACGATCTTCCTGGTGTTCATCGCCGCCGTGTTCCCGATCCTGCTCAACACCGTCTCGGGTGTGCACCAGGTGCCCGGCCGGCTCTTCGAGGCGGCGTCGATGCTCGGGACCCCGCCCGCCCAGACGCTCTACAAGATCGTGCTGCCCGCGGCGGCGCCGAGCATCATCGGCGGGATGCGCATCGCGATGGGACTCGCGTGGGTGATCCTCGTGGTCGGCGAGACCGTCGGCATCAACACCGGGCTGGGAGCGCTCATCACCCAGGCGCGGGAGCAGTCCCGGACCGATCTCATCGTCGTCGGGATGATCGTGATCGGCCTCGCGGGGTTCGTCGCCGACCGGCTCCTGATGCTCATCTTCCGGATCGCCTTCGGGCGGCGCCCCATCCTCCACTGAGAGAGGCACATCATGACACTCAGCACGACAGCGGTCCCCGCGCCAGCGGACATCGCGATGTCCGGGCTCGGAAAGAGCTACCCCGGCGCCGCCATGGCGGCCGTCGCCGGAGTCGACGTCACCGTCCGCGGTGGAGAGATCGTCTGCATCGTCGGAGCCTCCGGCTGCGGCAAGTCGACCGTCCTGCGGATGGTCGCGGGGTTCGAGGAGGCCACGGACGGAGAGCTGCGCGTCGCCGGCTCGCCCGTGACGGGGCCGGGGCCGGATCGGGGCGTCGTCTTCCAGGACTACGGGCTGTTCCCCTGGCTCACCGTCGCGGAGAACATCGCCTACGGACCGAGGCAGGCGGGGCTCCCGCGCGCCGAGGTCGCCGAGCGGACTCGTTCCGCCCTGGAGGCGGTCGGGCTCACGCGGGTGGCGACGTCGTTCCCCCATCAGCTGTCCGGCGGGATGCAGCAGCGCGTGGCGATCGCCCGGCTCCTGGCGAACAAGCCGTCGGTGATGCTGATGGACGAGCCGTTCGGCGCCCTCGACGCGCTCACCCGCACGGAGATGCAGCACGAGCTCCAGCGGATCCAGCGCGAGGCGGGCGTGACCGTCCTCTTCGTGACGCACAGCATCGAGGAGGCCGTCTACCTCGCCGACCGTGTGATCGTCATGGCCGGCGGGACCGCGCACGGCATCTCTGGACATGTCCGAGAGATCGTCGATGTCTCCCTGGGCCCCCATCGCGACCCCACCTCGCCGGAGTTCAACGAGATCGAGCGTCACATCGACGCACTCGTGCACGCCGGGAACGGCACGCGGATCTGATCGTCGCGCGCGCCGTTCCCGGTGCGGCCTGCGCGATGATCCCGCTTCATCTGGTCGGTCCTGTCGAAACGGTGTGCTTTCGATCGTCTTCGTGGTGAGCTGTCGAGAGACGGCAGCCGCCGATGAATGGAGTCGCACATGCGTTACGCACTTGTCTTCCACGCCCCCGAGCCGGGAGCGGACGGACCCCAGCCGAAGCCGGAGGTGTTCGCCGAGATGCAGCGCCTCATGACGGACTACGCCGACGCGCTGCACGCGGCGGGAGTCATGGTCGCCGCCGAGATGCTCGTCCCCTCCGCCTCGACCACGACGGTCACCCGACGCACCGGCGAGACCGTCATCGAGAACGGCCCTTTCGCCGCGACGCGGGAGGCGCTCGCCGGGGTGTTCGTCATCGACGTCGAGAACGAGGAGGCGGCGATGGCGTGGGCCGAGCGCTTCCCCGGCACGAGCTACGGCACCGTCGAAGTGAGAGCCGCGGCGATCTCGTACGTCGACGGCGCCTGGAGGGCGCCCTGAGCGACCACGCCGATGATGCGGCTCTCCGCTCCCGAGAGAGCTGGGGGCGGATCATCGCGCTGATCGCCGCGCGCGATGGCGACATCGCCGGCGCCGAGGACGCGCTCGGCACCGCGATCGAGCGCGCGCTGCGCACGTGGCGCGAACACGGCGTCCCGGCGAACGCGGAGGGGTGGCTCTATCGCGTCGCCCTCAACGCTCGCCGGGACGCGTGGGCATCCGCCGCCGCTCAGACGTCCGTTCCGTGGGATCGCGACCGTCACGATCGGGCGGTCGCCGACGACGAGCCGGATCTCGATGCCCTCCCGGACCGGAGGCTCGAGCTCCTCGCTGCGTGCGCGCACCCCGAGATCGATCCGGGGACGCGTCCGCTTCTCATGCTGTCCGTCGTCCTCGGGATGACGGGGAGGCAGATCGCCGAGGCGATGGCCCTTCCCGGTGCCACGGTGTCGGCTCGGCTCACGCGAGCGAAGAGGAGGGTCGCGGCGTCCGGGGTCGGGTTCGTCGTGCCGGACCGGAGTGAGCTTCCCGGGAGGCTCCGGGACATCCAGGAGGCGATCTACGGTCTCTACGCGATCGAGTGGGCGCATGCGTCGCGGGAGCCGCGCGAGGGGCTCGTCGGCGAGGCGATCCATCTCGCCGCCCTCCTCGCCCGCCTGTGCCCTGGCGACGCGGAGAGCCATGGGCTCGCCGCCCTCCTCTGCCTCTCGGCCTCGAGGTCACCGGCGCGGCGGGACGACGAGGGCGGGGTGGTGCCGCTCGGGGAGCAGGATCCCGACCTCTGGGATCACGCCCTCGTCGCGCAGGGCGAGCGGCACCTGCGGGAGGCGCACCGCTGCGGCGGGGTCGGGAGGTTCTGCATCGAGGCCGCGCTCCAGGCCGTCCACATGGAAGGGGTGAGGAGAGGCGCCACCGACTGGAGCATGCTGCTGCGGCTCAGTGAGGACCTGAATCGCATCGCGCCGTCGATGGGGGCGTCCGTCTCGACAGCCGCCGTCGTCGCCGAGGTCGACGGCGCGCAGGCCGGCCTCGATGGGCTGGACGCGCTGGGGGATGGGGTGCGCGGCTTCCAGCCCGCGTGGGCCCTCCGCGCGCACCTTCTCTCGCGCCTCGGGCGGTCCGAGGCCGCGGGCGAGGCTCTCGCTCGCGCCATCGCCCTCACCACCGACCCCGCCGAGCGCGCCCACCTGCAGCGTCGTCGAAGGTGATCCGGGGCGCACCTCCGTCGGGGTCAGCGCGCGTGGGCTCGGGCGATCGCTCCGGCGATGACGAGGTCCTCCCACGGCATCCCGGAGCTCTTGAAGACGACGGGCCGATCGCCGCGCAGCGGGCTGCGGCCCGTGACGACGTCCGCCATCGGCAGCAGATCCTCCGGGGCGATCGCGCCCTCCTCCACGGCCAGGACGACGTCGCCGCACTCGCGCAGCGCGGTCCCGCGATCCTCGACGACGACGTCCGACCTGCCGATCAGCGCGGCGTCTAGCTCCCGCGCGTCCGGCTCGTGCGATCCGACGGCGATGACCACGGCGTCGTCGCGGACGAGACGGCCGTCGAAGAGCGGAGTTCGGGCGGTCGTCGCGCAGATGACGAGGCCCGCCGCGGCGGTCGCCGCGCGCGCCTCGTCGCTCCCGCTGCGCACGAGCCGCGTGAGGCCGGGAGCCGGCGTCGCCCGTTCGGGGGAGCGGACGATCCCGGTCACGGAGCCGATCTCGCGCCGCCCGCGCAGGACGTCCCTGAGCGTGCCGAGGTGGGCGTCCGCCTGCGGCCCCGCGCCGTAGACGACCACGTCCAGGGGTGGGGAGGGCTCGACGAGCGCATCCTTCACCGCCGCGATCGAGACGGCCGCGGTGCGCAGGCCGGTCAGCGCCGGCCCGTCGATCAGGCAGGTCGGCGCGAGCGTCTCCCGGTCGAAGAGGAGGTACACGCCCTGGATGCGCGGCAGACCGCGCTCCGGATTCGCGGGGGAGAGCGTGAGCACCTTGAGCCCGACGTCGGATGCCGCCTCGGACGGCATCAGGAGGAGCTCGCCGTTGTCGAGGGGGTCGATCACGCGCGCGTGATCGGACTCGGGCCGATACCCGCCGATGAGTGCCTCCCGCAGCGCCTCGACGGCCTGATCGCGGGTGAGCAGCCGTTCGACCGCCGCCGCGTCGATGTGCTCGATGCTCGACGTCACCGCGCGCCTCCTCGCTGTGCTCGCCGGAGCCCGTGGCGGGTCCCGTCTGTCGAGCGTACGCCGCGCCGCCGAGAGCGCGATCGGCAGGCGCCCGTCCGCCCCGGATCAGCGGGCGTAGCGCAGGAGGACGACGCCCGCACTGAACGAGCGGGCTTCGACCAGCGTGAGGTCACGCAGCTCGACGCACTCCGGGAAGAGCCGCCGGCCGGCGCCGACCACGGTCGGGTACACGAAGAGGCGCAGCTCGTCGACGACGCCCAGGCCCAGCAGATCCTGAGCGAGCCGGATGCTCCCGGTGAGAACGATGTCGGATCCGTCCCGGTCGGTGAGCGCTCGGATCTCGGAAGCGAGCGCGTCGCCGCCGCGGAGGACGGTGGTCCCCTCCCAGTCCGGATCCTCCAGGCGCGACGAGACGACGTACTTCTCGACGCGGTTCAGGTGGTCCGTGACGCCGGTGGTGTCGTCGACGCGGGTCGGCCAGAACCCGCGCATCTCCTCGAACGTGACGCGCCCCACGAGGAATCCGTCGGACGCCGCGGCATGATCCCGCGTGATCGCGGCGAGCTCGCGCCCCTGGTCGGAGTCGTCGGTCGGATCGAACCAGGATCCGTCGTTCTCGACGACTCCGTCGATGGTGATGTTCTCCGTGATGACCAGGCGCCTCATCGCGACCTCCGAATCCCGTGGTCCGCACACGGTACATCGCGACGCGCGGGCGCGCCACCCCTCCTTGCGCGCACATTCAACATGTTGGACAGCTAAGAAATCTGTCTGATACATTGACACGGTCATCTCGAGGAGGACCATGACCTACGCACCAGACCGGATCCGATCCATCCGGCTGTCCACCCTGCGGCTGCCGCTTCCGAGGCCGATCTCCGACGCCAAGGTGTTCACCGGTCGCCAGAGTCCGATGACGGAGGTCGTGTTCCTCCTGGCGGAGATCGAGACCGAGCACGGGCTTTCCGGTCACGGGTTCAGCTACTCGAAGCGCGCCGGCGGTGCGGCGCAGTACGCTCACGCCCGCGAGGTGGCCGACGCCGCGATCGGGGAGGACCCGAACGACATCCAGAAGCTGTACACGCGGCTCCTCTGGGCAGGCGCTTCGGTCGGTCGTTCCGGCGTCGCGACGCAGGCGCTCGCCGCCATCGACATCGCCCTCTACGATCTCAAGGCGAAGCGAGCCGGGCTCCCGCTCGCGAAGCTGCTCGGCGCCCACCGCGACTCGGTGCGCACCTACAACACATCGGGCGGCTTCCTCAACGCCGGCATCGAAGAGGTCTGTGACCGGGCTTCTGCCTCGCTGTCCGACGGGATCGGCGGCATCAAGATCAAGGTCGGGCTGCCGGACGCCGCCGAGGACCTCCGCCGCGTCCGAGCCGTCCGCGAGCATCTCGGATCCGATGTGCCGCTCATGGTCGACGCGAACCAGCAGTGGGATCGTGCGACGGCGCTGCGCGTGGGGCGCCGCCTCGAGGAGTTCGACCTCACGTGGATCGAGGAACCGCTCGACGCCTACGATGCGACCGGACATGCGGACCTCTCCAGGGCGCTCGACACGCCGATCGCGACGGGAGAGATGCTCGCGTCGGTGGCGGAGCACGAGCGCCTCATCGAGGCCCGCGCCTGCGACATCGTGCAGCCGGACGCCCCGCGCATCGGTGGGATCTCGAACTTCCTCCGCTTGGCGGCCCTCGCCGACCAGGCGGGGCTCGATCTCGCTCCTCACTTCGCGATGGAGATCCACGTCCATCTCGCCGCCACGTATCCGAGGGAGCCGTGGGTGGAGCACTTCGACTGGCTCGCGCCCCTGTTCGAGGAGAGCCTCGAGACCCGCGACGGTCGGATGCTCGTGCCCGAACGTCCCGGCCTCGGCCTGACCTTCACCGAACAGGCGCGGGCGTGGACGACGGAGTCGGTGACGATCGCGCACTGACGCATCTCGAACGCTCGATGAAACGACAAGACAGAGAGGTCTTCAGCACATGACTCAGGGAACGATGTCGACCGGCCGGATGTGGTGGGTTGCGCTGATCGCGGGGATGGCGTCGTACATCGATGCCGCAGCGCTCACATCGAGCGGCACGGCGCTGGTGCTCCTCAAGGATGAGCTCGGGCTCACGCCGGAGATGATCGGCGTGCTCTCCTCCGCGCTGACGTTCTCCGTGGCGATCGGAGCGCTCTTCGGTGGCCGACTCGGCGACCTGATCGGCCGCAAGGCGGTGTTCGTGTCGACGATGCTGATGATCGCCGTCGGGACCGTTCTGCTGACGTTCGTCGAGGTCTTCCCCGGCCTGCTCGCCGGGATGATCCTCGTCGGGCTGGGAGCAGGCGCTGACCTCCCGGTGTCGCTCGCCACGATCACGGAGATGGCGAGGTCCGGCGTCCGCAGCAGTCTGATCGGATTCAGCCACCTCCTGTGGAAGATCGGCAGCATGATCTCGCTCGGGCTCGCCGCGCTGGTCGGCAGCATGGGACAGCTGGGAGCGCAGCTCCTCTTCGGCCACATCCTGCTCGCCACGGTGCTCACGCTGATCGGTCGCCTCTCCGTGCCCGAGTCCGCGCGATGGCGGGCCGACCGCGCCGCGGAGAAGGCTGAGGCGACGAGCGGCTCCGACGCGGCCCTCGGCTGGAGCACCCTCAAGATGCTTCTGCGGCCGCCGTACCTGACGTACTTCGTCGCGCTCGCGGTCTTCTACACGCTCATGAACCTCGGGTCGAACACCGTGGGACAGTACGGTGCGTACATGTACACCGAGGTCGCGGGTTCGAGCGTCCAGGTGTTCTCGCTGGTCAAGCTGATCACCATGTTCCTCGGAGCGCTGCTCGTCCTGGTCTTCATGAAGGTCGTTGCGACGAAGTGGCGGATGGCCTGGTTCGTCGCAGGCGCCATCTGCACGATCGTGGCGATGGCCGTGCCGCTCGTCGCCGGCCCGCAGCACGAGTGGGCGCTGAACGTCATGATGTTCCTCTGGCTCGTCGGAACCGTCTTCGCCGGTGAGGGAATGATGAAGATCTGGTCGCAGGAGTCCTTCCCGACCCTGCTGCGCTCGTCCGCTCAGGGGGCGGTCATCGCGATCGCCCGCTTCGGTTCCGCAGGGCTCGCGCTCGTGACGCCCATCGTCCTCGCCAATGGACCGCGCGCCCTGTTCGCTCTGCTGGTGGGCGCGTGTCTGATCGCCGTGACGATCGCGTTCATCGTCTTCGCTCGCCAGCGGACGACGGTCGTCGAGCAGGAGGATGCGGAGGCGGCCGAATCGATCTCGGCAGCCGAAGGGCGCACGGCACGGTGACCACCGCTGAGGCTGTCACGCGTGCGCTGACCGGAAGGAGCCCGGCGGCCGCACCCCTCATGCGCTGGTGGTGGTTCTCGTCCCACATGAGCGCGGCGGCGATCGACGCCGACCTCGACGCGATGCGCGATGCCGGGATCGGGGGAGTCGAGCTCGTCATGGTCTACCCGGTGAGTGGGGAGAGCGTGGACGTGTCGTCGCCCGAGGCTCTGGCTCTTGTGGGCCGCGCTGCTCGCGGCGCGCAGGAACGCGGAATGCGGTTCGACCTCACGCTCGGGACCGGCTGGCCCTTCGGCGGTCGGCACGTCGACGAGGGCACGGCCGCGCGACGGCTGCACTGGGAGCGGATCGAGCTGGCACCGGACGTGACGCGGTGGGATGTCGGCCCGCTGCGCCCGGGAGACGTCGTCGTCGGCGCATACCTCGGAGCGGGATCGCTTCAGGAGCCCCCGCGCTCGTGGGAGCCGGTGGATGCGGTCCCCGGTGCGCTGGTGCGGTCTCACGGGCGTGGCCCGCGTGTCCTACTCATCGCGATCTCGCGCCTCACCGGGCAGAACGTGAAGCGGGCGCCGACGGGGGCGGAAGGGTTCGTGCTCGATCACTACTCGGCCGATGCGGCCCGTGCGCACCTCGATGCCGTCGCCGCACCGCTGCTCAGCGCGGCCGGTGCAGACCGGGTGCACGCCGGGTTCTGCGACAGCTTCGAGGTGTTCGACGCCGACTGGACCGCGAGGCTGCCGGAGGAGTTCGCCGCGCGCCGCGGCTACGATCCGCTCCCGCGCCTGTGGCAGCTGGCGGTCGACGCGCCAGGAAGCGCTCAGCTGCGGACCGACCTCATGGCCACTCTCACCGAGCTGTTCGAGGAGAACTTCCTCGGCATCTTTCGCGCGTGGTGCGCCGAGAACGGGATCCTCCTCCGCGCACAGTGCTACGGCGAGCCCCCGATGATCGCGAGCAGCTACCGACGCGTCGACCTCTTCGAGGGGGAGGGATGGGGCTGGAAACGCTGGACCAAGAACGCCTGGGCGGTCTCGGCGGGCGATGTCTGCGGCCGAGGCGTCGTGTCTTCCGAGACGTGGACCTGGGTGCACTCGCCGTCCTTCCGTGCGAGTCCGTTCGACCTGCTGGGTGAGGCGTACGAGCACCTGCTGACGGGCGTCAATCTCCTCGTCGGTCACGGGTGGCCGCTCGGAGCCGCGCTCGGCGAGGGCCAGCCCGTCTTCTACGCCTCGGGCGCGATCGACGCACGCAACCCGTGGTGGTTCGTCGCCCCGGCCCTCTTCGGCGCCCTCGACCGAGCGAGTGCGACGATGCAGCTGGGGCGTCGCCTCACCCAGGTGGGCGTCTACCTCCCGGTCGGCGAGCTCCGTGCGATGGCCGAGGGTGAGCACCCCCTCGACCTGTGGCGGCAGACCCGGAGGTTCATCGACGACGACGTCGTCGCGGCGATCCGGACACGGGGGCTGGATCTCGACGTGCTGGACGACGATCTGCTCGCCGCCGCCGAACCAGACCGGTACGAGGTCGTCCTCGTTCCGGCGGGATGCCGTCCGACCCGGGCTGCCGAGCGTCAGTTCGCACGTCTCGGGACACCGACGGTGCGACTGACGGAGGCGACGGAACCGGCGCGCACCCGAGAGATCCACGCGGCGCTCACCGGGATGACGCCGTGGCTCACCACCGACCGTCCGGCCGATGTCGCGGTGAGCAGCCGCCGCGTCGGCGATGACTCCGTCTCCCTCGTCGTGAACACCGGCCCCGAGTCCGAGGTTCGGCTCGGCTCCGGTCGTTCCGACCACGTGCTGACCGTCTGGGACGTCGCGAGCGGGGCCGTCCGGTCCGCCGGTGCTCAGCGTGAGACGACGGTGCGCCTCGCTCCCTATGAAGCCGTGATCGTCGTCGGCTCACCGCCAGGGGACGATGCTCCCCCGCTGGTCATCGAGGACAGTCCCACAGGCGCGTCGTCCGCGCCTCTGACCGGTTGGTCCGTCATCGACGACGACGGACCGCGCAGCATCGCGCTCCCGCATGTGTGGGAGGACGACCCTGCCGTGTCGCGCGACACCGAGTGGATCGTCTACGAGGCCGCGTTCGACCTCGATCGAGAGTGCGGGCTCGTCCTCGACCTCGGGGCCGGTCAGCCGCGTGACGTGATGCGCGCCGCTGCCGGCCTGCGAGGATCCTCGTTCGAGGTCCCGGTCGTGTCTCCGGTGAGCGCCGCGGCGCGCGTGAGCATCGACGGCGAACGCAGGGGCGAGCTGTGGCGATCCCCGTTCCGGATCGATGTGGGCGAGGCGGGTGAGGGCAGTCACGTCCTGCGCATCGAGGTGGCGAGCGTGGGGACGAGAGCCACGGCCGCCAGGGCGGTCGACGGATCGGGGGCGGACGTGGCTGGCTCGCACGGTGCCCGTCACCGAGTGCAGGACGCCGGCAGCGGAGCAGCGGGCCTGAGATCCGGTCTGCTGGGCGAGCCGGTTCTCCTCTCTCGGCCGATCTGACGCGCGCCAGGAGAGAGGCATGCGCCCCGTCGGCCGGTGAGAGGATGGCCGTATGAGCAGGTCGCGCGCCGAGGAGATCGCCATGGTGCTCGCCGAGCGCATCGAGGACGGCACGATCACCGCCGGTGAGCGACTGCCGAGCGAAGGGCGGCTCGTCGAGGAGTTCGGGGCGAGCCGATCCGTCGTGCGGGAGGCGCTCCATCGTCTTCAGTCGCGAGGGCTGATTCGGACGCGTGTCGGATCGGGGAGCTACGCACTGACCCCGCCGAGCCCCGCCGCGGGCGGTGAGTGGCTGTCGGCACGTGACGAATCCGAGCGCGCCGAGCTGCACGGGTTCCGCATCGCCGTCGAGTGCGAGGCGGCGGCGCTCGCCGCGACGCTCGGCGGCCCGGGGCTGGCCGCCGAGCTCGACGCGGCGCTGCGGCGTCTCGAGACCGCATCGCTCCCGTCCGAGACGGTCGAGGCGGACTTCGCGTTCCATCGGGCGATCGCCGCGGCGTCGGGCAACCGGTACCTGCTCGCGGCGCTCGAACGCATGGGAGCTCGCGCCATCATCCTGCCGAAGGCGCGGATCTCGCAGGAGCAGCGCGATGCGGGGGATGCGGCGGCGGTGCTCGCGGAGCACCGGGCGGTCGCCGCCGCGATCCGGCTCGCCGACCCCCTGGCAGCGACCGCCGCGATGCGCAGCCACCTCACGGCGTCCACGGTTCGGCGAGCGGCCCGCTGAGCGTCGGGGACGGTCGACGGGCCGCTCGACGGAGCGCGTGGCCGGGCGCCGGACCTGGCTCGTTCAGGCTCAGATGTCCGCCGCGCCGACCGTATCCGCCGCCTGGGCGATCCGGGCACCGGAGAGGCGCTCGTACACGCGATACAGCGACTGGTTGCCGTTGCCCTCCTCGCCGTGCGCCATCGCCTCGAGATAGAGGTTCAGTGCGCTCGCGGCCCCTGGCAGGGCGACGTTCTCGCTCTGGGCGGCCTCGAGCCCCAGCTTGAGGTCCTTCACCTGCAACGCGATCCGGAAGCCGGCGCTGTCGTCTCCCGCGAGCATCTGCGGCCCGAGGTTCTCGAGCATCCAGCTCGCCGAGGCGCCGCCGAGGAGCGCCTCGCGGAGGCGATTCAGGTCGACACCCAGCGCCGAGCCGAGGGCGAATGCCTCGCAGACGGCCTGGATGTTGATCGCGACCGCCACCTGATTGCAGACCTTCGTCGCCTGCCCCGTGCCGACGTCGCCCATGTGCGTGATGCTGCCGGCCATCGGCTCGAACACGTCGTGCACGGCGGCGACGTCGCGCTCCTCGCCGCCGGCCATGATCGACAGCGTGCCGCTGCGCGCGCCCTTCACGCCTCCGCTCACGGGCGCATCGACGTATCCGATCCCCGCCTCCCGGCAGAGTCGGGCGAGCTCCCGCGTCCGTGTCGGCGAGATGCTGCTCATGTCGATGTGGATGGTGCCCCGTCGGCAGTGAGCGAGCGTCCCGAACTCGCCCAGCACCGCCTCCTCGACGTGCGGGGTGTTGGGAAGCATCGTGATGACGACATCCGCGCCGGCGAGCAGCGACGCGACGTCATCGGTCACCGTGAGCCCGGCGTCCCGTCCTCGCTGTCTGGCGTCCTCGAAGAGGTCGTACGCGACCACGTCCCTGCCTGCGCGTTGGAGGGTCGACGCCATGGGGGCTCCCATGACCCCGAGACCGAGGAATGCGATCCTGAGCTGTGCCATGTCGTGGTCCTTTCGGAGTCAGCGGATCGTCGCGGCTTCGCGAGCCTCGAAGTCCTCTGCGTCGACGTCGTGCTGAGCCGGGTCCCAGCGGATCAGAAGAAGCGAGAGGAGTCCGAGGAAGGGGATCACCGCCAGGACGAGCAGGGCATTGAGCCCGAGTGCCGCGGTGAGGACGGGCCAGAAGACGAGGCCGATCGCGCCTCCGATGCGGTTCCCGACCTGGATGAACCCGACTCCCGCCCCGCGAATCGACGTCGGGTACGACATCGTGGCGATGACGACGCCCTGTGTGCCCGGCCCGGCCGCGTGTCCGAAGATGAACACGCCGAGGCACACGGCCGCTGCCCAGATCGACCCGGGGAACAGGTCGCGCCCGAGCAGGCTGACGAGGACCATCGACGCGGTGGTGATGACGAAGCCCACGATGGCGAGCTTGCGCACGCCGATCCGGCTCGCGAGTGTGACGGCGACGAATCCGCCGGCGACGCCGAAGATCGCGTTGTAGATGAGGGGCCCGGTGATGCCGGTGAGCACCGACTCGCCGAGCACCTGCTGCACGACCAGGCCGATCGAGAAGCCGACCGCGTAGTACTCCATGCCCTGGCAGAAGTTGATGATGAGTGCGAGCACGGTGCGCAGGCGGTAGCGCTTGTTCCAGAGAACGCCGAACGCGCTGCGCGTGGGGACCTTGTCGGCTTCGTCCATGCGCAGGACGGCGTCGGGCGCGACCTCGACCTCGATGCCGTACGCCTTCTTGATGACGGTGGCCACCCGATGGAGATCGGCGTTCTGGGCCAGCCAGCTGACCGACTCCGTGAGGTACTTCCGGCGAAGGATCAGCACGAGCGCCGCCGGAACGACCCCGAAGCCGACGACCCAGCGCCACAGCGAGGCGATGTCCGCGCCGATGGCGCCGTAGATCGCGTAGCCGATCAGGAGCAGCAGCCACGTGCTCGCCACAGCGACGTACCAGGTCGGCGCGTACATGTTGAGCGCTGCGCCCTTGCGCTTGCGCGACGAGTACTCGGCGACGAAGCTCAGGGCGACCGGATAGTCCACGCCGACGGCGAACCCCATCACGAAGCGCGCGATGATGAACGTCCACGGATCCGGTGCGAGCGCGCACAGGAGCGTCGCGATGATCAGGAGGACGAGATCGGCTGTGAACACCTTCTCTCGGCCGATCCGGTCCATCAGCAGGCCGCCCGACAGGGAGCCGACGAGCGCGCCCACCAGGATGATCCCGGCGGCCAGGCCCAGCTGCAGCGGTGAGAAGTGGAACTCCTCCTGGACGTAGGTCAGGCCGAAGGCGATCGAGGTGAAGTCGAAGGCGTCCATGAAGATGCCCGCGAGCGCGATGAGGACGATGAAGCGGGAGTTTCCCCCGGAGATCACCCCGTCGTTCAAGAGACGCTGGACGTCGGACGGGTGCTTGAGCACGATCTTTTCGGACATGAGAGCTTCTCTCTGCCGGCGCCACAGCGCGTCGGCGACGATGATGTGCGGGTCAGGGAAGGAGGTGGTCGAGCGCGTCGAGCTTGCTCACGCGGCGCCGAGTGTCGTCGTCGTCGTCGAATCGGGCGCCGAGGAACTCGCGCACGATGTCGGGGACGAGAGCGTGCGGAACGAGCCAGGCGCCGATCGCGATCGCATTGGCGTCATCGTGCTCGACGCACTGATGCGCGGAGAAGGGCTCGTGGGTCAGGCCGCAGCGGATGCCGGGGAGCTTGTTGGCCGCCATGACGGCGCCCTGGCCGGAGCCGCACACCACGATGGCGCGCTGCGCGATCCCCTCGGCCACCGGAGCGCAGGTCGCGCTCACGATGTCGGGGAAGTCCACCGGCCCGGCGCTGTCCGTCCCACGATCGAGCACCTCGTGTCCGAGGGACTCGATCGCCGAGCGGACGGCGTCCTTGAGGGGGAAACCGGCGTGGTCTGCCCCGAGGGCGATTCTCACAGTGCTGTCCTTTCCGAGGGGCGCTGCCCACTCATTTCGAGGGGAGAGGAGCGCGATCGACGAGCGTCGTCGGGATGCGCGCGGAATCCGCTGCTCCCGTCTCGATCAGGTCGACGAGGGCGTCGACGCCGCGCCGTCCGATCGCGCCAGGGTCCTGCGTCACCGCGCTGATCGGGGGAGAGACGTAGTCGAACCACTCGAGGTCGTCGAAGGAGATGAGGGCGACGTCGCGAGCCTCCTCCCCGAGGCGGCTGCGCAGCGCCCGCATCGCGCCCATCGTCGTGAGCCCGTTGGCGCCGAAGACCGCAGTGGGCCGGACTCCGCGGTCGAGGATCTCGAGCATCGCCCGTTCCGCGCCGTCGGCCAGGAAGTCGCCTTCCCCGACGAAGCGATCGTCCTCCGTGACGCCGTGCTCGGCGCGGAGCGCGCGGTACGCGGCGAGGCGCTCGGCACCGGTGGAAAGCCAGGTCGGACCGTTCACGAACGCGACGTCGCGGTGGCCGTGCGCCTGCATCCAGGTCAGGGCCTGTGCCACGCCGCCGGCGTTGTCGGTGCCGATCATCGGCGCGTCGACCCCGTCCAATGTGCGGTTGAGCAGGACCAGCGGGGTCTTCGACGTGAGGACCGTGCGCAGGGCCTCGGAAACGTTTCCGTGCGGCGAGAAGAGGAGGCCGTCGACGCGCTGCGAGGCGAAGGTCCTCAGGTACCCGTCGACCTGCGCATCGTCCTCGTTGGCGTTCGCGAAGAGGACCGTGTAGCCGCGATGCCGCGCCTGCTGCTCGGCACTGTGCGCGAGCTCGGCGAAGAACGGGTTGCGGATGTCGGAGACGATCAGGCCGAGGACGTCGGTCCGCGAACGGCGGAGGGACCGGGCGGGGGCGTTCGCGATGTAGCCGAGTTCGGCGGCAGCGGTGAGAACGCGCTCGCGGGACTCCGCCGACGTCTGACTGCTGCCGGTGAGCACCCGGGACGCGGTTCCGAGGCCGACGCCGGCCCGAGCCGCGACATCCTTGATCGTCGTCACGAGGTCCCCTCCCTATGGAAACGATTCCATGAAAAATCTCGATTCACCATCGCACGGCCAGGGTCGCGAGGTCAAGCCGCGACCGTCCGCTCGGCTCGCCGGAACGTGGGTCGTTCATCAGCCGCAGACCCGCGGCCCCCTCCTCCGCCTCAGGCGTCGAGTCGGGACGCGGAGCCGAGGCGGTGCCAGGTGCGGTCGACGTAGACGAGTCCGTCGTCCTCGCCGCGGGGCTCATCGGCCGAGATGTTCGACTGCACCGCCTGGGCCACGACGATCGTCGCCGTGCCGCTGTCGAGGCGGTCGATCACGCGCGAGCGCAGCCAGCGGGTCCCATGGAAGACGGGCTCGCCCGTGACGATCGTCGTCCACAGGCTCGTGTCGGCGAAGCGGTCGATCCCGCTCGTCGCGCCGAGCCGCGCGAGCTCCAGCTCGTCGGCGCCGAGCAGGTGCACGACGACGTGGTCGGCCGAGCGGATCGTGGGAGCGGCCGACGACTGCGCGGAGACCGAGAACACGAGCAGCGGCGGCTCGGCGCTCACCGACGACACGGAGGTCGCCGTGAGGGCGACGTGCCCTCCGGGCCCCGTCGCCGTGATCACCGCGACGCCGCCGGGGTGATGGCGGAACGCCGCCTTGAAGTCGTCTGCGGCGAACGGCGCGAGGTCGCGGGGCGGGGGCGCCTGTCGATCGGCGTCGACGGCGGTGGCGCGGACGGCCTGGTGCTGGGTCATGATGCTCCTCCTGTTGTCGCGACTCCCGATGCCGCGAGAGTGCGCGTCTCCTCTCGCCCCGCCCCGACGAGCGGGAAGACCTGCTCGGCGATCCGGGTCAGCTCCTCCTGTGCGGGCGACGACTGGATGAGCAGCAGCGTCACGCCCGCCTCCTCGTACGCTCGGATCCGCTCGGCGACCTGCTCCGGCGTGCCGACGAGATTCGGGCGCAGCCCGCGCGTTCCCACCGAGTACCCCCGGCGCGAGACCTCGACGTCGAGCTGCGAGTGGCGCAGGAACTCCTCGAACGAGGCGTACCCGGGAGAGGCGGGGTCGACCGTCGTGATCCGCTCGAGCTCCCGCTGGGCCTCGGCCTCCGTGTCGCGCACGATCACGTACGCCGACATCGCGAACTCGTCGATCGGACGCCCCACGAGCCGTTCCCGCCTGGCGTTCATGTCGACGACCTTCTCGCGGATCTCCTCGACGGTCCCGCCGTGCAGCGCGTACGAGTCGGCGAACCCGGCGATCGACTCGCGGCCGTGCTCGCTCTCGCCGCCGGCGAAGATCGGAGGGGCCCGGCGCGGCTTGGGGGAGAGGATCGCGCTCTCGGCGGTGTAGAACTCGCCCCGGTAGTCGAACGGCGTCTCCGACCACAGCCCGCGCAGGACCTCGACGAACTCCCTCGCCTGCTCGTACCGGGTGTCGTGCGTCGTGAACCGGCCGCCGTACTGGCGGGCCTCCTCCTCCCACCACGCCGCGACGACGTTGAGGGCGAACCGCTCGTCGCCCGCCCCGCTCGTCCACCCGATGTCGGCGATCGTGGCCGACTCCTTCGCGGTGACGGCCGGGAGGTGGAACCCTGGGCGGACGGCCGTGAGCACGCGCAGCCGCTCGGTCACCGCGAGGATCGCGGTCGAGACGGACCACGCCTCCAGGCTCGGCGCCTCGATCCCCTTGCGGTCGTTGAGGTAGAGCTCGGGGACGAGGGTCGTGTGGTAGCCGAGGCGATCGGCCGTGACCGACAGCTCGCGCACGTACTCCCAGGTCGCGGCCATCCCCTCATCGCCGACGTTGCGCAGGAACCCGCCGTAGACGGGGGTCCAGTATCCGAGATGCATTCACTCCTCCTGGATGTGCTCGAGCGACCGGTCGAGGTCGCGGATGAGGTCGGCCGGATCCTCGAGGCCGATCGAGAGCCGTACGGTGCCGCGGCCGAACCCGGCCTCGGCGAGACGCGCGTCGTCGAAGTGGCTGTGCGTCGTCGTTGCCGGGTGCACCACGAGGCTGCGCGCGTCGCCGATGTTCGCGACGAGGGAGAACAGCCCGAGCGAGTCGATGAACGCCTCCACGTGCCGGTCGCCCGTGGCGAGGTCGAACGAGAACACCGATCCGGCTCCGCGGGGGAGATAGCGCCGCGCAGCGTCGTGCCACGGGCTCGTCTCGAGCCCGGGATGGTGCACGCGCGCGACGGCCGGATGCGCGTCGAGGTGCCGCGCGATCCGCAGCGCGGAGTCGTTCTGGCGCTGCAGGCGCAGATCGAGCGTCTCGAGCCCGATGAGCAGCTGCGAGGCGTTGTACGGCGACAGCGAGGGGCCGAGGTCGTGGACGATCTTCGTCTTCGCGTAGACGAGGAGCGCGCTGCGCTCGCGCCCGAACCGCTCCCACAGCACGACGTCTCCGACCCGCGGGTAGGGCTTCGTGAACTGCGGCCACCGCTCGGGCTCCGCCCCGAAGTCGAACGTGCCGAGGTCGACGATCACGCCGCCGAGCGACGTGCCGTGCCCTCCGAGGAACTTCGTCGCCGAGTACACGGTGATGTCGGCGCCGAACTCCTTCGGGCGCTGCAGATAGGGCGTCGCGATCGTGTTGTCGACGATGAGCGGGACCCCGGCCTTGTGGGCGATGTCGGCGATCTCCCGGACGGGGAGGACCGAGGCGACCGGGTTGCCGATCGACTCGGCGAAGAACGCCCGCGTCTCCGGCCGGACGGCGCCGCGCCACGCCTCGAGGTCGTCCTGGTCGACGAGCGTCGTCTCGATGCCGAGGTCGGCGAACAGGTCGGTCAGCAGGTCGACCGTGCCGCCGTACAGCTGCCGGGCCGCGACGATGTGCTCGCCGGAGCGGGCGAGCGCGAGCAGCGCCACCGCGACGGCCGACTGGCCCGACGCGGTCGCGAGCGCCGCGACGCCGCCGTCGAGGCGCGCCATCCGCTCCTCGAAGACGAGCTGGGTCGGGTTGCCCGTGCGGCTGTAGAGGTTGCCGGAGCGGCGCAGCGCGAAGATCTCCCTCGCCGCCGCGAAGCTCGAGAACTCGTACCCCACCGTCTGGTGGATGGGCGGCACGGCGGAGTTCTGCGGCGTCGCCGGGTCGTAGCCCGCGCGGATCTGATCGGTGGCGAAGCCCGATCGCGTCGTGTCGTCTGTCACGGTTTCCTCTCTGAGAACGACGCAATGCTCGCACGGAGGTCGGCCGGGCCGCCATTTGTTTTGTAACATTTCGAGAGATGCGCGCTTTTGTTGCGAGCATGTTCTCCACGACACGAAGGAGCCACGAGCATGCCGAGCTGGATCGACCCGGAGGCCGCCGTGCGCGGCAGCGTCATCGTCGCCGGAGGGCGCGGCGAGTCCGACGCGGTGTACGCGAGGTTCGCTCGCAGGATCGCGTTCGACGGCTACCGCGTGGCCCTCGTCACGCCGCTCGGCGAGGGGTCCCGCCCCCGTACGGACGCCGAGATCGACGCCGGGATCCGCGAGGCGCTGGCCGGGGCGGACCGCGGGCTCCCCGTCGTCGTGATCGGCTCGGACGCCGGTGCGGCCGCTGCGGTCCGCGCGGCGCCCCACGGTGCGACGGCCCTCGTGCTGGCCGGGCTCCCGGCCGACGACGCCGGCGTGCCGGAGCCCGACGACGAGATCGACGCGCGCACGGCCTGCCCCGTGCACCGGGGCGTGCTCGCCGTGCCGGGAGCGGTGCGGACGGGCGAGCTCGCCGAACCGGTTGAGGGACCCGGCGAGGCCGAGCTCTCCCGCGTCGCCGCCCCCGTGCTGGCGATCCACGGCGATGCGGACAGGGTGAGTCCGGCCGGCGCGGCGCTCGAGCGGCTCTCCGCGCTCTCCGACGCCGAGGTGCTGCTCGTCGCCGGAGGGCGCCACGACATCCTCAACGACGTGAGCCATCGGTCCGTCGCCGCCGCGATCGTGCTCTTCCTCGAGCGGCTGCGCGTGCCGGGCGCCGAGCCGATTCTGCGCGACGGCGCGCTCGCGCGGGCCTGACCGCCGCTGGCCGGCAGGGCCGAGCCGGGTATCGTGGATCGAGGTGCCCGGTCAGAGGCGCCCAGCGTTCCGGGAGAAGGCGGTGGTGATGACGCTGTCGACGCCGCAGCGCGAGACGGTCTCGTCGGAGTGGCTGCTCGGGCACGTCTCCGGCCGCGGATCGGATGAGCTCGGCTCCGCCGTCGCGCTGCTGATCCGCTCCGGCGAGCTGACACCGGGAACGCAGCTGCCGACCGTGCGCTCCCTCGCGCGCGAGGCCGGGATCAGCGTCGGGACGGTGCTCGCGGCGTGGAGCACGCTGCGCGAGCAGCGCCTCATCCACACCCAGCGCCGCGGCGGGACGGTCGTGCTGCCGCCGGCCGGGAGCGACTTCGCCGGGTGGGACACGATCGACCTCGGGCAGATCGCGACGGATCCGCGTCTGCACCCGCCGCTCGGCGACGCCCTGCTGTCGAGCCTCGACGCCGAGACCCTGAACGTCCTCGGGCGCGAGGTCATGACCGACCGGCTCCGCGACGCGGTCGCGCCGGGCTGGCCCTTCGCGCCGGAGGCCTGGATGACGGCGGGCGGGGGCACCGAGGCTCTCCTCCTCGCGATCGAGGCCGCCGCGCCTCCCGGCACGCGCGTCGCCGTCGACGAGCCGCTCGGGCCCGGCGTGCTCGACACGCTCCGCGACCTGGGCGTCGAGGCGATCGGCGTCTCCTCCGACGCGTCCGGTCCCCGCCCCGACGCCCTGCGCGCCGCACTCGACGCGGGCGCCGAGGTCTTCGTCTTCCAGTCGGGAGCCCCGTTCGCCGTCCGCCACGTCGTGACCGCGGAGCGCACCGCCGAGCTCGCGGACGTCGTCGCGGCGCATCCGAGCTCTCCCTGGGTCATCGAGGACGACGCGATCGGCCCGCTGGAGGCTGCACCGACCCCATCGATGGGCGAGGCCCTCCCCGGATCGGTCCTGCGCATCCGCAGCTTCTGCAAGGCGTACGGGATCGACGTGCGCACGTCGGTCCTCGGCGGAGCGAAGGTCCTCGTGGAGCGGGCGATGCGTCTGCGAAGCCACGGCGTCGGATCGAACAGCCGGATCCTCCAGAACGCCCTGGCGCACCTCGTGCGCAGCCAGGAGGCGGCCGCGGCCGTCGAGATCGCGAGGGAGCGCTACGGCGCCCGGCGCGAGGCGCTCGTCGCCGCTCTGACCGCCCGGGGGCTCACGGCGTCGGCGGGGGAGAACAGCATCGTCGTGTGGGTCGAGGTGCCGGACGAGACCGCGGCACTGCTGGCCCTCGCGCGCCTCGGCATCGTCGTCGGCGCCGGCAGCCGCTCGTTCGTCGGCCAGGAGGATCGCGCCCTGCTGCGCATCTCGGTCACGCAGCTCCCCGACGATCCCGAGCTCGTCGCCGAGCTCGCCGACCACGTCTTCGACTCCGCGCGATCCGGCGCCCGCGAGTTCTTCGACTGACCTCGTCGGCGCCCGACCACCGTCGACGACCCCTACCGGTGCGAGAAAGTGCTCCAGAACGGCCGACTTAGAGCACTTTCTCGCACCGGAGCGGGTCGTTCGGGGTGCGGGGAGAGGAGGGCCCCGCGGGCGGCGCCCGAGCCGTGATGCGAGATATGTGTCGGGGTGGTCGGAAACATAACGAAATCTGCTCTCGGGTTTGTTCTGCTCTCGGTGAGAATCGCTCCAGCGAGTTCTCGAGCGGAAGGAACGAGAGATGGCCGAGCGGCACCTCATCCTGGGCATCGCCCCGACCCCGACAGGCGGCCCTGGCAAGCACTTCCAGTGGCTCGATCCGGAGATCCCCGGCGACGCGAGCGTCGACGTCGATCACTACATCGCCGCCGCCCGGCTGGCCGAGGAGGCGCTGTTCGACTTCGTCTTCATCGTCGACAGCCAGTTCATCACGCCAGACTCGCCGCCCCACTACCTCAACCGCCTCGAGCCCCTCACGCTCCTGTCGGCTCTCGCCGTCGCCACGGAGCGGATCGGTCTGATCGGCACGCTCAGCACGTCGTTCGACGAGCCGTTCCACGTCGCCAGGCGCTTCGCCTCGCTCGATCTCATCAGCCGCGGACGGGCCGGATGGAACGTCGTCACGAGCGGCGACTCCGGCACGGCGGGCAACTTCGGCCTCGAGGAGCACTACGACTACGACACCCGCTACGGGCGCGCTCTCGAGCACGTCGAGGTGGTCAGGGCCCTGTGGGACTCGTACGAGGACGATGCCTTCCCCCGTGACCGCCGCACGCGTCTGTTCCTCGACCGCTCCCGGCTGCACGGACTCGATCACCGCGGGGAGCACTTCCGGGTCGCCGGGCCGCTGAACATCGAGCGCTCGGCGCAGGGCCACCCCGTGATCTTCCAGGCCGGCGACTCCGAGCAGGGACGCGAGCTCGGGGCCCGCACGGCCGACGCGATCTTCACGCACACGGCGAGCGTCGAGGCGGGCGTCGCCTTCCGCGCCGACATCCACCGCAGGGCCGCCGCGTACGGCCGCGCGCCCGAGGAGGTGCTCATCGTGCCCGGCATCTCGATCACCGTCGGCGACACCGACGCCGACGCGCGCGAGCTCGAGCGCGAGCAGGGCCGCGCCGACAACGACTTCGAGCGGGCCCTGGGGGAGTTCGGCCGTGGATTCGGCTGGCACGACTTCCGCCAGTACGACCTCGACGACCCGTTCCCCGCCGAGGCGCTGAAACACGCCGAGCGCAGCTTCTACACGCGCTCGGCGCAGATCGTGGAGCGGGCGAAGGAGAACGGTTGGAGCCTGCGCGAGACGGTCGAGGCGATCTCGGGGCCGCACCCGTCCCCCTTCACCGGATCGGCGGAGACGGTCGCCGACGAGCTGCAGCGCTGGTTCGAGGCCGGCGCGTTCGACGGCATCAACCTGCACGGCGGCCACCCCGGCCAGCTCCGCCGGTTCGTCGACGAGGTGCTCCCGATCCTGCGGGAGCGGGGGGTGGCCCGCGCCGAGTACTCCTCCGACACCCTCAGGGGCAACCTCGGTCTCCCGATCCCCGAGAACCGCTGGACCCGCGCCCGCCGCGACGGCGCGGAGCCCCGCCCGCTCGTCGGCGCCGTCTCGAACGACTGAACTCCCGAAAGGAAGAGCCCATGCCCCGCCCCCTGACGCGACTGCGCCACGCGGTCGTCGCTGCGCTCGCCGCCTCCGCCCTCCTCCTCACCGGCTGCGCCGGATCCGCCTCCGGCTCCGGCGGAGAGGGCGAGTCCGTGCTGCGCTGGGCCGCGAAGCTGCCGGCGCACTGGGATCCCGTCGTGCAGGGAAGCGGCTTCGACTTCAACCTCACCGCGCTCGCCTACGCCTCCCTCACCGAGATCGACGAGAACGGCGACGCCGCGCCCGGCCTCGCCGAGAGCTGGGATTACAACGACGACGGCACCGCGGTGACCTTCCACCTGCGCGAGGGACTCGTGTTCCAGGACGACACCCCGCTCGACGCGGAGGCCGTCAAGGCGTACATCGAACGCGCCAAGACGCAGGAGAACTCCGCGCTGTTCGGCGACCTCACCTCGATCGACGAGGTGACGGCCGACAGCGAGACCGACGTGACCGTCCACCTCTCGCAGGTCGACCACCAGATCCCCCTCCTCCTCGGCAAGCGCACGGCGCAGATCACGAGCCCGACCGCAGCGGAGGACCCGGAGAAGCTCGACCAGTGGCCGGTCGGCGCCGGACCGTTCACGGTCGCCGACTACGTGCCGGAGTCGCACATCACGTTCGAGAAGAACCCCGACTACTGGGACGCGGAGAACATCCACATCGATCGGGTCGAGCTGGAGGCGGCGCCCGATGCGTCGAGCCTCGTCTCGGCGCTCGAGACGGGCGTGTACGACATCGCCTACGGGCTCGACCCCGCGCAGTACGACGCCGCGGAGCAGGCGGGGCTCGACGTCGCGAAGCACCCGGTCGCGTCCGCCGCGAACATCAGCCTCAACGTCAACAAGGCCCCGTTCGACGACCCGGCCGTCGTCGAGGCCGTCCGCCATGCGATCGACCGCCAGGAGTTCGTCGACAAGGCGACCTTCGGGCTCGGCGAGGCCACGACCCAGCCGTTCCCCGAGGGGAACATCGCCTACGACCCGGAATCGGCCGACCTGTGGCCGTACGACCCCGACCGGGCGAAGAAGATCCTCGCGGACGCCGGGTACGAGCCGGGCGACATCACCGTCGACCTCGTCGTGCGCGAGGACAGCGTGGTCAACGAGATCGTGCAGTCCCAGCTGAAGGCGATCGGCATCACGGCGAAGATCTCGATCGCGCCGGACTGGGCGACGCCGTTCTTCGCCAAGGACCTGGCGATCTCGACGTACAGCACGACCGGGCGCGAGTCGCCCGTGCAGACCCTCACGGCGCACTTCGGACCCGACGGCCCCCTCAACCTGTCGAGCCCGTACGTCCCCGAGGGGTTCGCGGAGGCCGTCGAGCTCGCGAGGGAGACCCCGCTCGACGATCCGGATTACGAGGAGAACCTGCGCGCCGCGACGCGCGCCGGGCTCCAGAGCGAGGCGCTGATCTTCACGCACGAGGTGCCGACCCTCGTGGTGACCTCGCCGAAGGTCTCCGACCTCGCGCAGATCCCCGGCCAGATCTCCCTCACCGGGGTCACGGTCGATGGCTGACATCGCGCTCGCCGACGCCGAGGCACCCGCCCGCCGCCCCTCGCGGCTGTCGGGCGTCTCGCGCGTCGTCGTGCACACGGTGGTGGTGTTCGCGACCGTGTTCCTCTTCGCGACGTTCCTCACGTTCGCGCTGCAAGGGCTGAGCGGGCTGAGCCCCGCCCACCTGCAGCTCGGCGAATCGGCCACGCCGGAGGCGATCGCGCAGCTCGAGGAGCAGTGGGGGCTGGATCGCCCCTTCCTCGTCCAGTACCTCGACTGGCTCGGCGGCGTGCTGCGCGGCGACCTCGGCGCGAGCTGGTACAACGGCGCCGGGATCTCGGAGCTGCTCGCCTCGCGCGCGGCCATCAGCCTCTCCGTCGCCGGCCTCGCGCTCGTCATCGGCGTCGTCGGGGGCTTCGGGCTCGGCGCGCTCGCCGCCCTCAAGCCGACGAGCATCCTCGACCGCGCGATCACCGGGTTCACGACGGTCATCTCCGTGATGCCGCCCTTCGTCGTCGGCATCGCGCTGGTGGCGATCTTCGCCGTGCTGCTCGGGTGGTTCCCCTCGGCGGGGTACGTCCCCATCGAGCGGGGAGGCGTCGGCCTGTGGCTGCTGCACCTGTGGCTGCCCGCCGTGGCGCTGAGCCTCGAGACCGTCGCCGATCTCGCCAGGCAGCTGAGGGTGGGGCTCATCCAGGCCCACCGCGAGAACTACGTCACGGGGGCGCTCGTGCGCGGCTTCAGCTCCCGCCGGATCTTCTGGGCGCATGTCCTGCGCAATGGCAGCGGTCCGGCGCTCACGGTGCTCGGGATGAAGTTCCCCGCGCTCCTCGGCGGCGCGATCGTCACGGAGGCGATCTTCGGGCTCGCGGGCTTCGGCGTGTTCGCCGCGGAGTCGGCCAGGCGCGGCGACGTCCCGGCCGTGCAGGGCGTCCTCGTCGTCGCGATCCTCCTCGTGGTCGTCTTCAACCTCGTCGTCAACCTGCTGCTGTCGCGCCTGAACCCGGCGGCGGCGAGGGGAGTGTGACGTGATCCGACGCATCCTGAGCCTTCCCGCCGGACGCTTCGCCTGCGGGTTCCTCGCCTTCGTCCTCGTCCTCGCGGTCGCGGGGCCGGCGCTGGCGCCGTACGACCCGATCGCGGGGACGGACGACATCCTCGCCCACCCCACCGCCGCCCACTGGCTCGGCACCGACTACCTCGGCCGCGACGTGCTCAGCCGGATCCTCTCCGGGTCGACCGTGAGCATCTTCGGCGCCGCCCTCGTCGCCCTCGTGGCCCTCGTGGCCGGCGCGCTGCCCGGGATCCTGTCGGTGTACCTCGGGCGGGCGTTCGAGTGGCTCTCGCTGCGATGGGTCGACACGCTCATCGCGCTGCCGTTCCTCGTCTTCGCCGTGGCGGTGACGGCGCTCCTCGGCAACGGGATCGTCCAGGCGATGCTCGTCGTCGGCGTCATGGTCTCCCCGCTGTTCTTCCGCGTCTCACGCGCGGCGACCCTGCGCGTGGCCCGCTCGCAGTACGTGGAGGCGGCGATCCTGTCCGGTGCGGGAACGGGATGGGTCGTGCGCCACCACGTGCTCTCGAAGGTGCTGTCGCCGATCGCCGTGGCGACCGCGAACACGCTCGGCGTCGGCTTCGTGATCGTCTCGAGCCTGACGTTCCTCGGGATCGGCGTCGAACCCCCGAGCCCGACGTGGGGAGGCGTCCTCGCCTCCGACCTCGGCTACCTCGCGCAGCGACCGTACTCCCCGCTGTTCACGACCGTCCTGATCATGCTGACCGTGTGGGCCTTCAACCTGCTCGCCGACGTCATCCGCGACGTCGCGGGGGAGGAGGGTCGGGCGCTGCTGGCCGACCGGCGCGCCCGCTCCCGGCGAGGGACCAGAGACGCGAGCCTCGCGCTCGCGGGAAGGAGGAGCGATGGGTGAGACGATCCTGAGCCTCGAGGACGTGCGGATCGCGCACCGCCACACCGGCGAGGAGGTCGTCCGCGGCGTCTCGTTCTCGCTGGAGCCCGGCCGCGTCGTCGGCATCGTCGGCGAGTCCGGCAGCGGCAAGACCCTCACGTGCCGGGCGGTCCTCGGGATCCTGCCTGCCCTGTTCGAGGTCTCGGCGGGGCGGATCGCGCTGCGCGGCCGCGACATCGCCGGGTTCTCGCGCCGGGACTGGGAGCGGGCGCGCGGCACGACCGTCACGGCCGTGTTCCAGGATCCCGGCTCCTACTTCGACCCGTCGCTGCGGATCGGCGCGCAGATCGCGGAGATCCTGCGGGTGAAGAAGGGCGCGAGCCGCCGCGAGGCGCGGCGGCGGGGGCTCGAGCTGTTCGGGAGCGTGCGGCTCGCCGATCCGGAGCGGGTCTGGCGCAGTCACCCCCACGAGCTGTCTGGGGGCATGCTGCAGCGCGCCCTCATCGCGAGCGCGCTCGCCCTGGAGCCGGCGATCCTCATCGCCGACGAGGTGACGACCGCGCTCGACGTGACCGTCCAGGCCGAGATCCTCGACCTGTTGCAGGACCTCACCGTGGAGCGGGGCCTCGCACTCGTCCTCGTCTCGCACGACCTCGCGGTCGTCGCGCAGGCGACCGACGAGGTCCTCGTGCTGCGCGACGGAGAGGTCGTCGAGCAGGGGCCGACCGAGCGCATCCTGTTCGAGCCGGAACACGCCTACACGCGCCTGCTCGTCGAGGAGCACAGCACCTACGGGCTCGACCGGTTCCTGCGGGCCGACGAGTCGGAGGAGGTGGGAAGCCGTGTCGCCTGAGCGGATCCCGCTGCTGCGGATCGACGGGCTCGAGGTGGCCTACGGTCGCCGGCGCGAGCGGCACAGGGTGCTGCGCGGCGTCTCGCTCGACGTCGGCACGGGAGAGGCGGTGGGCATCATCGGCGAGACCGGGTCGGGTAAGACGACGCTCGCGCGGGCCGTCGTCGGCCTCGTCAGGGCGCAGGCCGGGTCGATCGCGATCGACGGCGAGCGCGTCACGGCGCACTCGGCGCGGCAGTGGGCGGCGCTGCGGCGCCGCGGCGTCGTGCAGTACGTCTTCCAGGATCCGCTGCGGGCACTCGATCCCGAGGTGAGCATCCGCGACTCCCTCGCGGAGCCGCTGCGGCTGCAGCGCCGGCTGTCGCTGGAGCAGATCGACGGGCGGATCGCGTACCGGATCGAGCAGGTGCGCCTGAGCGAGACGCTGCTGGACCGGTTCCCCGGGGAGCTGTCCGGCGGCCAGCGCCAGCGCGTCCTGCTCGCGCGGGCGCTCGTCACCGAGCCGCGGCTGCTGATCCTCGACGAGCCGGTGAGCGCGCTCGATGCGATCAGCCGCGTCGCCGTGCTCGAGATCCTGAACTCCCTGCGCGCGAGCGGGACGAGCCTCGTGTTCATCTCGCACGATCTCGGCTCGGTCGCCGGCGTCACCGACAGGGTCGCCGTGCTGCACCGGGGCGCGATCGTCGAGGACGCTCCGACGGCCGAGGTGATCCGCCGGCCACGGCACCCGTACACACGCCTGCTCGTGGGCTCGGCCTCGACCCTCGCCCGCGGGACGGTCACCCGCGAGGACCGCGCCCGCCTGCGGGCCGCGCTCGCCGAGGCGTCCTCCGCCTGAGCGGGCGGATCAGGGGGTCGCGAAGAGGGGGCGCTTGCGGCGGTGGACGGTGAGGTAGCGCAGGCCGTCCGGCCCAGCGTCGAACTGCCGGCGCGAGCGCCGGGGGAGCCAGACGACGTCGCCGGGCGCGAGGTCGACCGGCCCCTGCGCGGTCGTGAGGACGCCGGATCCCGAGACGACGTGGATGAGCACGTCGAGGTCGCCGCCGGCGTGGGAGCCGATGCCCTCGCCGGCGGGCAGGGCGATGAGGTTGGAGTCGAGATCGCGCTCCGGTTCGCCGATGCTCCAGACGGCGCCGATCGCGCGCGGGTCGTCGGAGGCGACCTCGCCCGAGTTCACGAGGACGCGCGGTGCCGCCGCCTCCGCGCCCGCCGCGTCGCCCTGCGCCTGATCCGTCATCCGGTCTCCCTTCCCCTCTCCAGGGTCGCAGACGGGCCGGATCGGCGCCGCACCTGGATGCGAGATGTTCTCCGCTGATGAATCGCCTGAAACTCCCCGGGCAGAGGCGCTCTTCTGTCCCCCATTTGGGGGACAATGACCTATGCTGGAGGATAGACGTCCTCTCTCGGTCGTCCGGCCCCCACCGTTTCCCCCCAACGGTGGGGGCCGATTCTCTTTCTCCCCTATCGCGCGGGGCCGCGACCGGATAGCGTAGGACATGGCCGGCGACGAATTCTGCGTCGGCTTCATCTCTATAGAACGGCAATACATGAGCACGCAGGGCACCGTCAAGTGGTTCAACTCGGAGAAGGGCTACGGCTTCATCTCTCCCGACGAGGGCGGCTCTGACGTCTTCGCGCACTACACCGCAATCGACTCGCAGGGCTACCGCTCGCTGGATGAGAACCAGCGCGTGGAGTTCGAGATCGCCCAGGGCCCCAAGGGCCTGCAGGCGGAGAACATCCGGCCGCTGTAGTCCGGACTCGCACGAAGGGCCCCGATCGCATCACGCGGTCGGGGCCTTCTGCATCGGTGCCGCCGGTGCCGCCGTGCGCCGTCGGCGGCACGAGGGTCAGTGCGCGCGGAGGGCGGCGCCCATCGCCGCGACGGCGTCCGTGAGGATCGGCCGGGGCGTGGCGAAGTTGAGCCGCACGGCGCGCTCGTTCCCTGCTCCGCAGAGCGCCCCGTCGGTCGCGACGACCTTCGCCTCGTTGGCGAAGAACTCGTACGGCGAGCCAGGCAGGTCGAGCGCCGCGCAGTCGAGCCAGGCGAGGTACGTGCCCTCCGGCGGCGTGTACCGCACCCCTGGCAGGTGCTTGGCGACGAGCTCGGCCAGGAGGCGCCGGCTCCCGTCGAGGTAGTCGACGACGCCGGCGAGCCAGTCGCCGCCTCCCGTGTAGGCCGCGGTGTTCGCGACGACGCCGAGGTTCGACGCGTCGAAGTGCAGCGCCCTGGCGTTCGCGGCCCAGTAGGCGCGATCGGCGTCGTTGGAGAGGACGACCTGCGCCGCCTTCAGGCCGGGCAGGTTGAACGCCTTCGACGCCGAGGTCGCTGTGAGGGTGTGCCCGGCGTTGACTTCGTTCACGGCCGCGTACGGGCGATGCACATGGCCGGGGTGGACGAGAGGCGCGTGGATCTCATCGGAGAAGACGCGCGCGCCGTGTCGGTCGACGACCTCGCCGATCGCGGCCATCTCGTCCTCGCGCAGCACCCGCCCGATCGGATTGTGCGGGTTGCAGAGGACGAGGAGCCCTCCGCCGTCGGCGAAGGCGCGGTCGAGGGCGTCGAGGTCGTACTCCCAGCCGTCGGCGGTCCGGATCATCGGCACCTGGATGATCCGTCGGTCGTGCACCTCGGGGACGGTGAGGAACGGCATGTACGCGGGCGTCGGCAGGACGATCGCCGACCCGGGGGCGCTGAAGTGGTCGATCGCGACCTGGAACGCCTGGATCACATCGGAGATGCTCTTCACGTCACCGGGGTCGACCGCCCAGTCGTAGCGCTCGGCCGACCACCCGGCGAAGGCCTCGGTGAGGGCCCTCCCCGCCGCCGGCGGGAGGTAGCCGAAGGCGCCGCGGTCGACGGCCTCGTGGAGTGCGTCGGTGATGGCGGGGGCGATGCCGAAGTCCATCTCGGCGACGAAGGCCGGTGTCTTCCCGGGGAAGAGCGACCACTTCATGCTCCCGACGTCGCGGAGCTGCTCTGGCGTGATGGAGTCGAAGTCATGCGCGGAGGTCACACCACGAGCGTAACGGTGCCCGCGGCCACCCCTCCCCGAGAACGACCCGTTCCGGTGCGACAAACCGCTCTAAAACGCGGGTTTCAGGACACTTTCTCGCACCGGAACGGGTCGTTCGCGTCAGGTGAGGAC
>JBQDDT010000004.1:0-34809 GCA_052092505.1 Microbacterium sp. | reverse complement strand
CGGCGCCGAACGTCGTCGCGGTGAGCGACCTGTTCGACTTCTCGATCTACGTCGACGCCGAATCCGCGCACATCGAGCGGTGGTTCGTGAACCGCTTCCTGAAGCTGCGCGCCGGCGCGTTCGCCAACCCTGCGTCGTACTTCAACGTGTTCGCCGGCCTGAGCGACGCCGAGGCCGAGCAGACCGCGCTGGGGTTCTGGCGCGACATCAACATGCCGAACCTCATCGAGAACGTGCTCCCGACGAAGCACCGCGCCACGCTCGTCCTGCAGAAGGGCGCGAGCCACGCGGTGGAGTCGGTGCTCCTCCGCAAGGTCTGAGCGCCCCGCGCAGCGGCGGAGGAATCGCCGATCTGCGGACGGGTGCGCGCTGATCGTCCGCAGCTGTGCCGGATCTCCGCTGCAGCGCAGGGCCGCGCAGGGCCGCAGCGGGCGCGAAGCCGCAGATGCGCGCCGCGGTGCGCGGACCTCCAGGCGGCGGACCATAGAATCGGACGCATGTGTGGAATCGTCGGATACGTCGGCCAGCGCGAGAGCCAGGACATCCTGCTCGCCGGCCTCGCGCGCCTCGAGTATCGCGGCTACGACTCGGCAGGGATCGCGGTGATCGATGACGCCGGATCGCTGCATGCCGAGAAGAAGGCCGGCAAGCTCGCCCGTCTGCGCGAGCGCCTGGAGGCGGCGCCGCTCGCCTCGGGCACGACCGGCATCGGCCACACCCGCTGGGCGACGCACGGCGGTCCGACCGACCTCAACGCCCACCCGCACCTCGCCGACGACGACCGCCTCGCGGTGATCCACAACGGCATCATCGAGAACTTCTCCGCTCTGCGCGCCGAGCTCATCGCCGCGGGGTCCACGTTCCGCAGCGAGACCGACACCGAGGTCGCCGCCGTGCTCCTCGGGCAGGCGTACCGCGAGAGCGGGGGCGACCTCGTCGCGGCCTTCCGTCGGGTCGTCTCCCGCCTGGAGGGCGCGTTCACGCTCCTCGCGATGCACGAGGACCACCCCGGTCTCGTCGTCGGCGCCCGCCGCAACTCGCCGCTCGTCATCGGGCTCGGCGACGGCGAGAACTTCCTCGGATCGGACGTCGCCGCGTTCGTCGAGCACACCCGCCGCGCGCTCGCGATCGGCCAGGACCAGATCGTCGCGATCACGCCGGACGAGGTGACGGTGACCGACTTCGAGGGCGCCGCCGTCGAGTCGACGCCCTTCGAGGTGATGTGGGACGCCTCCGCCGCCGAGAAGGGCGGATGGTCGAGCTTCATGGCGAAGGAGGTCTCCGAGGAGCCGGAGGCCGTCGCCAACACCGTGCGCGGCCGCGTCAGGGACGGCGGCGTCGTGATCCCCGAGCTCGACGGCCTCGACGACCTGTTCACCGGGATCGGCCGGATCATCATCGTCGCGTGCGGCACGGCCTCCTACGCCGGCCAGGTCGGCAAGTACGCGCTCGAGCAGTGGGCGCGCGTGCCCGTCGACGTCGAGCTGGCCCACGAGTTCCGCTACCGGGACCCGATCGTCGGGCCGGACACGCTCGTCGTCTCGATCAGCCAGTCCGGCGAGACGATGGACACGCTGATGGCCGTCAAGGAGGCGGCCCGCCTCGGCGCGCGGACGCTGTCGATCTGCAACACGCAGGGCGCGACGATCCCGCGGGAGTCCGACGCGATCGTCTACACGCACGCCGGCCCAGAGGTCGCCGTGGCCTCCACGAAGGCGTTCGTCGCGCAGATCACCGCGCTGTATCTCCTGGCCCTCCACGTCGGCCGGGTCCGCGGGGCGCTCGATGCGACCGTGGGCGCCGAGGCCGTCGCCGAGCTGGAGGCGCTGCCGGAGAAGATCCAGTGGATCCTCGAGAACGAGCAGGAGCGGATCGAGCAGCTCGCGCACTGGATGGCCGACACGCGCTCCGTGCTGTTCCTCGGCCGTCACGTGGGCTTCCCGATCGCGCTGGAGGGCGCGCTCAAGCTCAAGGAGATCTCCTACATCCACGCCGAGGGGTTCGCGGCCGGCGAGCTCAAGCACGGCCCGATCGCGCTGATCGAGCCGGGGCAGCCCGTGTTCGTCATGGTGCCGTCGCCGCGGGGCGCCGCCACGCTGCACGCGAAGATCGTCTCGAACATCGAGGAGATCCGCGCGAGGGGCGCCAGGGTCATCGCCGTCGCCGAGCAGGGCGACACGGCCGTGCTGCCGCACGCCGACGAGATGCTCAGGGTCCCGCTCGCCGGTCCGCTCTTCGAGGCGATGCTCACGGTCGTCCCCCTGCACATCTTCGCGATGGGCCTGGCCGAGGCGAAGGGGCTGGACGTCGATCAGCCGCGCAACCTCGCCAAGTCGGTGACGGTCGAGTAGGCGATGATCATCGGCATCGGCGTCGACATCGTCGATGTCGAGCGCTTCCACACCCAGATCGAGAGCTCCCCCCGCCTCGCCGAGAGGCTCTTCAGCGCGCACGAGAGGGAGCTGCCGATGCGCTCCCTCGCGGCGCGCTACGCGGCCAAGGAAGCGCTGATCAAGGCGCTCGGCGGCTCGGAGGGCGTCAACTGGCAGGACATCGAGGTGCCGCGGCTCGGCGAGCGGCAGGCGCCGGCCTACGTGCTCACGGGCGAGACGGCGCAGACCGTCGCCGCGCGCGGGGTCGCGCGACTGCACCTGTCGCTCTCGCACGACGCCGGCCTGGCCGTGGCCTACACGGTGCTCGAGTCTGACCGGCGGATCGGAGGAGTCGGATGAGCGACGAGAGGGACGCCCCGCTGCGCGAGGCCGTGATCGACACGGCGGCGATCGAGCGGAACACGCGCGTGCTGGCGGAGGCCGCAGGCACCAGCGAGTGCATCGCCGTCGTCAAGGCGAACGGCTACGGGCACGGCGCGATCCCCGCGGCGCGCGCGGCGCTCGCCGGAGGGGCCACGCGCCTCGGCGTCGCCGACATCGCCGAGGCGCACGAGCTGCGCCGCGCCGGGATCGACGCCCCTGTCATCGCGTGGCTGCACGGCGACGGAGCCGACTTCGCCGGCGCGATCGCGGCTGACGTGGAACTCGGCGTCTCCGGCGTGCGGCAGCTGCGCGACGTGCGCACGGCGGCCGGCACCGCGGGCCGGCCGGCCCTGGTGCACCTGAAGCTCGACACGGGTCTGGGGCGCAACGGCACTCCCGCGGCCGACTGGGAGGCGCTGTTCGCCGACGCGGCCGAGGCCGAGGCATCCGGCCGGATCCGGATCGAGGGGATCTTCAGTCACCTCAGCGGCACGTCGGAGCGTGAGGATCTCCATCAGCTCGCCGCGTTCGAGCACGGGCTCGCGCGGGCCGAGTCGCGCGGCATCGACCCGCGACTGCGGCATCTGGCGGCGACGGCCGCCGCGATCGATCTGCCGCAGACGCGCTTCGACGCCGTCCGCGTCGGCATCGGCATCTACGGCGTCTCGCCGTTCGATGACCGCACGCCTGCTGAGCTCGGGCTCGTGCCGGCGATGACCCTGCGCACCAGGGTCGCCGGGGTCAAGCGCGTGGCCGCGGGGCACGGCGCCTCCTACGGCTACCGCTACCGGGCGCCGCGGGAGACGACGTTCGCGCTCGTGCCGCTGGGCTACGCCGACGGGATGCCGCGCCAGGCGTCGGATCGCGCGCCCGTCGCGATCGGCGGGCGGCGGTTCCGCGTGGCGGGCACGATCGCGATGGACCAGTTCATCGTCGACGTCGGCGACGCCGCCGTGGAGGTCGGCGACGAGGTCGTCGTATTCGGGGATCCGGCTTCCGGCGCCCCGCTCGCGGAGGAGTGGGCCGAGGCGGCCGGCACGATCGGCTACGAGATCGTCACGCGCGTCGGCCCGCGCGTCGAGCGGACCCTCCGGTGATCCCCGACGAGCTCCTCGGCGAGCACGACGTCCCCACGGCGCACGCCATGGAGGAGGTCGGGCGCCGGGTCGGGGCGCGGCTCGAGGCGGGCGACCTCGTCGTGCTGACGGGGCCGCTCGGCGCGGGGAAGACCACCTTCACGCGGGGCCTCGCCGACGGACTCGGCGTGCGCGGCCCGATCCAGAGTCCGACGTTCGTCATCGCGCGGACGCACCCGTCGCTCACGGGCGGCGCCCCCCTCGTCCACGCCGACGCCTATCGGGTGGGCGACGCCATGGAGCTGGACGACCTCGACATCGACGCCGACGGATCCGTGGTCGTCATGGAATGGGGGCGCGGGAAGGTCGACGGCCTGCGTGAGACCTGGTGGGACATCGAGATCGCCAGGCCCGTCGGGGGGCGCGGAGCCGACACGATGTGCGGGGACGCGTCGCCGCGGGCCGAGGAGCTCGACGCCGATGCACCACGACGCCTCAGGATCGAGCGGCGTTGCGCGGATACCCTGTAAGTGTGCACCTGGCCGTCGATACCTCGCTCGGCTCGACCGTCGCGGTGGTCGGGGCGGACGGAGACGTCCTCGCGGAGGCCGCGAGCGACAGTCCGCGCGGTCACGCGGAGGTCATCGGCGATCTTATCGTCGCCGCGCTGCGCGATGCGGGTGCCGATCCCGAGGACGTCACGGGCGTCGTCGCCGGCATGGGGCCAGGGCCGTTCACCGGCCTGCGGATCGGGATCGCCGCGGCGCGGGCCTTCGCCCTCGGGCGCGGCGTCCCGGTGCTCCCCGTCGTCAGCCATGACGCGGCCGCGCTCGCCTGCGCCGAGGCGGGGCACGACGGGCGCTTCGCGATCGTGACCGACGCGCGCCGCAGGGAGAACGCGGTGTCCGTCTACCGCGGCCTCGACGCGCACGGCGCCCCCGATCGCGCGTCCGGGCCGGAGCTGCACCCCCAGGCCGCCGACCTCGACGCCCTCCTCGACGGGTGCGCCATCGTGCCGACTCCGGCCATCCGCGCGGCCGACCTCGCCCGCGTCGCGGTGCGCCGCGCGGCCGCAGGGCTCCCGCTTGAGGCCGACGAGCCGCTCTACCTCCGCTCGCCCGACGTGACGAGCGGGCACGTGCGCAAGCGGGTGAGCACATGACGATCCGCGACGCGGTGCCGGGCGACCTCGGCGCGATCATGGCGATCGAGCGGGCGTCGTTCCCGACCGACGCGTGGAGCGAGGAGGCCATGGCCTCCGAGCTGTCCGGCGCCTACGGCCGCTACCTCGTCGTCGAGGACGGCGGCGAGCTCGTCGGCTACGGCGGGCTGCGCTCACTCCCCAGGGCGAGGGACGGCGACATCCAGACGATCGCGCTCGCCGCGCCGGCCAGGGGGACAGGGCGGGGCAGAGCGCTGCTGCGCGCGCTGCTCGCCGCGGCGGGGGAGCGGCGCGTGCGCGAGGTGTTCCTGGAGGTGCGCGCCGACAATCCGGCGGCCCGCGGCCTGTACGCGTCGGAGGGGTTCGCGGAGATCGGGCGGCGCCCCGGCTACTACCAGCCGGACGGCGTCGACGCCGTCGTGATGCGGATCGACGTGGCCGCATGGAGCGCTCGCGAGGAGGTGGGCGCATGACGGGCCCCCTCGTGCTCGGGATCGAGACGAGCTGCGACGAGACCGGGATCGGGATCGTCCGCGGCCGCGAGCTCCTGAGCAACACGATCGCCAGCAGCATGGACGAGCACGCCCGCTACGGCGGGGTCGTGCCCGAGGTGGCGGCCAGGGCGCACCTCGAGGCCCTGCAGCCGGCGATCGCGCGCGCCGTCTCGGAGGCGGGCATCGCGCTGCGGGATCTCGACGCCGTCGCCGTGACGAGCGGGCCGGGCCTCGCCGGCGCCCTGATGGTCGGGATCGGGGCGGCGAAGGCGCTCGCGGTCTCGCTCGGGAAGCCGCTGTATGCGGTGAACCACCTCGTCGGGCACATCGCCGCCGATATCCTCACCGAGGGCACTGCGCCGCTGGAGCACCCCACGATCGCGCTGCTCGTCTCCGGTGGGCACACGTCGCTGCTGCACGTGCGCGATCTCACGACCGACGTCGAGCTCCTCGGCGAGACGATCGACGATGCGGCGGGGGAGGCGTTCGACAAGGTCGCGCGCATCCTGGGGCTGCCCTATCCTGGCGGGCCGCAGATCGACCGCGCCGCCGAGGGGGGAGACCCGGCGGCGATCCGCTTCCCCCGCGGGCTCTCGCGCGCGAGCGACCGCGAGCGGCACCGGTGGGACTTCTCGTTCTCCGGCCTGAAGACGTCCGTCGCGCGATGGATCGAGCAGCGGGAGGCCGCCGGGGAGGAGATCCCGCTGGCGGACGTCGCCGCGAGCTTCCGCGAGGCCGTCGTCGACGTGCTCGTGACGAAGGCGCTCGACGCGTGCGAGGAGCGCGGCGTGCCTCGCCTGCTGCTGGGCGGCGGCGTGGTCGCGAACCGCCGGCTGAGGGACGCCACGCTGGAGCGCGCGGCGGAGCGGGGCATCACGGTGCGCATCCCGCCGCTGGCGCTGTGCACCGACAACGGCGCGATGATCGCGGGGCTCGCCGCCGAGCTGATCGCCTCGGGTCGCCAGCCCTCGACACTCGCGTTCGGGGCGGACTCGACCCTTCCCGTGACCGAGATCCAGGTCGCGAGGTCCGCCGACGGGGAGCGTGTGCCGTGGTGACGCCGCAGCGTGCCGACGAGCAGGATCCGGCCAGCCCCCCGATGCCGAGCGAGCTCGCCGACGGCGACCGGGCGCACGAGCCGCCCCTGCGCTCGACGCTCAAGGCCGACGTCCGGCGGCGTCGCGAGGATCCTCTGCAGCCCGTGGTCTGGAAGCCGCGCCGCCAGATCGCGAGCTGGGCCCTGACATGCTCGATGTTCGGCCTGTCGATGTCGTGGTTCATGCCGTGGGCCATGCCGGCGTCTCTGCTCGGCGTGATCATCGGCGGCATCGCGCTCTCGCGCAGCTGGGAGGAGAAGGGGGTCGCGGGCTGGGGCCTCGGGCTCGGCCTGGCCGGCACGATCTCCTCGGGGTTCTGGGCCGTCTGGATGCTCATGCGCCTCGGGATCCTCGTCTTCTGAGCGAACGAGGTGCGCGGACGATCGGCGTCTTCTGCACTGTCGCTCTGGATGACGCCTGAATGAGATTCTGCATGCTGGAATAGGGTTCTTCTATCCACGAAGTTCAAGCCGAAGGGTGAGCGATGCGGGCGCTGGTGATCGATGCGGTGACGGCGCTCTACGCGCTGTCGCTCGCGACGGCCGCGGTCATGCTCACTTTCGTCGCCATCGACGATGGACTCTCCCTCGGGGTGATTGCCGCCCTCAGCGCGGCATCGGCTGCAACCCAGTTCGTCTCTCGGGCCTTGGTAAACGGGCTGTTCCGGCTCACCAGCGACCGAGTCGTGATGGCCGGGTCGTTGCTGGTGCTCTGTGCATCGATGGTCTCAGTGCTCGTGGTGCCGGGGATCGCGGGACTTCTCGTGGCTCAGCTCCTTCAGGGGATCTCCCGAGCAGGCTTCTGGAGCGGGTCTCAAGTGCACGTTCTGCGGAAAGGGCCCAGGCCGGCCAGAAGGATGGCGCGCAATCAGTTCATCTCCAACGGCTTGGCCGTCCTCGGGCCGGTCATCGCCGGTGTGATGGCCGGAGATGATCCCCGCGGCGCGGCGGTTGTGATCGTCGCGATAACCGTGGCGGGCGCTCTCCTGTGCACCTTCCTGACCCGATTGCCGGTTTTCGCGCGCGTGAAGAAGTCTCCTGAGAACGGCATATGGCAGTACCCGGGAATGCGTGTCGGCGCCTTCGGGACCTTGGCAGCCGGCGCATTCAACGCCGTGCTCAACACGTTCGTCCCCATCGTCTTCGGTGAAGCGGGTTGGACGGAGACGCACACCGGTGTCCTCATCGGCGTCGTGAATGCGGGACTGCTCGTGGGATCGCTCGCCTCCGGTTTCGTGGGGGAGCGGTGGTTCGCGCCTGCGGTGACGACGGCGACGCTCTCTGTCGGACTTGGAGCCGCAAGTATGGTCTGTGTGCCATTCGCGGCTTGGGTCTCTGCGGGCGGGTCGGTGCTGGCGGGCATCGGGTCGGGCGTGATCCTGACCCTCGGGCCCACACTCGTCGGGTCGTCTGTGCCCAGCGAGCTTCGAGGGAGTGCTGTGGTCTTCGCCGGCGTCTTCCGGGCAGGGGCGCTCTTCGCCACGCCGCTTATGGTCTCTGCGGCGGCGCTCGTCCTTCCGATGCCGCTGGTCATGCTGGCCGTCGGAGTCCTTTCGAGCGCTCCGGGCCTCGTGAGCGCTCTTCCCCGTCGTCGGGAGTAGGTCTCTCCTCGTCTCACCGCCTCTCGTTCGGGACGTTCGGACGGGTGACGACGTGTGGACTTGACATGCATCCGCTTCGTGCAGAAGTATGTTCTGCAAGACAGAAGATACTTCTTTGTCATCGATCCGGTCGCACACAGCGCAGTGTGCGGAGAGGACTGCAGTGAGCATTCATCTCGTCGGCGTCATCGTGTTGGCGCTTGTTTTCGTCCTCGGGACAGCCCGCCCCGTCAACATCGGGGTGTTCGCGCTCATCGCGACGTTCCTCCTCGGCACGACGCTGGGCGGCGAGTCGATAGAGGATCTCTTGTCGGGGTTTCCTGCAGACATCCTGATCCTGCTCGTCGGGGTGACGTATCTCTTCGGGCTCGCCGCGACGAACGGCACATTGGAATGGGTTGTCGAACGCGCGGTGCGCGCCTTCGGAGATCGTCCCGCGCTTGTGCCGTGGCTCATCTTCATCTTCTCGTCCATCCCGACGCTCGCCGGCGCCCTCGGGCCGGCTGGCGTCGCGATGCTGGCGCCTCTCTGCCTGCGGCTCGGCGAGAGGTACGGATTGTCACGGCGCATGTCCGCGCTCATGGTGATGCACGGATCGTGCGCGGGGAACTTCTCGCCGATCAACGGACTCGCCATCATCGCGTTGAACGCCGCGGAGCAGAACGGCCTCGAAGTGTCCGGAACCGCGCTGTTCTTCGGGAACCTCGCCTACAACATCGGACTCGGAATCGTCATCTACTTCGGTTTCGGGGGACGTCGGCTGCTCGCGCAGGGACGCGCTCAGCGCAAAGAGCGTGCTCTTGTCGCGTCCGGCGGATCGTCCTCCACGGTGGGTGGGACACGAGGAGCTTCGAGCACTTCCGCTGTGGGCAGCTACACCGATCTGCTCGGGCACCCGAAGACGCGCATCCGTGTCGACCAGGTCGCGACGCTCGTCGTCATCGTCGCCGTCGCGATCGCATCGCTGGTGTACGACTTCGATCTCGGATTCGTCGCGTTGACCGCGGCGGCACTCCTGCACACGATCTTCGCCAATCGATTCGACGGTGCGGACAAGAAGATCGTCTGGTCCGTAGTGCTTCTCATCTGCGGTATCACGACTCTCGTCGCTGCGCTGCAGCGGTACGGCACGATCGAGCGGCTCGGCGAGGGGATCGCCGGCATGGCGGTGCCGCTCCTGACGGTGTTCGTGTTGTTCGCCGTCGGCGCGGTGACCAGTGCCTTCGGATCGAGTGCCGGGTTGATCGGGGTGCTCGTTCCGCTGGCGGTCCCCTTCATCGCGACGGGGAACATCAGCGCGACGTGGGTCCTTGTCGGGCTCTGCATCTCCGCCACCGTCGTCGATGCGATGCCGTTCTCGTCGGTCGGTGCGCTGACGCTGTCCACCGCTCCCGAGGATGAGAGGCCGAAGCTCTTCCGGTTCATGCTGGTCTGGGGAGCGGCCATGATCGTGAGCGCTCCGACGTTCACCTGGCTGTTCTTCATCCTGCCGACCTCGTTCTGACCGATTCACATGACGACACGGAGGTTCACGGACGATATGAACGATGAGACGGCCCGGCAGGTCGCATTGTCATCGCGAGTGCTCGCGGCAGCAGGGCACGGAGATCTGATCTGGGGGCACGCATCAGTCCGCGATCCGGACGATCGAGGGGTCTGGATCAAAGCATCAGGCTGGGGGCTCGATGAGGTCACTCCCGCACGGGTTCACCTTGTCGACGCTGACGGCGAACGCGTCTCCGGTGAAGGCAAGCCTCACAGCGAATGCGCGATCCACACGGAGATCATGGCAGCGCGTGGTGACGTCGGTGCCGTCGTGCACACCCATCCTCCGCATGCGGTGGCGCTCGCCGCAGCCGGGCAGGAGCTGAGGCCCGTCAGCCATGCGGCTAATCTCTTCACGCCGCCGGGGGTGCCCCGGTACACGCAGACGGCCGACCTCATCCTCACCCGAGAGCTCGGCGCGTCGGTGGCAGATGCTCTGGGAGACGCGAACGCCCTGTTCCTCGTGAACCACGGCATCGTCACCGTCGGCCGGGACGTGCGCGAAGCGACGGTCGTGGCGGTGATCCTCGAGCGCGCGTGTCAGCAGCAGATCCTCACCGCGAGTGCCGGCGGCTGGCCGGCCTGGTCGCTGCCCGAGGAGTCGCTGGCGAAGAGGGGGCACATCTACCACGATGCCGCAGTGGCGAGCGTGTGGGACTATCTCGCCCGGCAGCTTCCCTCCGTTCGGGATGTGTGAACCATGACGCCGACATTCACGATGGCATGCCAGGCGTATGACCGGATGGAGCCTCTGCACCGTGGAACTGTGCCTGTGGGCGGTGCGAACATCAACTTCCTCGACCTTCCCGTGGAGGAGACCTTCTTCCGGATGGCGCGCTTCGAGGAGTTCGACATCGCGGAGATGTCGTTGTCGTCCTATGTCCTGAGTCTCTCTCGCGGCGCGCCGTTCGTCGCGGTGCCGGTGTTCCCATCGCGGGCCTTCCGTCACAGCGGGGTCTACGTCCGAGCCGATTCGATGCTGTCGCGGCCAGAGGACCTCGCGGGTCGGGTCGTCGGTGTACCGGAGTATCAGATCACTGCCGCCGTGTGGATGCGGGGGATCTTCGACGAGCATCACGGCCTTCCCGTCGACGCGGTCTCCTATCGAACCGGCGGCCTCGATCAGCCGGGTCGCGAAGAGAAGCTCGTCCTGAGCCTTCCGACCGGACTGACGGTGTCCCCGATCGGGGACGACCAGACGCTGTCCCGCCTTCTCCTGGAGGGCGAGATCGATGCGCTGTACAGCGCACGCAATCCCAGCCCGTACAACGCGAGTGACCACGGCGGCATCCGTCGTCTGTTCCGCGACGTCGAAGACGTCGAACGACGATACTTCTCGGACACGGGGATCTTCCCGATCATGCACACCCTGGTGATCCGGCGTGATGTGTATGAGCGAAACCGTTGGCTGCCACGGGAGCTCATGAAGGCCGCAGAGGAGTCCAAGCGGATCGGACTCGGGGGGATGGAAGAGACGGCGGCGCTGAGGGTGGCTCTGCCCTGGATCTGGGCAGAGGTCGAGCGCACCCGGGACGCACTCGGCGCCGATTGGTGGCCGTACGGGTTGGAGGCCAACAGACATGTGCTCGACACCTTCCTGCGCTACGCGTTCGAACAGGGCCTCGCCGAGAGGCGTTACGCGCCGGAGGAGCTCTTCGTGCCCGAGGCATTGGAGCAGGTCATTGTCTGAGGCGACGTGGCTGGACGGAAAGCGTGCGCTGATCGTGGGGGCGGGCTCGGGAATCGGCCGGGCGGTCGTCGATGCGTTCCTGAATCAGGGCGCGCGAGTCGCGGCACTGGAACGAGACCGAGGGAAGGCGGCGGAGTTGAGGGCCGCGCATCCCGATGTCCCGGTCGTCGTCGGAGACGCGACCACCCGTGGGGCGAACGACGAGGCGGTCCGGGCGGCGGTGACGGCATTCGGAGGTCTGGACGTCCTCGTCAGCTGCGTCGGCATCTTCGACTTCTACCGTGGCATCGAGGAACTCGACGCGGACATGATCGATGCGGCGTTCGACGAGATGTTCCGCACCAACGTGAAGAGCCACCTCCACTCGGTCAAAGCGGCACTTCCTGCACTCAGAGAGACGCGCGGAACGATCCTTCTGACCGAATCGACCTCGGCCTACTATCCGGGGCGTGGGGGGGTTCTCTACGTCCCGAGCAAGTTCGCGGTGCGGGGCCTCGTCGCGGCTCTCGGGCACGAACTGGCCCCCGATGTGCGTGTCAACGGCGTGGCTCCAGGCGGAACCACGGGCACCGACCTCCGTGGTGCCGGTGCGCTCGGGCTCGATTCGCGCAGTCTCGGTCATGAGCCGGGACGCGAAGCAGAGATCGCGGCGCGCGTCCCGCTCAGGGTCGCGTTGTCCGGCGCGGATCACGCATGGACCTATGTCTTCCTGGCCTCAGACCGTGCGCGCGGGATCTCCGGTGACGTCGTGCACTCCGACGGAGGGATGGCGATCCGATGACGGGGCGGGGAGGGTTCTCGGCGGAGCGCGAGCTGATCTCCGATGCGTGTCGTGTCCTCGCCGGGCGCGGTCTTTCGGACGGGATCCTCGGGCACATCAGTCTTCGCGTGGACGACCGCGCGATCCTCGTGCGGTGCAGGGGCCCCAGGGAGCGGGGGCTCGGATACACGGAGCCAGTCGATATCCGGCTCGTCGATCTCGACGGCGAGGCGGCGGCACCCGGCGAACTGGACGGCTGGTCGGTGCCGAACGAGCTCCCGCTGCACACGGAAGTCCTCCACCGCCGACGCGACGTGTCGGCGGTCGTCCATGCTCATCCGCCGCGAGTCGTCGCAGCGGATCTCTCGGGCATCGCCATCCGTCCGGTGGTGGGCGCCTTCGACATCCCCGGTGCTCGCCTCGCGTCTGGCGGTGTGCCCGTCTACCGTCGCGGTGTCCTCGTGCGGAACGGACGTCTCGCCGCGGAGATGACGGACGCGATGGGGGAACGCCCCGTGGTCGTCCTGCGCGGTCACGGCGTCACCAGTGCTGCCGTGACCGTCGAACAGGCGGTTCTGCAAGCGATCAGCGTCGACGTCCTGGCCGCTCTTTCACTCGACATCGTTCATGCAGGAGGGAAGCTCCGGGATCTCCCTGAGGCGGACATGGCCGAGCTCCCGGACCTGGGCTCCGGGTTCAACACCTCGACGGCGTGGCGTCATGAGCTCGCACGGCTGCACGGCGTCGTCGGCACCTGACGCGCGAGGCGGTGTCGTGCGGTCAGGTGTCTCCGTCCTCCGGTCGCCTCCGGCCGTCGGTGCGTCGTCGACCGATAGCATTGACGCGTGACTAAGCGCGGAACCCTGGACCTGCCCGTCTCGGGCCCGGAGCCGCAGTATCCGATCGAATCGGTGGACAACGCGCTGAAGATCATCCACCTTCTGGGGTCTCGGTCAGAACTCCGCCTGACCGAGGTGGCTGAAGCGCTCGGTGTCGCCTCGTCGACGGCGCACAGGCTGCTCGCGATGCTCCAGTATCGCGGGTTCGTGAGGCAGGACGCCGGGACGAAGGCATATCGCGCGGGCAGCGCACTCTCGACGGTGTCGTTCTCCATTCTTCAGCGGTTCGACGTCCGCGAGGCGGTGCGCCCTCTGCTGGCCCGTCTGAATGAGGAGTTCCAGGAGACAGTGCATCTCGTCGCGCTGGACGGAGCATTGGTGCGCTTCCTCGACGCGATCGAAAGCCCGCGGGCCGTTCGCGTCGCCTCTCGGCTGGGGCAGGTGATGGCAGCGAACTGCACGTCATCCGGCAAGGCGATGCTCGCCGGGCTGTCATCGTCCGAAGTGCATCGCATCTTTCCCGCCGATCAGCTCGACGTCGTCACGGACAGGTCGATCGGGACGCGCACCGGTCTCGAGCGCGCTCTCGAGGCTGTGCGTGACGTCGGCTATGCGACGAGCAATCAGGAGAGCGAAGAAGGCGTGCGGTCGGTCGCGGCGGCTTTCCCGCCCGGGTCATTGCCGATGCGTCTCGCCGTCAACGTCTCCGTGCCGGCCGACCGGATGAACAAGGCCACCGAGAAGCGACTGGGCGAGAGGCTCGTCACGGAGCTGTGCGCACACGGCGCCGCGATGATGTGACACGGGGTGCCGAGCCGTGGATCCACGACACCGGGCGCGGGGACGGCCGGGATCAGGGCACAGGTCGAGGGGTTCGCAGATCTTCCAGCGCCCGTCGGAGCTCTCCGGCATCGTCACCATCGCGCACGGCGCGACGCGAGGCGACCAGAGCGCGCGGCCAGTTGACGATGACGGCTCCGCTCGCCCGGCCGTCCGCCGCGTAGGTGACGGCGAAACGCCCTGCGCTGGGGTCTCCGATCAGCCGCCAGTCGGCTGCACCCGTGCGTCCGACGACCTGGATCTTCCAGTCGTACTGGTCGCTCCACACGTACTCGACCGGCTCGTAGCTCGATGCCTCATCGGGCTCGAGGATGTTGTGCGCGACGAGTCGAGCCTGGTCCGTCGCGCTGGTCCAGTGCTCCAGGCGCGAGGTGCCGAGACCATCGACCCGCTGCCACCGGCAGATGTCTCCGACCACGTACACGTCCTCGGCGCCGACCGCGCGGAGGCAACTGTCCGTGACGATTCCGTTGTCGACCGTCAGAGGGGTCCCTTCCAGCCACTCAGTGTTCACGATGGCCCCGATGCCGACGAGCACCTGGTCGACGGTGACCTTCTCGCCCCCGGTCAATGTGAGCGAGACTCCGCTCTCGCCGGCGTGGAGTAGGTCGACACCCTTGCCGAAGCGCAGGTGCACGCCCTCTGCGGCGTGCTTCTCCGCGAAGAGCCTTCCGACCTCCTCATTGAGTGCACGTGACATCGGCGCGGGCAGAGGGTCGATCATCGTCACCTCGACACCGACCCTTCGTGCCGTCGCGGCGACCTCCGATCCGATGAACCCACCGCCGATGATGGCGAGTCGGCGCCCTGGCCGCAGTGCGGATCGAAGCCGCTCGGCATCCGTTGCCGTGCGGAGAACGTGGATGGCGGGATCCTCCCCCCACGGCGACGGGCGTGCGCGCGACCCGGTCGCGATCACCAGCGCATCGTAGGGGAGCCGCGTGCCGTCGGCGAGGTGGAGGCTCTTGGCGGCGATGTCGATGCCCGAAGCCGCTACACCACCATGCCAGCGGATGCGGAGGTCGCGGAGCTCCCGCTCGTCGACGAGTGGGATCGTGCTGAGGCCGTCGCCGGACAGGAGGTATGCCTTCGACAGCGGCGGCTTGTCGTACGGGGCGGAGAGCTCCTCCTGCTCGACGATGACGATCTCGCCGCCGTAGCCGCCCGCGCGCAGGCTCTGCGCGGTCTTGATCCCGCCGACGGAACCACCGACGATCACCGTGCGGGTCATTCGTCGACCACCTTCAATGCGGACACCGGGCAGCTGCGTGCCGCCTCCAGGACGCGCTGACGTTCGCTCTCCGGAACGTTCGTCTGAAGAAGCACCACGACGCCGTCGTCGTCGATGTCGAAGTAGTCAGACGCGCCGACCACGCAGTTCGCATAGCCCTGGCAGAGGCTGAAGTCCGCCTTCACAACGGTCATGCCGTCTCCTCTCCTCTGTTCGGAGTCGCCTCGGGGAACATCGGTTCGTACGGCGACGCGATCATGGCGGTGAACGTCTGCGTGGTCTGCCAGGTGATGGCCTCGAGTTCGAGCGGGTCGAGCGCGATCCACTGTCCGGATTTCGGCGACTCGATCAGCAGCCTGGCGCCGTTGCGGGTCTCCACATGCGAGACACGGATCTCGCTGAACTCATTGGCGATGGTGAGCGGCGACCCGACCGTGTGCTCGACGAGTCGTTCGTGCTCCTCGTATGCCCGGCGGGCCGCTGCCCGGTCGATGTCCTCGCCTTCCCATTCGAGACTCACAGGAAGACCGCCAGGTTCTGCGTCCGAAGCACGGACTCGTCGATCAGGATCACTCGTCGAGCGAGGACGTAACCAGCCTCCGTCTTCCGGAGCACATCCTCCCGCTGAGCCGAGACGAACGACGCGGGGTTCGTGTCGCCTCGGCTCCGGAACAGCAGTACCGAGGAGTCCGCGATCACCTCGCCGGGGACGTCGGTCTCGAACGTGCGGATGTTGGTGATGTAGTGCCGAAGACGAGACGGTGGGTCCTCGGTCCACGCGTGCTCCGTCAGAAAACGTTCGACGCGTCGGGTCAGCGAGTACTTGTTCTCATCCCAGTGAGCCATTCCGGGTGAAGTCGTGTACCCGGCGCCGAGAGCCGTCGTGACGCGCACCGGCATGAGGTAGTGCACGTCGTCGGCGATGACCCCGAGCCAATCCTCATAGCGCTGGTCGTCGAGCGTGTAGGCCTCCTCGACGAGCCACCTCGAGACCTCCAGATGACGCTCGTCTCCGAACGACAGTGAGGGGCCGCTCTTCCGCGCGCGTGTCGCATCACGGCTGAGAACCGACTGGGCAGCCAGATCGGCGCCGACGAGAGTCATGATGCCCTCTCCTCTGCGGCCGCTCCGGCGCTGTCGGAGGCTTCCGTCGCGGACGGAGTCTGCCGGACGTCCCCGAGCCCCACCGGACGCTGAGGAGCTGGGACGTCGTGCTCGACGTAGTCGGCCCAGCGGGCGAGCAGGTGGCGCTGGTTGTACTCGCCGTAGCCGACGTGGGCGACACCAGGTCCCGACCATTCGTGTGCCTCGAGCGGTGCGACGACAGGGCTGCCGTCCTTGAGCATCCCCATCCGGCTGTTGAGGAGAAGACGGCGTGCCATGGCGCCCTTCGCAGTGTTCGTGAGCGAGACCCAGTTCTCGACGTCATCCTGTTCGAACATGCCGCTCGACCCGAAGCACATCAGGTACGCCTTGTAGCTGAGCTCCTTATACTCCTCCGGCGCATCCGCGGCGACCGCAAACCAGGAGCACACCTCGGTCTCGTTCTCGCTGATCGGCTGCCACGTGCGAATCGAGATGAAGGGGAGCACGTCGTCGCCGTCCTCCACCTTCGGCCAGTTGTGGACGAAGCTCATGTTCGGAAACAACGAGGCGGCAGAGATCATGAAGCCGTTCTCGCCGATGACATCGAGCTGCTTCTGAGACCAGGTCAGCTTCATCCGCTCGATCATCTCGTCCGGGTAGCCGATGTACCGGAGTCGCTCCTCGAGAGTGCCCGGGGGGAGCTTGTACGTCGTGCCTCCGCCGTTCCCCGCCCAGTACGTGTTGCCATCCTTCCGCTTCTCTGCCTTTGGCTCGCGAAACAGGCCGATCTCGACCACGGAGGTATGCGTTTGAGGCGTGTGGTACATGTCGCCGGCGAAGTTCTCGGCCCCGATCTTCCAGTTGGCGTTCACGCGCCAGCGCTGCGGACCGCGGAGCTCGATCCCCGCTTCTGACTGCTTCGTGTAGTAATCGAGGAAGAATGCGAAGTCGCCCAGGTAGTCGAGGAGGGCCGGGGCCTCGGGGTCCATGCTGATGAAGATCAGCCCGTTGTACGTGTCGAGGTTCGGGGCGGGGAGAAGGCGCGCTCCTTTCCTGCTGAAGCCCTCTTCGCCGCCGTAGGCCTCCTTGTGGAAGGGGAGCCCGACGATGCGGCCGTCGTTGCGGTACGACCAGCCGTGATACGGGCAACGGAAGTGGGAGGCATTGCCCATCTCAGCACGACAGACCTGCATGCCTCGGTGAAGACACATGTTGAAGTGTGCGCGGATCTCGCCCTGTTCGTCCCGGACGACGATGAAGGAGTCGTCCATGACCTTGCGGACGACGTAGTCGCCGGGTTGCGGAATCTCCGATGAATGACCGACGAACAGCCATGCGCGGCTGAAGAGGTTCCGTCGTTCGCGTTCGAAGACCTCGGCGTCGTTGTAGATGTGGGCCGGGAGCATCCCGTTGCGTACGTCGTCGTAGATCGTGGGTGCTGTCGTCATCGTCGACCTGTTTCCAAATCTGAAGAAATTGAATCTGGTGTGCAGAAATATACCTGTTACGCCGTGCGCATGCCAACCCCGGAGCACGAGGGATGCTCTCGCGCTGTCGCGGATCGGGTGGCGCCTACACTGGCACCATGACGACAGCCCTCCCCTCGATCACGTTCCTCGGCGCCGGCTCGATGGGCGGGGCGATCCTGCGCGGCCTCGTCGCGAGCGGGATCCCCGTCGACGGGGGCATCCGCGTCACGAACCGCACCGCGGCGACGGCCGAGGCGCTGGGCGAGCTCGCCGGCGTGGAGTCGATCGCGCTCGAGGACCGGCCGGACGGCAACGCGGAGGCGGTCGCGGCCTCGCGCGTCGTGATCGTCGGGGTCAAGCCGCAGATGGTCGATGACCTGCTGCCCGCGATCGCGCCGCACCTGCGCGACGACGCGATCGTCGTGAGCATCGCCGCCGGTGTGACGCTGGCGTCGTTCGAGGGCGCGCTGCCGGGCGCCGCGATCGTGCGGGCGATGCCGAACACTCCGTCGACGGTCGGCAAGGGCGTCACGGGGATCGCCGGCGGGACCCACGCGAGCGACGACGACCTGGCGATCGTGCGCCGCCTGTTCGAGACCGTCGGCGACGTCATCGAGGTCGCCGGCGACGACGGGATCGACGCCGTCTCGACGATCTCCGGCTCCGGGCCGGCCTACGTCTTCCTCCTCGTCGAGGCGCTCGCCGCAGCCGCGCGCCATCAGGGTTTCTCCGAGGCGGACGCCGCGCTCCTCGCCGGGCGCACCTTCGCCGGCGCGACCGCGCTGCTCGACGCCTCGGGGGACGAGCCAGCGGAGCTGCGCCGCAGGGTGACGAGCCCGAAGGGCACCACCGAGCGCGCGATCGCCGTGCTGCAGGAGGCGGACGTCGCCGGGATCCTCTCCGCGGCGACCGACGCCGCCTACGCTCGCGCGAAGGAGCTCGCCTCGGGGTCCTGAGTCGGCCGACGGGCGGCACGGGCGCCCGGTGTTCAGGCGGGTGCGACCGGCTGCTGCAGCTCCGTCACCCAGTCCGACTGATCGTCGGAGCCTGACCGGACGTACAGCTCCCGGCAGGGGCCGTCCGGGACGAAGTCGCGAGCGACGATCTCGGCGTGGATCGCCTGCCAGCTGGCTGCGATGCCCTCCATCGAGCCGAGATGGATTCCGCACACGGCCGTGTCCACCGCTGGCAGCTCGACGATCTCGAGGCCGTCGCGCTCCGGCCCGGAGTACACGTACCCGGCGACGACACTGAGCCCCTCCTCGAGGAGGTCGTACTGCGCGATCGGCGTCTCCTGGGTGCCGCGTTCGTCGCCGATGAGCCCCGCAACAGCCTCGAAGGCGGGCCCGACGACTCCGGGGACTTCCGGCTGCGAGGAGACGGTCGCCGTTCTGGCGGCCAAGCGGGTGGCGGGCAGGGGCTTCTCGATGATCTCGATCTGGGACATCTGACTCTCCTTCTCGATGAGCTGGAGCCTCCGCTCGACGTCGACGAGCCGTCCGGCGGCGATCCTGTGCTCCTCCTCGACCTCGGCGCGACGCACGCGCAGCAGGGCGCCGATGCGCTGGGCATCCACGCCCTGTTCGAGGATGAGTGAGATGTCATCCAGGCCGAAGCCGAGCTGACGGAGGGCGACGATCCGGTGGAGCCTCTCGAGCTGTGACGGATCGTAGGAGCGGTAGCCGCTGTGCTCGTCCACATGAGCGGGAACGAGCAGACCAGCGGCGTCCCAGTGCCGCAGCATGCGGTGGGTCACCTGACCGATCTGCGCGAACGCTCCGATGGACAACATGGTTCCGTTCTCCCGCCTGCCCCCGTGTCAGGGTCAAGCATCTCGCGTCCGGCGACGTCTGGACAGGCACTTGACACCCTTTAGGTCGGAATGCATGATGGTCAGACCATCAAATGTGGGCCTCGGGTCACGCACAACGAAGTGGGGAATGGATGAATCTGTATTCGCTCATGCAGCGGCGGACCACGGAGCACGGACCGATCCGTGTGGGCGTCATCGGCGCAGGGAAGTTCGCGTCGATGTTCCTGACGCAGGCGGTCAACCTGCCCGACATCCATGTCGTCGGAGTCGCCGACATCGACACGGCCAAGGCGCGTGGGGCACTCGAGCGAACCGGATGGGCGCAGGAGCGCTACGAGTGTCCCAGCCTGCCCAGCGCCCTGCGGAGCGGGCGAACGCACGTGACCGAGAGCGCGGACGAACTGCTCGAGCTCCCCGAGATCGAGGTCATCCTCGAGATCACGGGGAATCCCCTCGTCGGCACCTACCATGCGCTCCGGGCCATCGAGAACGGCAAGCACATCGTCATGGTCAACGTCGAGGCCGACTGCATGGTCGGGCCGATCCTGCGCCGTCGGGCCGACGCGGCCGGCGTGGTGTACTCCATGGCCTACGGCGACCAGCCGGCGCTCATCTCGGAACTCGTCGACTGGTGCCGCACCGTGGGATTCGATGTCGTCGCGGCGGGCAAGGGGACGAAGTACCTGCCGGAGTACCACTACTCGACGCCTGACACCGTCTGGGACTACTACGGGTTCACTCCGGAGCAGCTGGCGTCGGGGGACTACAACCCGAAGATGTTCAACTCCTTCCTGGACGGCACGAAGTCGGCCATCGAGATGGCTGCTGTCGCCAACGGCACCGGTCTCAAGCCGCAGGACGAAGGGCTGCACTTCACGCCGGTGGGCGTCGACGATCTCTCGACGATGCTCAAGGAGAAGACCGAAGGCGGCACGCTCTCCCGTCGAGGCACCGTGGAGCTCATCTCGAGCCTGAACCGTGACGGGACGCAGATCGAGCGTGATCTGAGGTGGGGCGTCTACGTCACTTTCGAGGCCCGCACGGAGTACGCGGTGCAGTGCTTCGCCGAGTACGGGGTGCGCACGGACGACAGCGGGCGGTACGGCTCTCTCTACCGGCCCTACCACATGATCGGACTGGAGCTGCCCGTCTCCATCGCGTCTGCGGTTCTCCGTCGGGAGCCGACCGGATCCCCGAACGGGTTTCACGGCGACGTCGTGACGACCGCGAAGCGGGATCTTCGCGCCGGCGATCAGCTCGACGGTGAGGGCGGCTACACGGTCTACGGCACCCTCGCCCCCTCGGCGATCTCGCTGGATGAGAGAGCCCTTCCGCTGGGTCTCGCGCATGGCGCGAAGCTCATCAGGGACGTGCCGAAGGACCGGATGGTCTCCTGGGACGACGTCGACGTCGACGAGTCGCTCCTGGCCGTTCAGGTTCGCCGGGAACTCGAGGATGAGTTTCGGGCGGAGCACGGCACGACGACGCACTGATTCGAAGAAGAGTCACGATCCGAAGGGCCCCTCCTATGCTCTCTCATGACCAACGCCGGTCGGCGAGCCGTTCCGGCAGCAAGATGATGCATGGCGGCTACGCCGATGCGCCGTCGCCCACGCCCGCTCAGCGAGACATGTTCGACGCTCTCGTCGACACCTTGATCCCGCCGGAGGACGGATGGCCGTCCGCGGCGGAGCTGACGCTCGCCGACCTTGCGCTGACGTACCTCGTTCCAGACGATGTCGAATTGTCGTTCTACCCGCACTTTCGGGTGCGCACGTTCTTCGACCTCCTCGACGCAGAGGTGCCGGACCTTCCTCGGCTCTCCGCCGAGCAGAGGACCAGGGCCGTGGCGGTCTTCGAGGCCGCGGAGCCCGACCTCTTCCGGCGGGTGCTGGAGTTCGTCTACTACATCTACTACGGGCACGGCGACGTCGTCGAGAACATCCGGCAGCGGACGCGTCACGGCAAGGACTTCCACGGACGACCGCAGCGCGTGGGGTACGACGCCGTGCTCGAGAACTGGGGAGAGCGTCGCCCCGGTTCGCGCGGGGCGTTCATTCCGACGGAGTCGGTCGTCCGGGCACCCCAGGCACGAAAGGCAGCGGTATGAGTGATCAGTGCGACGTCCTCGTGATCGGTTCGGGGATGGGCGGTGGCGCCGTCGCCAAACGTCTGTCCGACGCAGGAGTCAAGGTGATCTGCCTCGAGCAGGGCGGCTGGCTCGACCCCTCCGTCGACTACTCGCACGAGTACGACACGTGGGAGCTGGAGAAGCTGCGCGGGTGGTCCTACAGCCCGAACGATCGGCAGCTTCCCGAGGACTATCCGGTCGCCGGGCATATCCGCCCCTACCTGTTCAACGCCGTGGGAGGCAGCACGGTCTGCTACGGCGGCCATTGGCCGCGCTACAAGCCCGTCGACTTTCGCAAGGGCACGGAACACGGCCTCGCGGGCACCATCGACTGGCCCATCACCTACGAAGAGCTGGCGCCGTTCTACGACATCAACGACGCGGAGATGGGGATCTCCGGGGTTCCCGGAGACTCCGCGTACCCCGCACGTCCGAACGCGCCCCGCCAGCCCACGACACGGCCGGGGAAGCTCGGTCTGCGGCTGTCGGAGGGCTTCGACAAGCTCGGGTGGCACTGGTGGCCGTCGGACAACTCGATCATCACCGAACCGCGAGACGGGAGGCAGGGCTGCAACGAATGCGGCGCCTGTCTCTCCGGCTGCCCGCGCGGGTCGCTCGGAGGCACGCACGTGTCCTACTGGCCGAAGGCGCTGCGCAACGGCGTCGACCTGCGCACCGGGGCGCGGGTGGAGCGCATCGAGACGGCCAACGGCCGCGCCACGGGAGCCGTGTACGTCGACCTGGCCACCGGAGAGCGGCACTTCGTCTCAGCCGACATCGTGGTGCTGTCGGCCAGCGGGCTCGGCACGCCGCGCCTCCTGCTGATGTCCGAGCAGAAGGGATTCGCCAACGGGCTCGCGAACGGGAACGACCTCGTCGGGCGGCATCTCATGCACCACAGCTACGCGAACTGCGATGTGTGGTTCGACGATCCGATCGAGGGGTACAAGGCCTCGTTCGGCGCACCGTTCTACTCCCAGGAGTTCTACGACACGGACCCGACGAAGCCCTTCGTGAACGGCTTCACTATGCAGGTGGGGCGCTCCTTCGGGGCGGCCTTCACGGCGACCGGGTCCCACACGCGGGAGCCCATCGGATGGGGGTCGGGGCACCACCGTCGATTCGACGACGACTTCGGGAACCAGCTGCTCGTCTACGTGCTCGCAGAGGACCTTCCGGTGTACGACAACAGGGTGCGGCTCGACCATTCGAGCACGGACTCGTCCGGCCTGCCCGGCCTGACCGTCGATTTCACGCCGCACGAGAACGACGTCCGGCTCACGAACTACGGCGTCGAGCGACTGGAGGAGGTCGCCTTCGCTGCGGGCGCGTCGCGCGTCCGCTCGACCGGGCATCAGGACGTCAATCCCGGATGGCACCTGATGGGGACCGCTCGGATGGGGAACAGTCCAGAGGACTCGACCACGAACAAGTGGAATCAGGCGTGGGAGGTTCCCAACCTCATGATCGTGGACGGATCCGCGCTGACGACGGGCGCCGCGGTCAATCCGACTCCCACGATCGGCGCGCTGGCCGTGCGCGCCGCGGAGTACATCGTCGCGAACGGGGCGCACATCCGTGATCAGAAGGTCACACCTCGCAATGCCGATGCCCCCGATATGGACCACAGAAAGGTGCGGATCGATGTCTGAGAGAATCCAACCGCTGCTCCTGGCCGGCAACTGGGCAGAAGGATCGGGCGGCCGATTCGACGAAGTGGAGAATCCGGCCACGGCCGAGATCATCGCGAGGGTCTCGGTGGCGACGGAAGCGGACGTGGAGGTCGCGGCCCGCGAGGCCCATCATGCGCAGGTGGCGTGGGGGCGCACGCCAGCAGGAGAACGGGCGGCCGTGCTGACCCGGATCGCCGATCTGATCGACCGAGACGCCGATCGTCTCGCTCGACTCGTGGTCCGTGAGCTCGGCAAGCCGATCCGAGAAGCACGGGGTGAGGTCGCGGCAGCGGCCGGGTACTGTCGTTTCTTCGCCGGGATCGTGACGACACAGGGCGGCGAGGTGCTTCCCGCGGCCGGCCAGCATCGCGAGATCTGGATTCGGCGAGAGCCGATCGGCGTCGTCGCCGGGATCATCCCCTGGAACTTCCCGATGGCGCTGGCGGCGCGCAAGCTCGCTCCCGCCCTGGTCGCGGGCAACGCGATCATCCTCAAGCCGGCGGAGATCACGCCGTTGTCGGCCCTCGCCATCGCGGAGCTCGCCGTGGAGGCCGGCGTGCCGTCGGGCGTCGTCTCGGTCCTTCCCGGGCGCGGCGCCGTCATCGGCAGCGCTCTCGTCCGCGATCCGCGAATCGGGTTCGTGACCATGACGGGAAGCGTCAGGGCCGGGCGTTCGATTCTCGGGGACGCCGCAGATCGGGTCATCCCCGTGTCGCTTGAGCTCGGCGGCAAGGCGCCGTTCGTCGTGTTCGCTGACGCGGATCTCGACGCCGCTGTCGACGCCGCCGTCGCGAGCCGGATGCTCAACAACGGTCAGGCGTGCGTCGCGAACGAGCGGACGTACGTCGAGCGCCGCGTGTACGACGACTTCGTGGCGCGTATGGCATCGCGTCTGGATGCGCTGCGGATCGGCGATCCGGCGGCTGAGGAGACCGAGGTCGGCCCGAAGGCATCTGGCCCGGAACTGGCGAACGTGTCGCGGATCGTCGACGCCGCAGTCGCCGACGGCGCCACGGCGGTCACGGGCGGTCATTCCCCCGATGGTGGTCTGTTCGACCGCGGCTACTGGTACCGGCCGACGCTCCTCACGGAGGTCGGAGCCGACTCTCCCGTTCTGCGTGAGGAGGTGTTCGGCCCGGTCGTTCCCGTCGTCGCGTTCGATGACGAGACCGAGGTCGTCGGCATGGCGAACGACAGCGAGTACGGACTGAGTTCCTACGTGTACACCGAGGACTTCTCGCGAGCGATGCGCATGTCGCATTCGCTGACGAGCGGCGAGGTCTACATCAATCGGCCGGGGCCGGAAGAGAACAACGGATTCCACGGCGGCTGGGGTTCCAGTGGTCTCGGCGGCGACGACGGCCTCCACGGACTGGAGCTGTATCGCAGGAAGAAGACGGTGTATGCGAGTTGGAGCGGCTCATGACGGGCTCTCTCGTGGCTCGCGGGCTGACGAAGTCCTTTGCGGCAACCGCGGTCGTACGCGACGTCGATCTCGAGGTTCGGTCGGGTGAGGTGCTGTGCCTCCTCGGAGAGAACGGTGCAGGCAAGTCGACGGTGGCGAAGATGCTCGCCGGGGTGGTCCGGCCGGATGAAGGACGCATGACGATCGGCGACGAGCCGTACTCGCCGTCCACCCCGGCCGCGGCCATCGATTCCGGCGTCGGGCTGATCCATCAGGAGACCAACCTCATCCCCGACCTCTCGATCGCGGAGAACGTGTTCCTGGGGCGGCAGCCGGTTCGTGCGGGACGCGTCGATGCCGAGCACATGCGTCGCGAGTCGCGCCGTCATCTCGAACGGCTCGGTGCCGACCTCGATCCGGAACAGCCGGTGCGGTCGCTGTCCGTCGCGAGTCTGCAGAAGGTCGAGATCGCGAAAGCGCTGGCGCTGAACGCGCGGTTCCTGCTTCTCGATGAGCCGACCGCCGCGCTCGGGTACGACGATGCCGAGCAGCTGTTCACCGTCGTCGAGCAGCTCGCGGCCGATGGAGTCGGGTTCGTGTTCATCTCCCACAGGCTCGAGGAGATCGCCCGTATCGGAACGCGCATCGTGGTCATGCGTGACAGCCGCCGCGTACGCGACTTCGACACCGCAGATGTGGACACCGACACGCTCGTGGAGGCGATGGTCGATCGACCGATCGACCGAGTCTTCCCCGACCCGCACCCGCACCGCGGTGACGTCGTGCTGCGCGTGGACGGACTGAGCCGCGCAGGAGCGTTCTCCGATGTCAGCTTCGACGTCCATCAGGGCGAGGTTCTGGGGATCGCCGGTCTCGTCGGGGCCGGTCGGACGGAGGTCGTTCGAGCCATCTTCGGGGCCGAGCCGGCCGACTCCGGCACGGTCGAAGTGGCAGGCAGCCCCGTGGAGATCCGCCGTCCGAGCGATGCGATCAAGGCCGGCATCGCCCTCGTTCCGGAAGATCGCAAACAGGAGGGGCTCCTCCTCGGCCAGAGCGTGTCCGAGAACATCATCGGTGCGTCGATGGCCGCAGCGATGACGCGGCAGATGCTGCTCGGGCCGAAGATACGGCGAATCGTGGAACGCGCATCGACGTCACTGCGTCTCAAGGGGCGTCCGGATCAGGCCGTGGGCACGCTGTCCGGCGGAAACCAGCAGAAGGTCGTGATCGCCAAATGGCTGCAGACGCGACCGCGGGTCATGATCTTCGACGAACCGACTCGGGGAATCGACGTCGGCGCCAAGGAAGCGGTCTACCAGCTGATCTCTGAGCTTGCCGATGAGGGCGTCGCCATCATCGTCATCTCATCCGAGCTAACGGAGGTATTGGGTTTGTCTCATCGAATCGTCGTTCTCTCTCGGGGGAAGGTGACCGGCATCCTGGATCGCGACGCAGCGACCCAGGAGCGGACCATGGCTCTGGCGGTGACGTCATGACCATCGAAGCCGAGGTCGCGAAGAGCCGGACGTCGAAGGAGAGCAGCGGGCTCCGGCGCATCGGTGAGGCGATTCGACGGTTCAGTGCCATCGGTCCGCTTGCGAGCCTGGTCGTGCTCGTCGTCCTGCTGAGCCTGCTCTCTCCGTTCTTCCTGACGGTGAACAACCTGTTCAACGTCTTCCAGCAGATCACGGTGCTCGCGATCATCGCACTGGGTGCGACGATGGTGATCGTCTCGGGAGGAATCGATCTCTCCGTCGGTTCCGTCGCGGCACTGTCCGGGATGGTCGCGGCCGTGACGTTCTCGCAGGTGGGGTTGCCGATGGCGGTCTCGCTCGTCCTCGCCCTCGTCGCGGGCGCCGCTGCGGGACTGATCAACGGGGCGCTCGTCGTCTATGGGCGCGTGCCGCCATTCGTCGCGACGTTGGCCATGCTCTCCGTCGCTCGAGGGCTCACGCTGGTTCTCAGCGATGGACAGCCGGTGTCCGGGTTCCCCGAGTGGTTCCGCGCACTCACCAGCTTCGACATCGCGGGAGTCGTGCCCGCGATCGTCGTGCTGGTGCTCATCCTGTTCTGCATCGGCGCGGCCTACATGAAGTATCGCCCGTCAGGACGAGCGATCTACGCCATCGGCGGAAACGAGGAGGTCGCCCGTCTGTCGGGGATCGACGTCGGGTGGATGAAGGTGCGCGTGTACATGCTCGCCGGTGGTCTCGCCGGTCTCGGCGGTCTCGTTCTGACCTCCCGGCTGAACTCGGCGCAGCCGACGGCGGGAACCGGGATGGAACTCGACGTGATCGCAGCTGTGGTGATCGGCGGGACGAGCCTGAGCGGCGGGGTCGGGACGGTGATCGGCACGCTCATCGGTGCCCTCATCATCGGAGTGCTCCGAAACGGGCTCAACCTGCTCGATGTGTCGTCGTTCTGGCAGCAGGTGGTCATCGGGATGGTGATCGCCGCTGCGGTGATGATCGACACTCTCGGACGCCGGCGGAAGCGAATCGGCAGGAAATCGTAGCCCTCTGGGCACGTGGCATAGCAAAGGAGCTTGTGATGATGAAGAAATCCATGATCGTCGGTGCATCGATACTGTTCGCCGGGTCGTTGGCGCTCGCCGGGTGCGGCAGCGGTGGCGCGACTGGCGGCGGCCTCACTGTGGGGATCTCGATGAGCACGCTGGAGAACCCCTTCTTCGGGAACGTCAAGGACAGTGCCGTCGCCAAGGGCGAGGAGGACGGTGTCAAGACTCTGGTGTCGGATGCCCAGGATGACACGCAGAAGCAGCTCAACGATGTTCAGGATCTGATCACGAAGGGCGCGTCCGTGATCATCCTCAATCCGGTCGAGCCCGAGTCGGCGACGCCCATCGTGGAGCTCGCGAACGACCGGGACATTCCGGTGATCACCGTCGACCGAAGCTCGGCGGGAGGAGAGGTCGCTTCGCACATCGCCTCCGACAATGTCGAGGGTGGTCGGCTCATCTGCGAATGGCTCGCCGAGCACATCGACGGAGAAGGGTCGCTCGCCGTCCTCGAGGGGATCTCGGGGACGTCTCCCGAACTCGACCGGGACGAAGGATGCAAGGCAGCGCTCGAGGCCCACCCGGATATCGAGACGGTCGCCTCGCAGCCGGCGGATTGGGACAGAGAGAAGGGATACACCGTTACCGAGAACATCCTGCAGGCCAACTCCGACCTCGCGGCCATCTTCGGTCGCAATGACCTGGCGGCGCTCGGCGCAGTCGAGGCGGCGAAGCAAGCCGGTAGGCTCTCTGATCTGACGATCATCTCGTTCGACGGCATCGACGACGCCCTGCAGTCGATCAAGGCTGGAGAGCTGTCTGCGACTGTCGTGCAGGACCCGGTCCTCATGGGCGAGACCGCTCTTGAGACGGCGGTCTCGCTGTCCGACGGCGAAGACGTCGAGGCGGTCCAGGATCTGCCCGTCGAGGTCGCGGACCAGGAGAACATCGACGAGTTCCTGGAGTAGAGCGGAGGCTGCCGGAGCGAACCTGCTCCGGCAGCCCACGGGGGATTGGAGACGACATATGCCCGACGGTGATTGGCAGCCCGTTCAGAAGCTTCGCGCCCACGAGCAGGTGATGGCGCAGATCGAGCGGCGGATCCTGGCCGGGCAGCTCTCGGCCGGCGACCATCTCCCCAATGAGCGCGACCTCTCGGTGATGCTCGGCGTCTCCCGCGCGTCACTGCGTGAATCCCTGCGCGTCCTGGAATCGCTCGGCATCGTCGACATCCGTCGCGGCGGAGAGGGCGGTGCCGTTCTCATGGGGACACCGGGGGCCGGATTCATCAACCTGCTGAAGCTTCAGCTGGCCCTGGGGCAGTTCGACCAGATGGACGTGCTCGAGACGCGCATCGCCTTGGAGACGTGGAGCTGCCGGGAGGCTGCCGTTCGCTCCTCGGTAGAGGACCACGGGGAACTGGCGGCCATCCTCGACGAGATGGACGACCCGGAGATCGAGACTGCGAGGTTCAATGCGCTCGACGTCGCCTTCCACGTGCGGATCGCCGAGTCGACGGGCAATGCGCTCTGTGCGCACCTGATGCACTCGCTTCGCACGGCGATCAACCGACAGATGATCCAAGCGTACGCAGATCTTCCGGACTGGCGAGAGACGGCGAAGATCGTCCGCCGCGAGCATCGCGAACTGCTCGCGGCGCTCGCGGATCGGGAGGGCGACGTCGCGGCGCGTCGGGTGCACACCCACATCACCGACTTCTACGAACTGGGCACCTTCGAGATCCGGGTCACCGATCAGTACCGATCGCCATCGGACTGACCCCGTCGCGCCGGCCGCACGCCATGCGACCGCCGCTCCTGTGGCGCACAGGGCAGTCGAGCCGCGGGTGCCGCAGCTCGCGGGTCAGCGGTCGAGCGAGGCGAAGCGCTCGACGTCGGCCGAGGTGCCGGAGACGATCACGAGGTCGTGGTTCGTGACGACCGTGTCGGCCTCCGGATAGCGGAAGGGCTTGCCGGGGCTCTTCACCCCGACCACGGTGACGCGGTACTTCGTGCGCACGCCGGAGTCGCGCAGCGAGGTGCCGCGGATGAACTTCGGCGGATACATCTTCGTGAGCACGAAGTCGTCGTCGAAGCGGATGAAATCGAGCATCCGGCCGCCGACGAGGTGCGCCACGCGCTCGCCGGCCTCGCGCTCGGGGTAGACGATGTGGTTCGCGCCGACGCGGGCGAGGATCTTGCCGTGCGAGTGCGAGACGGCCTTCGTCCAGATCTGCGGGATGCCGAGGTCGACGAGGTTCGCCGTGATGAGCACCGACGCCTCGATGGAGGAGCCGACGGCGACGACGGCGACCTGGAAGTCCTGGGCGCCGATCTGCTTGAGGGCGTCGACGTTGCGCGCGTCGAGCTGCACGGTGTGCGTGACCCGCTCCGACCACTTCTGGACGAGCTCGATGTCCTCGTCGATCGCGAGCACGTCGCGCTCCAGTCGGTCGAGCTCGCCGGCGCACGCCGCGCCGAACCGCCCGAGCCCGATCACGAGGACGGGGGCGTCGCCGCGGATCTGCTCAACCAACGATCGGCCTTTCTACGGGGAGCGCATAGTGCTGCCGGCGCGAGGTCGCGGCGACCGCCGCGGCGAGAGTCACTGTACCAACGCGACCCATGAAGATGACGACCGCCATGACGAGCTGGGCCGACACGGGCAGCTCCTCGGTGAGACCCGTCGAGAGCCCGACGGTGCCGAACCCGCTGATGACGTCGAACATGACGGACGCGATGGGCGCGTGGGTGATCTGGGCGATGACGATCGTCCCGAGCGCGACGATCGTCGCCCCCCACGCGAGGACCGCCACGGCGACGCGCTGCACGTCGGAGGGGATCCGCCGCCCGAACGCCTGCACGGACGTTCGCCCGCGCGCCTCCGACCACACGCCGAGCGCGAGCACGGCGAGGGTCGTCACCTTGATCCCGCCCGCGGTCGACGCGGAGCCCCCGCCGATGAACATCAGCATCGAGCCGACGACCATGCCCGACCCGTACAGCTCGCCCTGATCGACGATCGAGAACCCGCCGGAGCGCGTCATCGTCGACATGAAGAACGCCTGGAACACGCTCTCGCCCGCCGGCATCGCCCCGAAGGTGCGCGGGTTGTCGTACTCCAGCACGAGGAACGCCGCCGCACCGCCGAGGAGGAGGAGCGCCGACGTGATGACGGTGAGCTTCACGTGCAGCGACCAGCTGCTGGGGCGGAGCATCCGCGAGCGGTGCGGGCGGCGGATGTGCCTGGCCAGGGCGTACAGCACCGGGAAGCCGAGGCTGCCGAGGAAGACGCTCAGCATGATGATCGTGAGGAACCAGTAGTCGTGCTCGTAGGCGAGGATGCCTTCGCCGTGGAGCGTGAACCCGGTGTTCGTGAACGCCATCGTCGCGTAGGTGACGGCCGTCCACACCCCGTCGAGCCAGTGCGCCGACCGGGCGATCGTCGACGGCAGGACGAGGATCGCGGTGGCGAGCTCGATGAGGAGGGTCGAGAAGGCGACGGTGCGCAGCAGCTGGCCGACCTCGCCCAGGCGCACGGCCTGCGACTCGGAGACCGCGCCCCCGTGCGCGCGGAGCGGGTTCGTGTCGCCGGCCGCGATGAGCTTCGCGCGCAGGCCCATCCGCTTGGAGATGATCAGCCCGAGCATCGACGCGAGCGTGAGGGCGCCCATCCCGCCGATGTTCACGCCGATCACGATGACGACCTCGCCGAACAGCGACCAGTGCTCGGCCATGTCGACGCTCGACAGGCCCGTCACGCAGATCGTCGACACGGCGGTGAACAGGGCATCGGACAGCGGCGTCACCCGGCCGTGGGTCGAGGAGATCGGCAGTCCGAGGATCGCGGTGAACAGCAGGATCAGCGCGGCGAAGACGAGGATCGCGAACCGCGCGGGCGAGCGCGTCGTGATCACCTTCGCCCCGTGCCAGAGCGCGCGGAAGAACGACCGTATGCGTCCCGAGGCATCGGACGGCGCGGAGAAAGCGCCTCTCGGCATCCGATCCCCCTTCCGACGGACGTCCTCATGGTACTCGCGTCCGCGGGCCGCTAACCTAACGTCATGGCGGACATCTTCGACGTGATCGCGGACGGCACCAGGCGAGAGATCCTGCAGTTCCTGCTGCGCCGCTCGTCGGAGTCGGACGACGGCACCAGCGTCTCCCAGATCGTCAGCGAGCTCGGCGTCAGCCAGCCGACGGTCTCGAAGCACCTGAAGGTGCTGCGCGAGGCCGAGCTCGTGTCGGTGCGGGAGGACGGCCAGCGTCGCTTCTACAGCCTCGCCTCCGGCCCGCTGGAGGAGGTTGACGACTGGCTCGTGCCGTTCTTCGTCGGCGAGGAGGAGCTGACCGATGAGATCGAGTCGCTCATCGTCCCCGGTCTGCCGGAGCCGGCGGCCAGGGCCGCGGAGTCGCTCGGACGTGCGGCCGCGTCGGCGCGCAACGTGGTCCAGTCGGCGCTCAAGCGACTCGGCGCCTGAGCAACGGCGCGGCATGACATGTGTCATGCCGCATGCGTGACGTCCGCGCATCGCGGCGCGCTCCCTCCGCCGGAGATGCTGGGGGCATGAGCACAGAGCAGCACGACGCCCGCACCGGATCGACGGCCCCGCCGGCCGTGTGCATCCGCAGGGCGGTGAAGGAGTTCCGCACGGGTGGCACGACGGTCCGTGCGGTCGACGGCATCGACCTCGAGATCGCGCAGGGCGAGATCGTCGCCCTCCTCGGCTCCAACGGGGCGGGCAAGACGACGACGCTCGACATGACCCTGGGGCTGACGGTCCCCACCGACGGCGACGTCTCGGTCTTCGGGCAGGCGCCGCGCCGTGCGGTGCGGGCGGGGCGCGTCTCGGCCGTGCTGCAGTCGGGAGGGCTGCTGCGCGACCTGTCGGTGCGCGAGACGGTGACGCTCGTGGCGTCGACGTTCCGCGACGCGCTCCCGGTCGACGAGGCGATGGAGCGCGCCGGCATCTCCGGGATCGCGAAGCGGCGCGTCTCGAAGTGCTCCGGCGGCGAGCAGCAGCGCCTCCGCTTCGCGCTCGCGCTCCTGCCGGACCCCGACCTGCTCATCCTCGATGAGCCGACGGCCGGCATGGATGTCAACGCGCGCAGGGAGTTCTGGAGCACGATGCGCGAGGACGCCCGCAACGGCCGCACCGTGATCTTCGCGACCCACTACCTCGAGGAGGCCGACGCGTTCGCGCAGCGGATCGTCATGGTCTCGGGCGGTCGCGTGGTCGCCGACGGCACGACGGCCGAGATCCGCGCCACCGCGTCGGGCCGTCGCGTCGAGGCGTACGTCGCCCCGGAGCGGGAGCACGAGGCGCTCGCCGCGCTGCGGGCCATGCCCGGCGTCAGCGAGGCGAGCGCGGAGGCCGGGCGGATCAGCGTGCGCACCGCCGACTCCGACGCCGTCGCCCTCGCGCTCCTGACGGAGCTGGGCGCCCACGATCTCGAGATCACCGCTGGAAGCATGGACGACGCCTTCCGCGCCATCACGGAGGGAGCGGCAGCATGAACCCCACCTACTTCCGCATCGAGCTGGCCCGCATCTCGCGCGATTTCGTCTCGATGTTCTTCATCGCGATCCTGCCGGCGTTCATGTACGTCATCTTCGGGGCGGTGCAGGCCTACGGTGAGACGGACCTCGGCAACGGCAACGTCGCCGCCTACGTCATGATCGGGATGGCGGCGTACGGCGCCGTCACGGCGACCGTCGGGGTCGGAGGCACCGCCGCGGTCGAGCAGATGCAGGGGTGGGGGCGCCAGCTCGGCCTCACGCCCATCAGCGACGTGCAGCGCGTGATCACGAAGGCGGCGGTCGGCTTCGTCATCGCGATCGTCCCCGTCGCGCTCATCTACGTGATCGGCGCCGCCACGGGCGCGCAGGCCGACGCGGACGTGTGGATCCTCAGCGCCGTCGTCGTCGTGATCGGAGCCGCCGTGTTCTCGTTCTTCGGGCTGCTGGCGGGGCTCCTGTTCCGCACGGAGGGCGCGGTCGGTGCGGCGAGCGGGTCGCTCGTGATCCTCGCCTTCCTCGGCAACCTCTTCTTCCCGCTAGACGGCGTCATGCTCGACATCGCGCGCTTCACGCCGCTGTACGGCCTGGTCGCGCTCGCGCGCTATCCGCTGACCGAGGGCTACCTCGCCTCGATGTCGGCGACGGGCGAGCCGCCGCGTGACGAGCTGTGGCTGCCGGTCGCGAACCTCCTCGTCTGGGGCGCCGTGTTCGTGGTCGCGACGATCCTCATCTCGCGGCGCGGCCGCGCTCGCCAGTGATCACCGGGCCGGGTGCGCAGGAGGAGGGCGCATCCGGCCCGGCTCGGAGGGAAGCTGACACGATGGGGACCATGACGACCTCGGACGGAGCGGGCGCGACGACCTGGCCGGAGCGGGCCGTCGGCGCGGACGGCGACGAGCAGATCCGTGATCCGTGGGGCCGCTTCTCCTGGATCCTCGGGATCGTCTGGATCGCCTTCATGGCCTTCCCGATCGCGTCGGCCTTCCGTGCAGACGTCGATCCGCCGTGGCGGGTCACGGCGATCGTCCTCCTCCTGCTCTACAGCGCCGTCTACATCGTCACGTTCGTCCGGATGCTCCGCACCGACGACTGGACGCAGGCGCAGCGGCGCGCCTACCCGGCGCTCGTCGTGATGGCGGCGCTCATGCTCCTCGCGGCCGCTCTGGTCGGGCCGGGCGCGCTCGGGGCTGGCTCCTTCCTCGTCGCGATCGCGATGTTCGCCGGGGAGCGGCGCCGCGCCGTGATCCAGTCGATCGCGATCCTCCTCGCCCAGTACCTGCTGCTGACCGTCTGGCTCTCCGTCGTCACCGCGGGCTTCGAGGGGTACGCGATCCTCTACATGCCCCCGGCGATCGTCTTCGTCACGACGGGGTCGGTCCGCCTGATCGACGGCGCGCAGGATGCGCACAACGAGATCCTGCGCCAGAGCGCCGTCGTGGCCGAGCGGGAGCGCGTGGCGCGCGACGTGCACGACGTCCTCGGCCACAGCCTCACCATCGTGACGGTCAAGGCGGAGCTGGCCGAGCGCGTCGTCGACAGCGACCCCGAGCGGGCGAAGGACGAGCTGGCGCAGATCCGCAGCCTGACGCGCGAGGCGCTGGGAGAGGTGAGGGCCACGGTGGCGGGCCTGCGCGTCGCGCGCCTCGGCGACGAGCTCGCCTCGGCCGCCGCGGCGCTGCGGGACGCGGGCGTGGAGGCCGACGTGCCGTCCGAGCCCGAGGTCGTCGACCCGCGGTACCGGATCGTCGTGGCATGGGCGCTGCGGGAGGCCGTGACGAACGTCGTCCGCCACGCGGAGGCCGGCCGATGCGCGATCCGGCTGAGCGAGGACGGCGTCGTGATCGAGGACGACGGTCGCGGCACGCCGAGCGACGTCGCCGCCCGCGGCCTGCGGGGGATCCGCGAGCGGGTCGAGGCGGCGGGGGCCGCGCTGACGGTCGGGCCGGGGCTCGCGGGCGACGGACGGGGCACGCGAGTGGAGGTGCGCTGGTGATCCGGATCCTGCTGGCCGACGACCAGGCGCTCGTGCGCGGGGCGCTCGCCGCGCTGCTGGGGCTCGAGCCCGACCTCGAGATCGTGGCCGAAGTCTCGCGCGGCGACGAGG
>JBQDDT010000003.1:0-37634 GCA_052092505.1 Microbacterium sp. | reverse complement strand
TGGGAGGTCGGCTGCGAGGTGGCGACGCCGGCCTGCACGAGCCGTCGGTCGGCCTGCACCTGCACGACGAGATCCCGCACGAACCGCTTGACGGGCTCTAGGCCGAGCATCTCGTCGAGCTCGGCGAGGAGCTCCTGGACGCGATCCTCCTTCGCCGCGACATCGCCGCCGGCGAAGGCGTGGAGATCCTCGTCGAGGATGGTCGTGGTGTCGGACGACTTCGTCTCGACGACGCGGGAGATCAGGATTCTCAGCAGGTCCTCGTTGCGGTTGCGGACCCAGCGGGCGTTGGAGCGATCGCTCGCCGCGGCGTACTTGCGTCGGATGACCTGGCCGTACAGCTCCTCGTTCACCGTGTAGTTCTGTGCGGCGAGCATCGAGAGCCCGATCTCGACGATCTCGCGGTCGCTGTAGTCCTCGAACTGGAAGTCGTTGGGGATGCGCGATCGGAGCCCCGGGTTCATACCGAGGAAGTCCTGCATCCTGTCGGCGTAGCCGGCGAAGATCACGACGATCTCCCTGCGATGGTCCTCCATGAACTTCAGGATGGTGTCGACGGCCTGCTGGCCGTAGTTCGTGCCGCTGTCCTGGTAGAGGCCGTAGGCCTCGTCGACGAACAGCACGCCGCCGAGCGCGTCCTCGAGCACGCCGCGCGTCTTCTGCGCGGTCTCGCCGATGTTCGGAGAGATGAGCTTCTCCGGGTCGACCTCCTGGAACTTCGCGGAGGGGATGACGCCCGCGTCGTGGAGGGCCTGCCCGAGCAGTCGCGCGACCGTGGTCTTGCCCGTGCCGGGCCCGCCGAGGAACAGCGAGTGCAGCGTCATCTCGACACCGGGGAGCCCCTGTGCCTCTCTGGCCTGATTGAACTCCACGGTCTGCAGGAAGGTGCGGATCTGCTTCTTGACCGTCTGCAGGCCCATCAGCGCGTCGATCTCGGCCATCGGGTCGGCGGCCGCCGCGTCGCCCGGTGCGCTCGCCTCGTCGTCCGCCTCGGTTGCATCGTCCTCGGCGATGCCGACCTCGGGGCGCGCCGGCATCTGCTCGCCCTCGGCTGCGGGTGCGTCGTCGGCGCTCAGCGCTGTCTGGGTCTGCTGGCCGAACGGGTTGCCGTCCGGGTCGATCACCCGCATGCCCTCTGGCAGGCGGGGGAGGGAGGCCTCGGCATCGGCCAGGACGTATCCGCCGTCGTCCGCCTCGACTGCGACTGCAGAGAAGGTGCCGCCCTCGACCTTCACGGCGAAGTCCGAGTCGTCGGAGGAGACGCGGTTCAGATCGATCGTTCCGTCCCGGAGCGCGACGCACGCGTAGCGGTCGCCGTGGAGCGCTCGATGCTGCAGCTCGTCCGCCGAGTCGATCCGGCCGCCGTCGATGGCCGCGAGGACCGTGAAGTCGCAGTCCGACAGGCGAGCAGAGCCGCCCTCGCCCACGAGCAGTGATTCGATCGCGCCGCCCGAGGCCGTCAGCTCGCCGTGGACGACGCGCACGCTCTCGGCGGAGTCTGCGTCGGGGTGCCCTCGCACCTCACAGCCGTCGATGACGAGACGGCCTCCCTCGACGTTCACCGCGTAGAACGACGCGGCGTCCTGCTGATCGATCGTCACCGACGAGAGCCTGACCTCGCTGCCGTTACGGACGTTCATCCGATTGTGGTCTGCGAACCCGCTCAGGGTGAGGCTCGACACCGAGTGCACGGCTCCGTCGTCGGCAGCCAGCGACGCGGTGAGGTGGACGTGCTCCGCCCTGCCTGTTCCCTGGATGTCGAAGTCGAGCACGATCGCGTCGGGGATGGTGTACTCGCCCTCTTCCAGCAGCAGCGTGTCTCCGGCCCCGAGCTCGGCCTGGATCTGGGCCCATTCGATGCCGGCGTCGGCCCGCCAGGTGAGCGCCTTCGGCGCGGCGGGGGCCGGGTCGGATGGGGCCCCGGTGCCGAGGATGTCGACGATGTCGGCGGGGGCGTCCACGGCTGCTCGCCCCGACGTGTGGACGGCGAGCTTCGGCGTCTCGGTTCCCGGCGCGGGGAGGAGGGAGGCGAGACGCAGGAAGCTGTCCTCGCAGAGCGCTTCCGCCCAGGCGTCCGTCGTGCGCAGCGTCGCGAGAGTGCACGACGACTCCTCGGCGAGGAGGAGCGCGCGCCGGTCGGCCCCGTTGCCGAGCTGCACGACGTCCCGCGAGGTGACGCGGCTGCGGGCGCTGAGTGTGAGGCAGCCCATCACCGTGTTCGAGAGCGTCGCCTGGGACCCGCGCAGCTCCACGATGCTGCTGCCGCAGTGGGTGTCGGTCAGCTGAGCGCTTCCGCCGCCTTCGATGAGGATTGAGGTGCCCAGCGGGTCGTCGTTCGAGGGGGACGTCCCGATCCGGCACCCCGTCGCCAGGAGGGAGCCACCATCGACCCAGATGCCGACGTAGCTTCCGGTCGGGTCGGACGACAGGTCGACGTTGTTCAGCTCGACGCGCGCCTGCGCCCCTTTCACGCGGATCGGACTCAGGAACGCCGCAGATCGCACCGTCACGTTCGACATCCGGAGCAGGCCCGTGACGGTGAACACGGTGTCGAGGATGACCGGGCCGCCGGTCTTCGCGCCGGTCAGGGTGAGGCTGCCGACCGTGAAGCCGTCGGGGAAGTCGTATGTGCCCGCATCGAGGACGAGCACGTCCCCCGGTCGTGCTGAGGTGATGGCGTCGTAGAGGTTCTTCCGGAGGAGGCCGTTGCCGACACGGATCGTTCCCACTCGCTGCGCTCCCTCGTCTCCTCGCGCGACCGTCTCAGGCCACCCTCTCACGGCCTCGTCGTGCTGTTCGCGACTTCCGGCCGCACCAGGGCGCCAGGGGAACGCGGCCGCCACGGTCCGGCACCAGCGGGAGTGTGGCGTGCGGGAACGGGCGCGTGCCACAGTGATGGAGTCGGAGGTGACGCGTGGGCGAGGCGATTCTGTGGGGTGCGGTCGGGGCCGCGCCCCTGCTCGTCGGGGCGATCCTGGCCGTCGTCCGGAGATGGCCGCCGATGCTCCTGGGGCTCGTGCTCGGGTTCGGCGGCGGCGCGCTCGTCGCCTCGATCGCGTTCGAGCTGTGGGAGGAGGGCCTGCGACTCGCCGGCGCCGTTCCGCTCGTCGTCGGGCTCGCGGCAGGGGCCGCCTGCTACTACGTCGGCGACCGGATCATCGAGCGCCGGGCCTCGGCGGCCGCGTCGGGCGGTCAGGGCGGCCCGCTCGCGATCGGGGCCCTGCTCGACGGGATCCCGGAGCAGCTCGTCCTCGGGATCGGACTGGCGTCCGGCGAGGGTGTGAGCGTGGCGCTCGTGATCGCGATCGTCGTGTCGAACCTGCCCGAGTCGATCGGATCGGCCTCCGACCTCCTCGCGAGCGGCATGAGGCGCTCGCGCGTGATGCTGCTCTGGGCGGCGCTCGCCGTCGTGTGCGCGCTCGCGACCGTCGGCGGCTTCGCGCTCGCCGACGCCGTGCCGCCGGAGGTGCGGGCGGGGGCGAGCGGGTTCGCCGCCGGGGCGCTGCTCGTGATGCTGGTGGACTCGATGATCCCGGATGCGCAGTCGAAGGCGAAGGAGAACACGGGCCTCGCGACCGTCATCGGCTTCGCCGTCGCTGCGGGCCTCGCGCTCGCCGGCTGAGGGTGAGGCCTGTCGCGGCCTACGGCGCCTCGGGGACCGAGCTCGCGACGGCTCGTGCGATCTCGTCTCTGCAGTGGAACAGGAGGGCGAGCGGCTCCCGCTCCAGCGCCGAGTCGAGCCGTCCGATCGGCGTGGACACCGAGAGACCGGCGACGGGGCGGCCGTGCGGTCCCATCACCGCGACGCCGACGGCGCCGACCCCGTGCTCCGTCTCCTCCCTGCTCAGCGCGTATCCGCACGAGCGGACGGTCTCGACCTCGCGGAGGAACGCGCTGAGCTGCCGCCCGTCGAGTGCGGTCCCTGACAGCTGCGCACCGCGCCCTGCGTACATCGCGCGCAGGCGGTCGTCGGCTTCTGCCGCGAGCAGCGCCTTCCCGCTGGAGGCGCCGATCGCAGGCATGACGGTCCCGGCGCGATCACCGATCCGCAGCGTCTGGGTCGCCTCGACGGTCGTGAGGAAGCGGATGTTGATGCCCACGCGGATGACGAGGTTCACCGTCTCGTCCAGCTGGGAGGAGAGCATCTCCATCGGCTCCTGCGCCGCCCGGCGCAGGTCGTGCAGCCACGGTGCCCCCACCGCCCGGACACCGAGCGAGGGGCCGGCGACGTAGCGCTGGCTGTCGTCCTGGAGCGCGAATCCCCGGTAGACGAGCATCGCCATGAGGCGGTGCGCGGTCGACAGCGCGACCTGCAGCTCCTCCGCTGCATCGGTCAGCCGGAGGCTCCCTCCGTCGCGGAGGAGCTGCAGCAGGCGAAGCGCGTTGTCCACGGACTTGAGCGGGTAGGGCGGTCTCTGCTGGAGGAGTTGCTTCTTCATAGCAGAAGATCATTGTCCAATCTCTTCTGCAAGGGAAGAGTCGACGTCATCGGCCACGGGGAGCTCGAAGGAGAGATCAGATGTCAGGCACTGCAGTTCTCGATGCCCTGTACGTGGGCGTCGACACCGGGGGCACGTTCACCGACGTCGTCGTGATGGACGGCGCCGGCGGGGTCGTCACGAACAAGGCGCCGACCACGCCGCACGCGCTCGAGGAGGGCGTGATGGCGGCGCTCGAGCTGATCGCCGATGAGCGGGGCGAGACGCTCAGGGAGATGCTCTCGCAGGTGGCGAGCTTCGGGCACGGCACGACGCAGGCGACCAACGCGCTCATCGAGCGCCGCGGCACCCCGACGGGTCTCCTCACGACGCGGGGCTTCGGCGACACGATCCTCATCCAGCGCCTGATGGGCTTCACCGCCGGCACCCCGACGGAGCTCCTCGGTCGATTCAGTCGGCGCCGCTACCCGGCCCCGCTCGTGCCGCGACGGCTCATCGGAGAGGTGCCGGAGCGGGTGGACCAGGCGGGGGTCGCGCTCCTGGCGCTCGACGAGGAGGCGACGAGGGCGGAGGTCCGCCGCCTGCGCGAGGCGGGCGCCGAAGCGTTCGCCGTGAGCCTGCTGTGGTCGTTCCGCAATCCCGCACACGAACGGCGGGTCGCGGAGATCATCCGCGAGGAGGTGGGCGACGAGCCCTACGTCAGCCTCTCCCACGAGATCAACCCCGTCCTCGGCGAGTACGAGCGCACGGCGACGACCGTCCTCAACTCGTATCTCGGCCCGACCGTCGAGCGCTATCTCGATCGGCTCGATCGGACGCTGCGCGACGCCGGCCTGCGCGGCCGGTTCAGCGTCCTGAACTCCATCGGCGGTGTCATGGGCGCACGGGAGGCGGCAGCGCGCTCCGTGCTGCTGCTCGCATCCGGCCCGACAGGGGGCGTGCTCGGCTCGCACTTCCTGGCCAGGGAGCTCGGGCACGAGAACGTCATCACGACCGACATGGGGGGCACGAGCTTCGATGTCGGACTCGTCGTCGCCGACCGACCCGTCGTCTCTCAGGTCGCCGAGGTGGCGCAGTACCACGTGGCCGTCCCCATGGTGAACATCACGGCGATCGGCGCCGGCGGCGGTTCGATCGCCGAGGTCGTGTCTGGCGAGCTGCGCGTGGGGCCGGAGAGCGCCGGTGCGTTCCCCGGGCCCGTCTGCTATCGACGGGGCGGAACGCGCGTCACCGTGACCGACGCCGATGTCGTGCTCGGCGTCATCGATCCTGCGGTGTTCCTCGGCGGACGGATGAACCTCGACAGGGCCGCGGCCGAGGAGGCGATCCGCAGCCAGATCGCGGAGCCGCTCGGCCTCACCACTGTCGAGGCGGCCGCCGGGATCAAGCGGATCGTCGACGCGCGGATGGCCGACACGCTGCGGGAGCTCACGGTCGGTCACGGTCATGACCCGCGCGACTTCGTGATCTACGCCTATGGCGGGGCGGGCCCGATGCACTGCGCCGGATTCGGAGGCGACCTCGGCGTCGGCACGATCATCGTCCCCGCCACGTCGATGGCGCATTCGGCCTACGGCGCGCTCGCCGCCGACATCCATCACAGCGCTGAGCGGTCGGTGTCGTTCCGATCGGCGCCCGGCAACCCCGACCCGGCCGGCGACTTCGATCCCGAGCCGCTGCGGGAGGTGTTCGCCGAGCTCGACGACGACGTGCGGGCGCAGCTCGCGCGGGACGGCGTCGAGGAGGACGAGATGGTCGTCGAGCGCTCGGTCGACATGCGCTATCGGATGCAGACGCACGAGCTCATCGTCCCCGTCGAGGAGGACCTGACGGAGGACGGCGCTCTGGCCGCCCTCGTCGCCCGGTTCGAGGGGATCTACGAGGACACCTACGGCCACGGCGCCGGCTTCCGCGAGGCGGGGCTCGAGATCACGACGTTCCGCGTGTCCGGCGTCGGCCGCACCCCCAAGCCGCGATTCGCCGAGGTCCCGGTGCGCGCGCCGCTGGACGGACCGGCGAGCCGTCCCGTGTACGACGTGGGGGAACGCGCATGGAGCGACGCCGCCATCCTCGACTGGGGCCGGCTGGGCGGCGAGGCCGTCGAGGGGCCGGCCGTCATCGAGCATCCGACGACGACCGTGTACGTCGCGAGCGGCCAGCAGGTCGCGCGCGACCACATCGGGAATCTCGTCATCACATCGATCGCGTGACAGGGAGGTCATGACCATGAGCACCACGACCCCGCAGAAGGCCGGACCGGACGGCGAGGTGGACGCGATCACGTTCGAGGTGGTCCGCAACCGGCTCTCGGCGATCACCGAGGAGCAGGCGATCACGCTCAAGAACGTCTCGGGTTCCCCCGTCGTCACCGATGCCACCGATTTCAACGTCGGCACCTACCTCGCCGACGGCCAGATCGTCACGATGGGTCCGCAGGTCCTGTTCCACTCCGGTTCGATGGCGAGCGTCGTGCGCAATGTCGTCGCCGACTGCGCCGACGAGCCGGGCATCCGCGAGGGCGACATGTTCATCCTCAACAACCCGTACAAGGGCGCCCTCCATCAGCAGGACGTCTCGATCGTCGCCCCGGTGTTCGTCGACGGCGAGCGCGTCGCATGGGTCGGCTCCTGTGCGCACCAGATCGACATGGGCGGGATGAACTTCGGATCCTGGGGAGTCGGCGCGAGCACGGTTCACCAGGAGGCTGTGCTCACGAGCGGGGTCCGGATCGTCGAGGGCGGCGAGATCCGCACCGACATCTGGGACATGGTGCTCGGGATGACCCGGATGCCGCTGGCCGTCGGGCTGGACTTCAAGGCGATGATCGCGGCGAACAACGTCGCCTCGCGTCGACTGCGGGAGCTCTTCGACCGCTACGGGCTCGAGCGCGTGCAGCGGATCATGGCGCTCGAGATCGACCATTCCGAGCAGCAGCTGCGCGAGCGCCTGCGGGAGCTGCCGGACGGGGTCTTCCGCGGGCGGGACCACCTCGAGCACGACGGGCACACGAATGCCCTGTACGACGTGTGCGTCGAGGTGCGCAAGACGGGGGACCGCCTGGTGTTCGACTTCGCCGGCACGAGCCCACAGGCGCCCGGCTTCATCAACTGCACCTGGTCGGGCACCCTCGCCGGAGTCTTCACGGCCCTCCTGCCGACGCTCGCACCCGCCCTGCGGTGGAACGAGGGTCTGCTGCGCGTCATCGAACTGGAGGTGCCGGAGGGGAGCGTGTGCAACGCGACGTTCCCCGCACCCGTGTCGGCGGCGACGATCTCGGCCACGTGGGTCGTGACGAACGTCGTCCTGCAGGCCCTGTCGCGGCTGGCGGCGACATCGCCCCAGACGATCGGCGATGCCGCGGCCGTCACGAAGGGGTCGATGTCCGCGTTCGTGATCAACGGGACGAATCGCGACGGCACGCCGTACGGGAACTTCCTGCTCGACTCGACGGCCGGCGGCGGCGGCGCGTACGTGGACCACGACGGCCTCGACGGATCCGGGGACTTCTGCGTGCCGCGTCCGGCGATCACGAACGTCGAATCGCACGAGGCCGCCGGTCCCATCCTCTTCCTCTACCGCGGGTTCGTGGTCGACACCGGCGGACCGGGTCGTCAGCGAGGAGGTGTCACGACAGGTCTCGCGATCACGCCGCACGCGGTCGACGAGCTGCAGGGGATGATCGTGGGTCACGGCGTCGAGGTGCCCAACAGCGCCGGGGCGTTCGGCGGCCTCGAGGGCTCCTGCAACCGGAACGTGAAGCTGCACGCCGACGGCGCGTCCCCGATCGGCCGTGTCGCCGGGATCGAGGATCTCGATGCGTGGCCGGGGGACATCGAGGACTTCGATGCGAAGCCGGGATTCTTCCCCATCGCGAGCGGTGACGTCATCGCCTACAGCTTCCAGGGCGGTGGCGGCTTCGGCGATCCGATCGACCGGGATCCGGCCCTCGTGGCGGCCGACGTCGCCGACGGCTTCGTGAGCGACGACACCGCCCGCGACATCTACGGTGTGGTGCTCTGGGGCGGTGCGGTCGACGAGGAGGCGACGGGTGCGCGGCGGGAGGAGATCCGCGGTGCGCGCGTCCCCGGCGCACGTGCTGCGGTCGATGTGGAGCCGGGAGAGGGCGCCGTCTGGCTGATGCCCGACGTGTGCCGCGACGGCGACGAGGTGCGCACGAGAGCCGGCGCCCTGCTCGGCGGACCGGCCGACTGGGTCTCCGGCACGGTGCGGCGGGTGGTGCCGGCATCTGCGCATGGGCCGGCGCTCGTCCTGCACGACGACCTGGAGCTTCGCGAGTACCTCTGCCCGGCGACCGGGCGGCTGCTGTGGTCAGCGGTCGCGCGCATCGGGGCGGACGACCTCGTGCCGGTGGAGCTCGGATGATCGCGCAGTTCGCGGCGAGGACACGGATCCTCGCCGGGCCGGGCGCACTCTCGCGCACAGCCGCGGTGTTCCGCGAGCTCGGTGCGCACCGGATCATGGTCGTCGCCGACGAGGGGCTCGCACGAATCGGGGCGCTCGACGAGATCCTCGAGGCCGCCGGGGTGCGGGACATGGTCGTCCGCACTGCCCTGGCCGGGGTGAACCCCTCGCCGGCCGATGTCGACCGGGCGGCCGCGGAGGCACGCGAGGCGCGGGCCGACGCCGTGCTCGCGGTCGGAGGGGGAAGCGGCGTGAGCGCGGCCAAGGCCGTCGCGCTGCTGGTCGTGCACCCGGGGGACGCACTGAGCCTCGAGGGGGAGGGGCGGGCGGAGCACCCGCCGGTGCCGACGGTCGCGGTTCCGACGACCGCCGGCAGCGGCAGCGAGGTGTCGAACGCGCTCGTGCTGCACGACCCCGACCGGGTCAGGGAGGTCGTGATCCGCGGCTCGGGGTATGAGCCGGAGATCGCCGTCCTCGACGCCTCCGTGCTGCGAGGGCTTCCGCGCGACCCGCTCGTGTTCGCGGCGCTCGACGCGCTCACCCATGCGCTGGAGGCGCTGTGGTCGCGGGGGAGAAGCGTCTTCACCGATGCGTGCGCGCTGCATGCCGCCGCGGAGATCCTCGACGCCCTCCCCGGAGCCGTCGCCGGCCAGGAGGACGGGAGCAATGCCCGAGGCGAGAACGACGCGGGCCTGCAGCGGCTCCTCGAGGCCGCGAGCCTGGCGAACCTCGCCTGCGGCAACAGCGGGCTGGCCCTCGTGCACGCGCTCTCGTCGTCGCCGGCGGTCCGCGTGCCGCACGGGAGGCAGAACGGGATCCTGCTGCCGCACGTCGCCGAGCTGAACAGGGCCGTGCTGGACGCGTCGGGCACGGCCATCGTCGACCGTCTGCCCGAGCTGTATCGGGCGATCAGGTTCGATGCGGTGTTCGCTCCCGGTGAGGCCGACTCCGAGGCGATGGTCGCCGCGAGCCGGGGGCATACCTTCCGTCGCAATGACGCCGGAGGCGCGGAGGAGGCGCAGCTGCGCGCGCTCCTTCGCGACGCGGGGGCCGCATAGCCGCGAGGACGACGGGACGCGCAGGAGAGGCACGAACGGCACGAGGAGCGAGACATGAGCGACATCGAACTGACCGCAGCGCTTGAGGGGCGCGAGCACGCCGCCAGGGTCGGGACCCTGCTCGACCGGGAATGGCGGATGCTGATCAGGGGCGATCTGCGCGGCGCGTCCACGGGGGAGACGTTCGCGTCGATCGATCCGTACTCGATGCGCACCATCGCTCGGGTGCCCGACGCCTCCCCCGACGACGTCGATGCGGCCGTCGCTGCCGCAGACGCGGCGCGCGGCGGATGGCGCGACGTGCCGGCGACGGAGCGCGCGCAGACGGTGGGCCGCTTCGCGGATCTCGTGGAGGAGCACGGCGACGACCTCGCCCTGCTCGACGCGATCGATGCGGGGTCCCCCGTCTCGAACGCGCGGTTCGACGTGCAGATCGCGCTGGAGCAGATGCGGATGTTCGCCGGTCTCGCGCTCGAGATGAAGGGGCAGACGATCCCCGCGACGAACGCCCTGCACCTCACCGTCCGCGAGCCCGTGGGGGTCGTGGCCAAGATCTGGCCGTACAACCATCCGCTGATGTTCTTCTGCCGGATCGCGGCACCGCTCGTCGCCGGCAACCCTGTCGTCGCCAAACCGCCGCAGAACGCCCCACTGTCCTCGCTGGCGCTGGGAGAGCTCGCCGCCGAGGTGTTCCCTCCCGGCGTGGTGAACGTCGTCGTCGGGCGCGACGCGGACGTGCCGGACCGGATCGTGCGTCACCCGTCCGTGCGCCGCATCGGGTTCATCGGGTCGGAGCCGACGGGGAGGCGGATCCAGCGCGCGGCCGCCGAGACAGGTGTCAAGCACGTCACGCTCGAGCTCGGCGGCAAGAACGCGATGGTCGTGTTCCCCGATGCCGATCTCGAGGCCGCGGCGGCAGGTGCCGTCAGCGGGATGAACTTCACATGGTCGGGACAGTCGTGCGGCTCGAACTCGCGGCTGCTCGTGCATCGTGATGTCCACGACGCGCTCGTCGAGCGCATCGTCGCCCTCGTCGAGGCCCGACGGCAGGACGATCCGCTGTGCGACGCGTCCGAACAGGGGACGATGATCGACCAGGCCCAGTACGACAAGTCGATGGAGTACATCCGGGTCGCGAGGGAGGAGGGTGCGCACGTGGCCTCCGGCGGCGGGCGCCCCCAGGGGGACCGATTCGGGCAGGGGCTGTTCGTGGCGCCGACCGTCCTGACCGGCGTGCGGCCGGGAACCCGGATCAGTCGCGAGGAGGTCTTCGGCCCCCTGCTGTCGGTGATCCCGTTCGACGACGAGGAGTCGGCGCTGCGCGTCGCCAACGAGGTCGACTACGGCCTCACGGCGAGCGTATGGACGAAGGACATCGACCGTGCGCTGCGGGTGGCCCGCGGCTTCGAGGCGGGATTCGTCTGGGTGAACGGATCGAGCGCGCACTACCCGAATGTTCCGTACGGAGGCGTGAAGGGCTCGGGCGTCGGCGGCAAGGAGGAGTGCCTCGAGGAGCTGCTCGGCTACACGGAGGAGAAGGTCATCAACATCCTCTGACGCGCGGGCGAAGGCGCGCTGCACCCGAAGCGAATCGAAAGGCGAGAACGACCATGACCGATCATCGAGAACTGCGTGAGACCGTCGCTCTGTCGAGCCGCATCATGGCTCACGCGGGCAGCGGCGACCTGATCTGGGGGCACGTCTCTGCGCGCGATCCCGAGGGCAGAGGAGCCTGGCTGAAGCAGGCCTCCTGGGGCCTGGAGGAGATCACCCCCGACCGGGTGCACCTCGTCGCGCCCGACGGCGACGTCGTCGCGGGCGGAGGGCAGCGGCACAGCGAGTACCCGATCCACACGGAGATCATGGCGGCGAGGCCCGACGTCGGAGGGGTCGTCCACGTCCACAGCCGCTACTCCGTCGCTCTGGCTGCCGCCGGGGCGGAGCTGCATCCGGTGAGCCACGAAGCGAACTACTTCGCGCCGCACGGCGTGCCGCGGTTCACGCAGACGGCGGACCTCATCATCACGCGGCAGCTCGGTCGCGACGTCGCCGCCGCGCTGGGGCCGGCCGAGGCGCTGTTCCTCGTCAATCACGGCGTCGCGGTCGTGGGCCCCGATCTGCAGACGGCCACGGTCGCGGCGATCGTGCTCGATCGCGCGTGCCGGCAGCAGCTGCTGACCGAGGGGTACGGAGGCGAGCCGACGTGGTCGGACGCCGAGGAGTCCCTCGACAAGCGCGAGCACATCTACGGTGGGAGGGCCAGGCACCAGGTCTGGGACTACCTGGCGCGCACCCTTCCGCCCTGCGCCGGCGAGGAATGACGGGCGCCAGCTCGTCTCCGGGCCGCGCCCGCCTCAGACCGTGGCGGGCCGCGGCTGGGCCTCCGTCGCCGCGCGGCTGCGGTAGCTGAACCGCGCGGCGCGGTGCGTCGGGGCGACCCGGTCGCCCCTGCCCTGGAGCTTGTGCCGCAGCGTCCCCTCGGCGTACTCCGTCGGGTAGGCGCCCCGCTCCTGGAGAACGGGGATCACGTGCTCCACGATGTCCTCGAACGTGCCTGGCGTGATCGCGTAGGCGAGGTTGAAGCCGTCGACGTCCGCGTGCTCCGCGATCTCCTGCAGCTGGTCGGCGATCTGCTCGCCGCTGCCGACGATGTACGGTCCGAGCCCGCCGATCGCTCCCTGCCTCGCGATGTCGCGGACCGTCCACTCCGTGCCGTCGTCGGCTCCGCGCCGGACGTTGGCCAGCGCCGACTGGATCGCGTTGCTCTCGACGTTGCCGACAGGCTCGTCGAGCGAGTACTGCGAGAGGTCGACGCCCATCCAGCCCGACAGGAAGACCGCCGCGCCCTCGGGGCTCGCGTAGCTCAGGTAGTCCTCGAGCTTCGCCTGCGCCTTCTCCGGGGTCGCGTCCGTGATCACGGTGACGAGCGCGTAGATGCGGGCGTCGTGGCGATCGCGCCCCGCCGCCTCGAGCCCGTCGCGGATGCGGGTGACCGTCTCCTTCAGCCCGTCCTTCGTCGAGTTCGCGATGAAGATCGCCTCGGCGTTCTCGGCCGCGAATCGCACGCCGCGCGGTGAGGCGCCCGCCTGGTAGATCACGGGCGTCCGCTGCGGACTCGGCTCCGAGATGTGGATGCCGGGGACGGTGAAATGGGGGCCGTGATGCCCGATCTCGTGCACCTTCGTCGGGTCGGCGAAGACGCCGGTCTCCCGATCGACCCGAACGGCGTCGTCCTCCCACGACCCCTCCCACAGCTTGTAGAGGACCTCGAGGTACTCGTCGGCGTAGTCGTAGCGGTCGTCGTGCCGCATCTGGTCGTCGTGGCCCATGTTGCGGGCAGCGCTCGGCAGGTAGCCGGTGACGACGTTCCAGCCGACCCGGCCGTTGGTCAGGTGGTCGAGCGTCGTGAGCCGCCGTGCGAAGGGGTAGGGGTGCTCGTAGGCCGTCCCCGCGGTGACGCCGAATCCGAGGTGCTCGGTGACCGCCGCCATCGCCGAGACGAGCAGCAGAGGGTCGTTCACCGGCACCTGCGCACCGTGCGTGATGGCGGCCTCGTTGCTCGAGCCGTACACGTCGTAGGTGCCGAGCACGTCCGCGATGAAGAGCCCGTCGAATCTCCCGCGCTCGAGCAGCTGCGCCAGGTGGGTCCAGTAGTCGATCGTGTTGTAGTCGCGCGACCGGTCGTCTGGATGGCGCCAGAGGCCGGACGACTGATGGGCGACGCAGTTCATGTCGAAGGCGTTGAAGCGGATCTGCCGAGTCATCTGCCCAGGATGGGCGGCGAGCCGTGGGGCGTCACGCGTTCGGTTCATACTTCGTCACATTAATTCGAAGAAAGATTCGAGTCAAGTCTTCCCGGACTCGAAGAGATGTTCTAAAGTAGAGGCATCACGACGATGCCGGTTCCCGCTCCAGACGCCCCGGGCGCGCGGGTCGGCATCGCGACGGCGATGGAGGAGATCGATGGCATCGTCGCGTCTGTGGCGGGGCTGTCCGACCGCGACCTGGTCGAGTCGGCGCGCGAGGCGGAGGCGCTCGGCCGACTCGTCGACGCGATCCGCGTGCGCATCGCCGGTGAGGTCGACGCCCGCTCCGCCAGTGCGGACGGCGGCTCGGAGGACGCGCGCCTGTCGGCGCGCTGCGGGTGCCGGAACGCGGTGGAGCTCCTGGAGCGCGCGACCGGGGCATCCTCCCGCGTGGTGCTGCAGCGGATCAGGCTCGCGCGTCACACGCGTGCGCGCTCCGCGCTGTCGGGCGGCGTGCTCCCCGCCCCGTTCCCCGCTGTCGCCGAGGCGCTCGACGCCGGAACGCTGGGCGAGGAGGCCGCACGCTACGTCTCCGACGAACTCGCCCGAGTGAAGCGCTGCGGCTCCGCCAGGCCAGAGGAAGTCGCCGCGGCCGAGCAGGAGCTCATCGCGGAGGCCGCGGCGGGCGCGCCCGCGAGCACGTTCGGCGAGCTGAAGATCATGACCGACACCTGGGTCGCCTTCCTCGACCGAGACGGCATCGAACCCGACGCCGAGCAGGCCTCGCGCCGGCGCAAGGTCGTGCTCGGCCGGGCGCGCGACGGTCTGATCCCCATCCACGGCGACCTCATGCCTGAGGTGGCGGCCGGTCTGGCGCGGCTCTTCGAGGCATACGCCGCGTCGACGGTGCGGTTCGCACCGGATCCGGAGGAGACGGGTGACTCCGACGAGTCGTGGAGCGACGACACGCTGGTCGACACCCGCCGCACCGTCCCGCAGATGCGCCATGACGCGCTCGCCGCGATCATCCAGACGGCGGCCTCCTCCGCGGAGACGCCGACCCTCGGGGGAGCGGCGCCGACGCTGGTCGTGACGACCACGGCCGACGACCTCGACGGCGGCGTCGCCCGCATCGACGGCGTGGATGTTCCTCTTCCTGCGTCGATGGCGCACCGCATCGCCTGCACCGGGGCCGTCCAGAAGATGGTCTTCGACTCGCGCGGGCGCCTCGTCCGGCTCGGATCGCGGGAGCGGCTGTTCAACGCGCACCAGCGCCGGGCGATCGCGGCCCGCGACGGCGGATGCGTCATCCCCGGCTGCTCGATCCCCGCCTCCTGGTGCGAGGTCCATCACGTCGAGGAGCACTCTCGCGGCGGCCCGACCCACACCGACAACGGCGTTCTGCTGTGCTGGTGGCATCACCATCACATCGAGCGGGCCGACTGGCGGATCGAGATGCGGCGCGGCGTCCCGTACGTGTGCGCACCCCGATGGATCGATGGACGACGCCAGTTCCGGCCGGTCCGCCGACGAGCCCGAGTTGGGCCCGGGGCCATGGGCCCGCCGACATGAGGTGCGTCGACGGATCATCGTGGCTCGGCGCGGGCGGGCACCAGACGCGGGACGAGCCGGACGAGCACGACCATGAGGACGAGCTCGACGATCGTCTGCGTCACGACAACGACGGGCGCGAGGCCGTACGCGGCGGGGAGCGCGAGCACGAGCGGCAGCACCACGAGGGAGTTGCGCGTGACGCCGCTGAAGACGATCGCGCGGCGGCCAGGCGCGTCCAGCCGCGCGACCCGCGAGGCCACCAGTCCGATGAGGGTCATCACGGCCGCGAACAGGACGCAGACCGGGATCACGAGCAGCAGAGATCCGAACCGCTCCCCGACGCGGGCGATCTGCGAGGCGACGACGACGGCGAGGGTGAGCATCATCAGCGGGACGCCGGCTCGCTCCGCGAGCGCACCGACGGCTTCGCTCCGGCGCGCACTGGCCGCGATCGCCTGCGTGAGCGCGGCCGCGGCGAGGGGGAGCGCGAGGAGAAGGACGAACGCCTCAGCGAACGGGGTGAGATCGACGGCCGCGGCGAACTCCGCCCCCGCGAAGAGCCACAGGAACAGCGGAAGCAGGAGCAGCTGCGCGAGCATCAGCAGAGGAGCCGCCGCGAGCAGCCGCTCCTTCGCGCCGCCGGTGAGCCCCGTGAACACGATGACGTAGTCGACGCACGGGGTGAGCAGCACGAACAGCACGCCGATCAGGATCACCCGGTCATGGGCGACGATCCGCGACAGCGCGAGGACGACGAGGGGTGCGATCACGAAGTTCACGACCAGCACGGCGAGGAGGAACCGGCCGTCGCGAAGCGCGCCACCGATCCGTGCGAACGGCACCCCGAGGAACGTCGCGTACAGCAGGAGCCCCAGGATCGGGGTGATCGCCGGTTCCGCCGCGTGCGGGACCCCGGGGAGGAACCCGGCGCCGGCGCCCAGGGCGAGCGCGCCGAGCGAGAGCGGCACCTGGTGCCGCGTCATCCACTCCGCCGCCCGCACGCGCTCATTCTTCCAGGGCGCGTCGCTCCCGCGGGCCGGCGGTGCACCGGCCGCGGATCGCGCGATCGTCAGGCGACGAGCGACACCCCGGCGTACGCGATCGCGGCGACGAGCACTGTGGTGAGCGCGGCGAGCGCGAACGGCTTCGGCCCCACCCTCGCGAGGGAGCGGATCCGCACCCCGCAGCCGAGGCCGAACATCGCGGCCGACAGCAGCACCGTCTGGAGGATCCCGCCGGTCGTGAGGACGGCCTCGGGCAGCGGGACGAACGAGCGCAGCAGCACCATCGCGAGGAACCCGATGATGAATACCGGGACGATCGGCGGCAGCTTCGCGCGCGCCCCCGTCCCGGGTGCACCGCCCGCCCCGTCGTCACCGGCGGCCGTGCGGGCGATCCGTCGCTGGCGGAGGCTCAGCACCGCGACGACCGGCGCGAGCATCAGCACGCGGGCGAGCTTGACGATCACCGCCACGGTGAGCGCGCCGCCGCCGATGATCCCGCCAGCCGCCACGACCTGGGCGATCTCGTGGATCGACCCGCCCGCCCAGAGCCCCGCTGTCTCCGGCCCCATGCCGAACAGGCCGGCGGCGAGCGGGACGAGCGGGATCATCAGCGTGCCGAAGATCACGACGAGGGCGACGGCGGTCACGGTGTCCTCCTCGCCCTCGTCGTCCGGGTCGAGGACGCCGGCGGCTCCGGCCACGGCCGCGGCGCCGCAGATCGAGAAGCCGCACGCGACGAGGAGGGTGAGGCGGGACGGCACCCGCAGGAGCCGGCCGAGGAGGACGGCGCCGAGGATCCCGCCGCCGACGATGCAGACGATGACGATCAGCATGGGCGCGCCGAGATCCGCGATGTCGGAGAGGACGAGCTGGAGTCCGAGGAAGACGATCCCGACGCGCAGCAGCTTCTTCGCCGAGAAGTCGACGCCACCGCGCGCAGCCGCCGGCAGGCGGACGAGGTTCGCCACGAGGATGCCGAGCACGATCGCGACGATGAGCGGGCTCACGCCGGGCAGCAGCAGGTTCACCCCGTACGACGCGGCGGCCGCCACGAGGCAGAGCAGGATGCCGGGCGCCAGCGCCCTCGCCCTGCCCATCAGGGCGCTTCCGGGGCGGAGGGCGGCTTCGTGCGGCACGTCGTTCATCCCTCGATCCTCTCTCCGCCCGGTCACCGGCAGTAGGGGCGGATGCCGCGCGGGGCACAAGCTATCGTTGTCGCCGAGGAGGACGATGACCGCCGAACCCGACCTGGACGCCCTGCGGGCGCTCTCGCTCGTCGCGCAGGAGAGCAGCATCTCCGCGGCAGGCGCCAGGATCGGCGTGAGCCAGCAGGCCGTCTCCCAGCGCATCCGCGCGCTCGAGGCGGGTCTGGGCGTGCCCCTGCTCGTCCGCTCGGCGCGCGGCTCCCGCCTCACGCCGGCCGGGGAGCTCGTCGTCGGCTGGGCGACCCCGCTGCTCGCCGCGGCCGACGATTTCGCCGACGCCGTCGGCGCGCTGGGAGCGGACCGCCGCAGGACGCTCCGGATCGCGGCGAGTCTGACGACCGCCGAGCACCTCGTGCCGGAATGGATCGCGCGCTGGAGCGCCGCCGGCCCAGAGGACGCCCCCGTCGCCCGCCTCACGGTCGACAACAGCAGTCAGGTCGTTCAGGCGGTGCGCGGCGGAACGGCCGAGCTCGGCTTCATCGAGACCCCGTCGGTCCCCGCAGACCTCGGGTCGGTCACGGTGGCCCACGACACGATCGAGGTCGTCGCCGGACACGGCCACCCCTGGGCGCGGACGGGCCGCGCGTCCCTGCGCGAGCTGGCCGCGGCCTCCCTCGTCCTGCGCGAGCCGGGCAGCGGCACGCGGCAGGCGCTCGAGGATGCGCTCGCCGCGGCCGGGGCGCCGCTCACGGCGGAGCCGGCCGCGGTCGTGTCGACGACGCTCGGCGTGCGCAGCGCGATCATGGCGGGCCGCGCCCCCGGTGCACTGAGCTCCCTCGCCGTCGCCGACGACCTCGGCGCCGGGCGGCTCGTGCGCATCCGGATCCGCGGACTCGAGATCGTGCGCCCGCTCACGGCCGTCTGGGCGGGCCGGACCCCGACGCACGTCGTCCGCGACTTCCTCGACGTCATCGCGCGGGCACCCGGCCCGCGCTGACGGCGGCTCAGGACCCGGGGTCCGGGTTCTCGGCGATCCCCTGCTCGAACGCCTCGCGGTCGTCCTCCGAGAGCAGATGGGGGCCGAGGAACATGAGCGTCAGGCCCTCCAGCGGACTCCCGTCCTTCTGCGCCTCGGCCTTCTGCCGCGCGGTCCACTGGCCCGTGTCGTCGTTCGACAGGTCGACGATGGTCGCGTACATGAGGGTCGGATCGGGTCCGGACGGATCGCCCGTGGGATTCTCGTCGACCTGCGTGTAGTGCTCCCAGAGCACCTGCTCGCTCGGATCGACGCCACCATAGAGCTTGCGGAGGCTGTCCTCGCTGATCCCGCCGCCCTCGTTGAGCGGGTACATCGAGTAGTACACGCCCTCGCGCGCGAGCACGGCGTTGATCGTGCGCATCACGTCCCGCTTGCGGGCGTCGTCGCGGATCGGCTGCTCCGTCTTCCACTCCGGCGAGGTGTACTCCTGCAGCAGGGACTCGCCGCCATAGCCGTTGCGCTCCGGCCGGGTCTTCCCGTCGCCGACCTTCACCCAGGTGTAGCCGTACTGGTCGGTGAGCTCCTCGCGGATCGCCTTCGAGATCCGGTCCGTCCGCTCCACGGTGTCCTCGAGCGACGGCGCGCTGAGGAACGCCTCGGGCGATCGGTCCCTGATCCCGGGGTAGGGATCCTCCTTCTGCTCCTCGCTCTGGCCGTCGTAGGTGCCGGCGGCGGACGTGCGCAGGGCGCTCAGCGCGCCCACGGTGCCGACGTTGACGAGCAGCACGAGCACGAGGGTCCACGCGCCGAGCACGCGGGACGGGCCGGGGATCACCGCCCCGATCGCGCCGGCGAGGACGAGCAGCTGGAGCGCGAGCATCGTCGTGCCGTAGATGGCGTCGGTGGCCTGAGCGCCGAAGGCCACGAGCAGGACGAGGCCGAACACGGCGGCGGCCGACAGGGCGATCCAGCCGAGCGGATGGTGCCGGCGGCGCCGGCGCGGAGCGGGCGGCTGCGGCACGGGAACGAACGGGTCGTGCCCGTCGCGCGGCGCGAACGGCGACGACGGGAAGCGCCTGGCGTGCTGGTACCCGCCGGGCGGCGGCGTGGGCGGCGCCCCCTCGTGGTGCGGGAGGAAGGCACGGCGCGCGTCGTCTGTCACCATGGCTGATCCGATCCGTAGCCGCCGTTCTCGTCGCCGCTGTCGTCGTTCTTCTCGCGCTCCTGCTCGCCCTGCTGGAGCTTCTCCTCGATGTCGTCGAGCTTGTCCTGCTGCTCCTGCTTCTCCTGCTCGGTCTGCTGATCCTGCTCGTCCTGCTGATCGTCCTGGCCCTGCTGGTCGTTCTGCTGCTCCTGCTCCTGCTGCTTCTGCTTCAGGCGCTCCTGCTGGTCGTCGAGCGTCATCTCGTTCGGGCGCTCCGGATCCGGCGACTGCGCGTCGGCCTCCTCGCTGCGGCACTCCTCCGGGGTGTCGAGGTTGAGCTCGAGCGCCTCCTCGTACAGACCGGCTGCGGACTCCGGGTCCTCGGTCTTCGCCTCGTCGCCCATGAGCTCGACGACGAGGGCGAGGTTGATGTGCACGGGGCACGCGTCGAGGCCGCTCGCCAGCGGCAGCGCCTCCTCGAACTTCGCCCGCGAGTCGGCGAGGCGGTCGGAGGTCGCAAGGCCCACGCCGACGTTGTACGGCGCGAGGTGGCGCTCGAAGAGGTTGAGGGGCTCCTGCCCCTCGGCGGCGGCGACCGTGCCGGCGGGGTCCGTCGCCACGTGCGCCGTGACGGCCTGGTGCGCGAAGGCGTACATCGTGAGGATCTTCGCGACGATCACGAGGCCGACCAGCGCGATCGGCGCGAAGCCGACGAGAAGCCAGAACCGCAGGCGCCGGCGGCCGTCCCCGCGCGGCGTGCGTGCGTTCGCCGTCATGTCCGCTCCTTCCCCGTGCGCTTCCGCCTGGTCAGCGCGAGGGTGCGCGAGATGCGGGCGGAGTCGAGCCCGATCTCGATCGCGAGCAGGCCCGCCACGACGAGCGCGACGATCCACGACAGCTCGGTCCGCGCGCCGGGGGTGTCGGCATCGGCGGTCGTCGTGGTCTCCTCCGGCGCCGGCGGCAGGTCGGGCCCTGACTTGCCCGTGCGGTGCTCGTAGCCGACGCCGAGCTCGTCGGCGATCGTCTCGAGAGCCGCCTCGTCGATGACCGACACGGCCGGCCCGCCGTCCGGCGCCTGCACCCAGTCGTCCGACGGCTCCTCGCCGACCCCGACCGGCCGTTTCATCTGGCCGCCCTCCGCCGTCCCATAGCCGAGCACGGCGCCGCCGTCGAGGAGATCCGCGCTGTCGGCGAAGGTCTCGGCCAGCTCCTCGGCCGTCTGCTCCCCGTCGCCGAGGTAGAACACGAGGCGGGATCTCCCCTCCGTCTCCTGCGCGTTCTCGAGCGACTCCTTCAGCACGGGGGCGGCGACGCTGACGGAGCTGCCGTTGGACGTGTCGGTCGGGGGAGGCGTCATGACCTCGAGCGAGCTCATGAGCGCCGAGGTGTCGGTCGTGAGTGGCAGGCGCACCTGGGCGCTGTTGTCGAACGCGATGAGCGAGAAGCGGGCGCCGGGGTACTCCTCGATGAGGGCGCGGATGTCGCTCTCGACCCCGTCGATCCTGCGGTTGCCCCCCTCGCCATCCCAGTCCTCGGCGAGCATGCTCGTCGTGTTGTCGAGGGCGATGATCACGTCGACGTTCGTCGAGACCGACTTCGAGGCGCCGTCGGGCACGCCGGGCCGGAACGCGAGCACGGCGCAGGCCGCGACGAGGAGGACGCGCACCGCCCAGCTCACGCGCTCGCCGGCGGATCGGGCCTTCGCGAGCGCCCAGATCGCGACGCCCAGCCCGGCGAGGGCGAGCGGGACGAGCAGCAGCGGGTGCAGCACGGGGAGGAAGCTCACAGTCGCACCCTCCACATCACGACGACGGCGATGAGGACGAAGACGAACAGCACGACGATCCAGAGGGTCGGGTCGTCCGTCTCGACCACCTCGACCTCGCCCGTGAGCGCCGTGGCCTCCTGCTCCTGCACCTGCGAGACGATGTCGGCCGCCGTCGTCGCCCCGCGAAGCGCGAACGCCTCTCCTCCGGTGGTCTGGGCGGCCTCGACGAGGCTGTCGCTGACGTCGCTGTCCTCCTGGATCGGGTTGAGCGCGTAGAGGCGGATGTCCTTCGCCGCGGTGTACTCGGCCGCCTCCTGCGTCGAGAGCACTTCCGCCCCCGCCGGTTCGTTGTCGGTGGCGAGGATGATCGACCGCGAACGCTCCTCGTCGGTGTTGTCGAAGCGCAGCGCGCACGCCGCGAGCCCGTCGCCGATGAGGGAGGCGCCCGGTCCGTCGAGCGTTCCCTGCCAGTGCTCCGGCGTGGCGTCGCCGTAGTCGAAGCTGTCGCGGAGCGACTGCAGGTGCTCCTTCACGAACGCGTAGTCGTCGGTGAGGGGGAAGACCTGCACGGGGGACGCGTTGAAGATGGTCAGCCCGATCCGCTCGCCCTCGAAGTCGTCGGTGAGCTCGAGGAAGACGTCGACGACCTCCTTGTCGGTGTCGGTCATCGAGCCGGACACGTCGAGGCAGAGCATGATGTCGCGGCTCGTGTTCTCGGGGACGATCGTCTGCTCCGCCATCGGCCGCGCCGCGACCACCCCGCTCGCGCCGGCGGCGATCACGCCGAGGACGACCACGATCGCGAGCGCGAGCGCCCGGCGCCGCGTGGCGCGGCGGACCGACGGCAGGGTGCGCACCCGCTCCGCCCTGGCCACGCGGGATCCACCGTCCGCCGCGTCGCGCGCGCCGCGCCGGCCCCACAGGATGCCGAGCGCGATCGCGACGACGACGGCTGCGCCGACGGCGGCGAAGGACCACAGCTGGGTCAGTGCCACGCCGTCACCACCTCGCGCGCCGCCGCGATGCCGGCGGCAGGGTCGGCCGGCTCGCCCTCGCCGAAGATGCTCGGGTAGTAGTACTGCGCGAGCGCCTGCACGAGGGCGGGATGGACCCGGTGGTCGGCGATCTCCTCGAGCGACATGACGGGGGTCGCCACGCCCGTGTACTCGTTGACGAAGCGGCGCGTGAGCGTGCTGAGCTCGCCGCTGACCTCCCGCGCGTCGAGCTCGCCGGCGCGATGGGCGCGCTCGATCTCGTCGATGCGGGCGAGGTGCTCGGCGCGCAGCCGCTCGAGCTGCTCGACCGGCGTGCGGGGCGCCTCGGGACGCGGCTCCCGCGGGGCCTTCGGCTGGCGCGTGAGCAGGAGGATGAGCCAGACGACGCCGACGATGACGACGAGGATGCCGACGGCCAGGAGCAGCCACCATCCGGCGTACTGCGCGGGCGGGTACAGCTCGTCGGGGCCGATCGTGCCCGTCGTCCCCTCCCGCGCGCGCGCCGCACCATCAGCCGCCCGCATGCGCCGCCCTCCGACGGTTCAGCATGCCGAGCAGCGCCGGGACGACGTCGTCGTGCGTCGACACCGCGGCGTGGCTGATCTCCAGCGCGGCCAGGACGTCGGCGCGGCGGCGATCCTCCGCCTCGCGCTCGGCCCTCCACTCGGCGACGACCTCGTCGTGCCCGTGCAGGAAGTCGGGCACGGCCCAGCCGGAGTCCGCGTCGCGCCGGGCGGCGTCCGAGCGGGTGCCGAGCACCGGGTCGGCATCGCGCACCGTGATCCACAGCACGTCGTGCTGCACGCGCAGGCGGCGCAGGCTCCGCTCGTCCGCGTCGGTGAGCGGAGCCTCGTCGGTCACGACCACGACGATCATCCGCTTCGACACCGTCCGGATCACCGTCTGGAGCAGCCCGTCGCGGTCGCTCGCTGAGGCGTCGGGGGTGGCGCGGGCCTGGATGGCGCGCAGCGCGTGCTCGAGCGCGCCCTCGGAGCGCCGCGGCGGCGTGCGCCGGATGTCGTCCGCGTCGCCGTGGAGCACGCTGACGTCGTCGCCGTGCCGGGTGCTGAGCACCCCGAGCGCGCCGACCGCCATGATCGCCAGCTCGCTCTTGGGTCGCTCGTTCGGCGCGAGGGCGGCCATCGTCCTGCCGGTGTCGACGGCGAACAGGATGGTGTGCATCCTGGTCGCGCGCGACCGCTTCACGAGGAGCGTCGACAGGCGGGCCGTGGCGCGCCAGTCGATGTCGCGGATGTCGTCGCCGTGCTCATAGCGGCGCAGGTCCTCGAAGTCGAGGCTGCGCCCGTGGAACAGCGAGGCGTACGCGCCGTCGAGCGCGTGCATCGACTTGCGCCGCGAGTGGATGAAGAGCTTGCCCTTCACCCTCGTGAGCAGGGGGGAGGCCATCGGGCTACGGCGTCGGCACGGACTGGAAGATCGCGTCGACGAGGTCCTCGCTGCGCACGCCGTCGGCCTCGGCCTCGAAGGTCAGCAGCACGCGGTGGCGCAGCACGAGGTGACGCAGGTCGCGGATGTCCTCCGGCACGACGTGCGAGCGGCGGCTCATCAGCGCGAGCGCCCTGGCGCACTGCAGGAACGCGATGCTCGCGCGCGGGCTCGCTCCGTACTTGATGTAGCGGGCGCGCTCCTCGCCGATGTACGGCGCGGGGTTCCGCGTCACGTACGACAGGCCGACGATGTAGTTGCGGATCGCGGGGGAGACGTGGATCCGCTTCGCGACGTCCTGCATCATCTGGACATCGGCGAGCGACGCCGTGCTCGACATGTGGGCCTCGGGGTCGAGCAGCCCGGTGTCGAGGCGCTGCAGCACCTCGTACTCCTCCTGCGGGCTCGGGTACTCGACGATCTCCTTCATGAGGAACCGGTCGAGCTGGGCCTCCGGCAGCTCGTACGTGCCCTCCTGCTCGACCGGGTTCTGCGTCGCGATGACGAGGAACGGCTTCGGGAGGTGGTGCACCTCGCCGCCGATCGTCGTCTGGTGCTCCTGCATCGCCTCGAGCATGGCGCTCTGGGTCTTGGCGCTCGAGCGGTTGATCTCGTCGAGGAGGACGAAGTTGGAGTGCACGGGGCCGAGGACCGTGCGGAACCGGCCGGTCGACGCGTCGTAGACCTGGTTGCCCGTGATGTCGCTCGGGAGGAGGTCCGGCGTGCACTGGATCCGCTTGAACTTCGCGTCGACCGTGTCGGCGAGGGTGCTCGCCGCCGTCGTCTTCGCGAGGCCGGGGACCGACTCCAGGAGGATGTGCCCTCCGGCGATGAGCGCGACGAGCAGGCTCGTGCGCAGCCGTTCCTGGCCCACCATCTTGCGCGAGTAGGCGTTCGCGATGTGATCGAGCACCGCCCCGGCGCGGGCGATCTCCTGGTCGTTCGGAACGGTCTGATCTGCCATCGGCTCGGTGTCCCCCTCGGATCGGCTCGATCCAGCCTAAGCGCCAGGCGCCTCCGCACGCGCTGGGGAGTTCTCCCCCGCCCGCAGGCGCCCGATCCACACCAGGAGCGCCGAGAGGACGACGACCGCGGTGGCGAGGACGGCGATGTACGCGGCGACGCCCCCGAAGCCGTCCTGCACCCGGGGGTTGAGGAACGGGTACGGGTAGAAGCCGGCGACGCCGGTGGACGGCTCGACGATGAACGGCGCGCGCACGAGCGTGTAGACGCACCACGCGAGCGGGACCGACACGACGAGCCACACGCTCCGCCACGGCAGCGCCCGCCGCTTCGGCGCGATGAGCGCGTCGAGGAGCAGGAACGCGGGCCCGGCGACGTGCGTGACCTCGTTGCTGAAGCGTACGAACGTGAGCGGATCGCCCGTGCCGCGCAGGAGCGCGTTGTAGACGGTGCCGGTGAGCACCATGTAGGTCGCGACCGCGACGAGGGCGAGCGCCAGGCCCGCGGGCTCGACTGCGGCGCGGCGGCCGCGCGTCCACGCCCAGATCGCTGCGGCGATCAGCACGGCCGCTGCGGCGATGTTGGCGAGGTTCGTGAAGTAGCTGAAGAAGTTCGTCACGAGCGTGGGCACGTGCGAGGCGTACGGCTCCGGCAGCGCCGCGTACACGCTCACCGTGCGGTGGAACTGCACGCCGACGGCGATGAGCAGGAGGACGGCGACGGCCGTGCGCAGGAAGGGCCACGCGGTGTCGATGCGAGTCCGCACGCCGGTGCGGGGAGGAACGGGCGCGGCCATGGGCTCAGGCTAGGTCACCCGGCCGTGGGCGCCCTCATCGCTTCGTCGGACGGCCGCGCCGCACCGTAGGATCGGAAGGTACGCGACCCGATCGATCGAGGGGGACGAATGCCAGGCATCGTCATCGTTGGCGTCCAATGGGGCGATGAGGGCAAGGGCAAGGCGACCGACCTGCTCGGCGACCGCACCGACTGGGTCGTGAAGTTCAACGGCGGCAACAACGCGGGCCACACGGTCGTGATCGGCGACGAGAAGTACGCGCTGCACCTGCTGCCCTCCGGCATCCTGTCGCCCGGCGTCACCCCCGTCATCGGCAACGGCGTCGTGATCGACCTCGAGGTGCTCTTCGAGGAGCTCGACGCGCTGAACGCCCGCGGCATCGACACGTCGAAGCTGCGGATCTCGGCGAACGCGCACCTCATCACCCACTACCACCGCACGCTCGACAAGGTGCAGGAGCGCTTCCTCGGCAAGCGTCAGATCGGCACGACCGGCCGCGGGATCGGGCCGAGCTACGCCGACAAGATCAGCCGCATGGGCATCCGCGTGCAGGACCTGTTCGACGAGTCGATCCTGCGGCAGAAGGTCGAGGGCGCGCTCGAGCAGAAGAACCACCTGCTCCTCAAGGTCTTCAACCGCAGGGCGATCTCGGTCGACGAGGTCGTCGACGACCTGCTGTCGTACGCCGAGCGCGTGCGGCCGATGGTGAGCGACACCGGGCTGATCCTGTCCGAGGCGCTCGACCGCGACGAGGTCGTGGTGTTCGAGGGCGGCCAGGCCACGATGCTCGACGTCGACCACGGCACCTACCCGTTCGTGACGTCGTCGACCGCGACGGCGGCCGGCGCGGCCAGTGGATCGGGCATCGGGCCGAACCGGCTCGACCGCATCGTCGGGATCGTCAAGGCGTACACGACCCGCGTGGGCGCCGGCCCCTTCCCGACCGAGCTGTTCGACGACGACGCCGAGTGGCTGCGCGAGACGGGCCACGAGTTCGGCACGACGACGGGCCGCGATCGCCGCGTCGGCTGGTACGACGCGCCGATCACGCGCTTCGCGACGCGGGTGAACGGGATCACCGACCTCGTGCTGACGAAGCTCGACGTGCTCACGGGCCGCGCGACGATCCCGGTGTGCGTCGCCTACGACGTCAACGGCGAGCGCTTCGACGAGGTGCCCGTCAACCAGAGCGACTTCCACCACGCGACGCCGATCCTCGAGGAGTTCCCCGGGTGGACGGAGGACATCTCCGGCTGCCGCACGTTCGAGGACCTGCCGCAGAACGCCCAGGACTACGTTCTCGCGCTGGAGCGGATGAGCGGCACGCGCATCTCGGTGATCGGCGTGGGCCCCGCCCGCGACGAGGTCGTCGTGCGCCACGACCTCGTCTGATCCGCCGGGATCGGGCCCACTCCTCTCGGGACGTCCTGGCGCCGCGGGGCGATCTGGGCGTCCCTGTGGCGTTCGGCGATCGCGGCACGTATCGTCGGCCGCATGACCGAGCTTCAGATCCCCGAGCCCGTCGCCTCGTTCATCGAGACGGTCAACCGGCACGACGACGCAGGTTTCCTCGACGCCTTCACGGAGGACGGCGCCGTCGACGACTGGGGCAGGATCTTCCCCGACCGCGAGTCGATCACGTCCTGGAGCGATGTCGAGTTCATCGGCGCGAAGGGCACGCTCACGCCCGAGGAGGTCACGGTGGCGGGTGACGAGATCACGGTCATCGGCGATTGGCGCAGCAACCACGCGAACGGCCGCAGCTCCTTCGCCTTCGTCGTCGAGGGCGACAAGATCGTTCGGATGACGATCCGCGAGGGCTGAGCGGGAATCGTCGGCGCGGTCGCACGCGGTATCGTCGATCCGTGGCCGATGAGACGAACGAGGACCCCAGGCAGACCCTCGCGCGCTTCCGCGCGAGCATCGACAACATCGACGCGGCGCTCGTCTACCTTCTGGCGGAGCGCTTCCGCGCGACGCAGCAGGTCGGGGTCCTGAAGGCGACCCACGATCTCCCCGCATCCGACCCCGGTCGCGAGCGGGAGCAGATCGCGCGCCTGCGCGCGCTCGCAGAATCGGCCCACCTCGACCCGGAGTTCGCCGAGAAGTGGTTCAACTTCGTCGTGGCCGAGGTGATCCGCCACCACGTCGAAGCGGGGGCCGAGGAGAACGAGCGACCCTGATACCGGGCCCGTCCATCAGACCAGACAGCACACGAGCGCGTGGAAAGGCATATCGGATGAGCACTCCCGAGACCGCGAACGATGACGGCCTGGGCCGGCTCGGCGGGTTCGACGTCGTCCCCCTGGCGAGCATCTCCGACCCGTCGCGGGTCGACGACATGGCCGAGGGCCTCGTCGCCGGAGGGCTGCCGGTCGTCGAGGTCGCCCTGCGCGGCGAGCACGGCCTCGCCGGCATCGAGCGGATGGCCGCGCGCGGCGATCTCCTCGTCGGCGCCGGCACGGTCCTATCGACGGATCAGGCACGCGAGGCGCTCGACGCCGGCGCGGCCTTCGTCGTCACGCCGGGGCTCGACCTCGAGGTCGTCCGCTACGTGCGCGACGCCGGCATCCCGATCGTCCCCGGTGTGCTCACCCCGAGCGAGGTGCAGGCGGCGCGCGCCGAGGGGCTGCGCCGGCTGAAGCTCTTCCCCGCCGGGGTGTTCGGCGGGTTGAAGGTGCTCTCGGCGTACGCCGACGTCTACCGCGACGTGCGGTTCATGCCCTCCGGCGGCATCAAGCAGGACAACCTCGCCGAGCACCTCTCGCACCCCGCGGTGTTCGCCGCGAGCGGCAGCTGGATCGCGTCGGCCGGCAGTGCGGACGACGTCGCCGCCGCGGCCAGGGCCGCCGTCGAGGTCGGCCGTCAGGTGCGGCAGGGCGCCGCGTGAGCCGCCTCGACGTCGTCACGGTCGGCGAGAGCCTCGGCCTCGTCGTGCCGGAGCGGATCGGGCGCCTCGTGCACTCCAAGCACGCGAGCATCGGATTCGGCGGGGCCGAGAGCAACGTCGCGATCGGGGTCGCGCGCCTCGGCGGACGGGCCGGCTGGGTCGGCCGCGTCGGCCGCGACGGCTTCGGGGAGCTGATCCTGCGCGAGCTGCGCGCCGAGGGTGTCGAGGCGCACGGCGCCGTCGACGAGTTCCAGCCGACCTCCCTCATGATCAAGGAGCGCCCCACCCCTGGCACGAGCCGGGTGACGTACTACCGTGTCGGCCAGGCGGGGAGTCTGCTGCAGCCGACCGATGTCCCCTACGGGCTCGCGGAGGAGACGGCGATCCTGCACGTCACCGGCATCCCGGCCGGGCTCGGCGAGGCGCCGCTCGAGACCGTCCGCTCGGCGATCGAGCGCGCGAAGGGCGCCGGCGCGCTCGTCTCGTTCGACGTGAACCACCGCAGCGCGCTCTGGCGCGACGGCCGCGATCCCGCTCCCGTCTACCGGTCGCTGGCCGCCTCGGCCGACATCGTCTTCGCCGGCGACGACGAGGCGGTCTTCCTCACGGGGGAGACCGACCCGGAGGCCCAGCTCGAGGCGATCCGCGCCCTCGGCCCCCGGTGCGCGGTCGTGAAGCTGGGCGCCCGCGGCGCGATCGCGGCCGACGGCGACGAGCGCGCCGCGCAGGACGCGTTCCCCGTCCAGGTCGTCGACACGGTCGGCGCCGGCGACGCGTTCGTCGCCGGATGGCTCCACGAGACGGTGCGCGACGCGTCGCTCGGGGACCGGCTCGTGACGGCCGCCGCGTGCGGCGCGTTCGCGTGCACGGCCGAGGGCGACTGGGAGTCGGCGCCGTCGCAGGCCGACCTCGCCCGGATGCTCGCCGGCGGCGCCGAGCCCGTCCAGCGCTGACGACCGACACGAGAGCGGCCCCGATCCGACAGGACCGGGGCCGCTCTCGTCGCGTGAGCCGTCACACCGTCGCGCGACGCAGCGTCCCGTACGCGCCGACGGCGAGCAGGGCCGTCACGCCGAGTCCGCCGAGGGTGATCCCGAGCGGCCCGACGTCCACGAACCAGCGGATCACCTCTGGCCAGACGCCGCCGCGGGTGATGAAGAAGATCGCGAGCAGGACGGCGAGGCCGACGACGACGCCCACGGCGACGACGGTGAACGTGCCGAAGCGCTTCCAGATCGTCGCCATCCAGAACCCGACGACGAACAGCAGCATCGTGTACGTGAAGTACGTCAGCCACGCGGAGACCCAGCCAGGCTCGAAGATCCAGTCGAGGTACGCGACGCGGCCGTTCACGCCGTAGCCGTCCGTGAGCACCTCGATGCCGGCGAGGACGATGAACAGCGTCGCCATCATGGCCGCGCCGACTGCGCCGAACAGGAGCGTGCCGAGGTGGAACTCCCTGCGGGTCACGCTCATCGCCTGCGAGAACGGGAAGCTCAGGGTCATCGCCTGGACGCCGATCGCCGCGAAGTACCACAGAGGCGCGTTGGCCGCGCCGGCGAACTTCACGTCGTCGCCGGGGATCATGGCGAAGATCAGGACGGAGACGATCGCGGCGGCGGCCAGGATCATCGCGGGCACCCAGACGAACGACTGCGTGCTGATCAGCTGGAGGCGCAGCACGCTGAGCGTGCGGCTGGGCTGCGTGCGCGCGGCGGGTGCCGCGGCGGCGGTGGAGGTCATCGCTGGGCTCCTTCTGTGTGGGCGTCCCGTGCGGGGACGGCGTCGAGGTCGCCCTCCGCTGCGGGCGGTGCGGCGTGCTGCGTGAGGCGGACGATGAGCTGCTGCAGCGGCACGGGCACGAGGTCGAGACCGGCCGCCTCGACCTCGCGGCGCTCGTCGGAGGAGAGCTGGCCGAGGAACGTGATCGAACTCACGCGGCCGAGCGATTCCCTGTGGAGGATCTCGCGCCCTCGGGCGAAGGCCTCCACGCGCTCGGTGTCGCCGACGATGTTCGTCGCCTGCCCGCGCGCCTCCTCGGCCGACTGGTCGAGGATGATCCGACCCTGATCGATCACGAGGACGCGCTCGATGAGGTTCGCGATCTCGTCGATGAGGTGACTGGAGAGCAGGATCGTCCGCGGGTGCTCCGCGTAGTCCTCGATCAGCCGGTCGTAGAAGATCTGCCTGGCGACGGCGTCGAGACCTAGGTAGGGCTCGTCGAAGAAGGTGATCTCGGCGCGCGAGGCGAGCCCGATGATCACGCCGACGGCCGAGAGCTGCCCGCGCGAGAGCTTCTTGATCGGGCGCTTCGTCGGCAGCTGGAAGTCCTCGATCAGTCGCTCGCACAGCTCCTGGTCCCAGCGGGGGAAGAACAGGCGAGCGGAGCGGAACGCGATCACGGCGTTCGCCTCGTCCGGATACTTCTGGCTCTCGCGAACGAAGCACATCCGGTTCAGCACGCGAGCGTTCTCGTACGGCTGCTCGCCGAACACCCGCACGCTCCCGCTCGTCGGGAAGTTCTGGGCGGTCAGGATCGACATCGCCGTGGTCTTGCCAGCGCCGTTGCGGCCGAGGAAGCCGTAGATCGCGTTCCGCTCGATCTGGAAGCTGACGCGGTCGAGCGCGGTCGTGTCCTTGTAGCGCTTGGTGAGGTCGCTCACCTCGATGACGGGGTCCATGGCGGAGCCTTTCACTCGGTGGTCTGGGTGGCGGCGTGCTCGGAGAGCAGCGCGCGGACGTCGTCGGCGGTCATGCCGATCCGGCGGGCCTCGGCGAGGAGGGGGGCGACGTAGTCGGCGACGAACGCCTCGCGCCGGTCGGCGAGCAGGAGCTCGCGTGCGCCGTCGGCGACGAACATGCCGATGCCGCGGCGCTTGTAGAGCACTCCCTTGTCGACGAGCATGCCGATCCCCTTCGCCGCCGTGGCGGGATTGATGCGATGGAACGCCGACAGCTCGTTGGTCGACGGCGCCTTCGTCTCCTCGGCGAGGCTCCCGTCGATGATGGATTCCTCCACGCTCTCGGCGATCTGGAGGAACAACGGCCGGTCGTCGTCGAACACATCGCTCCCGTGGTCAGTTGGTTAGTTACTCGACTAATGAACCATAGAACGACGAGCGCGTCAAGAGCGGATGTCCGGGGTCCGTGCCATCCTGATCCCGTGACGACACGAGAGCCGGGCACGCCAGGCGGCACCGCGGAGCGGCCGGCCGTCTTCTTCCGCGATGCGGCCGAGTTCCGCGCGTGGCTGGAGCGGCACCATGACACGGCGGACGAGCTGTGGATGGGCCTGCGGCGCGCGCACGCCGCCGACCGAGGGCTCACCTGGGCCGACGCGGTCGTCGAGGCGCTGTGCTTCGGCTGGATCGACTCGGTCTCGCAGCCGATCGACGAGGACTCCCGACGCCAGAGGTGGACCCCGCGCAAGCCGTCGAGCACGTGGTCGCGCGTGAACATCGCCCACGCCGAGCGCCTGATCGCGGAGGGCCGGATGCACGCGGCGGGGCTCGCGGCGTTCGCGCGCCGGACGGCTGCGCGCTCCGGCACCTACTCGCACGAGAATCCGGAGGCCGAGCTCCGCCCCGACCTGCGCGCGATCGTCGAGGCCTCGCCCGGCACCGTCGCGTTCCTGGCGGAGGCGGCGCCCGGCTATCGCAAGGCCGTGCGGCACTGGATCATGTCGGCCAAGCGCGACGAGACGCGGGAGCGCAGGGCGCGACAGCTCGTCGAGGACTCCGAGGCGGGGCGTCTCGTTCCCCCGCAGCGGCCGGGAGCGACGCCGGCCTGGCTGGCCCGTGCGGCCGAGGCCGCGGCTCAGGCGTCGCGGCGCGCGCCCTCCGACGGGAGCACGGGGAAGACGCGCGGCTCCGAGTAGCCTGCGTCGGCGAACGCCGCCGTCACGCGCTGCGTCACGCCGTCCGCCGCGTCCTTCGCGACCAGCGCGATCGCTGCGCCGCCGAAGCCGCCGCCGGTCATCCGCGCGCCGATCGCGCCGGCCGCCATCGCCTCGTCGACGGCGAGGTCCAGCTCGGGCACCGAGATCTCGAAGTCGTCGCGCATGGAGACGTGCGAGGCGACGAGCAGGTCGCCGATCGCGCGCGGACCCTGCTCGCGCAGGACGCGGACCGTCTCGAGCACGCGTGCGTTCTCGGTGACGATGTGGCGCACGCGGCGGAAGGTCACGTCGTCGAGCGCGGTCGCGGCGTGATCGAGCTCGCCGACCGCGACGTCGCGCAGCGCGGGAACGCCGAGGGCCGCAGCACCCCGCTCGCACGCGTCGCGCCGGTCGCGATAGCCGCCGGTCGAATGGGCGTGCGCGACGCGGGTGTCGATCACGAGGATCTCGAGCCCCTCGGAGGCGAACCCCAGGTCGACCGACTCGACGGCGAGGCTGCGGCAGTCGAGGAAGCTCGCGGCGTCCGCTCGTCCCATGATCGAGGAGACCTGGTCCATGATCCCCGTCGGTGCGCCGACCGCGTCGTTCTCGGCCGTCCGCCCGATCTGCGCGAGCTCGAGCGGGTTCAGCCCCAGCTCCCACAGGTCGTTCAGGGCGGCGGCCGTGGCGCCCTCGATGGCGGCCGACGACGAGAGCCCTGCGCCGACCGGCACGTCAGAGGCGATGGCGATGTCGAGACCGCCCGGTGCGCTCGCGCCGGCCAGCGCCGCCCACGCGACGCCCAGCGGGTACGCGGCCCACTCGGGGACCTCACCGGCGGCGACCGCCGCGCCGGGGTCGCCGCCGAACACCTCGGTGAGGCGGTCGGCCTCGATCACGACGGGTGCGGGATCGAACGTCGAGGCGACGCGGATCATCCGGTCATCGCGCTCCGCGACGGCGGCGTACGTGCGCCGATCGATCGCGAACGGGAGGACGAAGCCGTCGTTGTAGTCGGTGTGCTCGCCGATGAGGTTCACGCGCCCCGCCGACGACCACACCCCGGCGGGCGCGGCCGCGACGATCCGCTCGAACAGGGCGGCCGCGTCGTCGCGCGCGCTCATGCGGGGTCCTCCACGGCGTCGACGGCATCGCGCAGGCGCTCGGCCGACTGCTCCGGCGGGATGTCGCCGATCCAGGCTCCCATCGCGGCCTCGGAGCCGGCGAGGTACTTCAGCTTGTCGGCGGCGCGGCGCGGGGACGTGAGCTGCAGGTGCAGGCGCGCCGAGTCGCGAGCGAGGTCGACGGGCGCCTGGTGCCACGCGGCGATGTAGGGGGTGGGGGTGTCGTAGAGGCGGTCGACGCCACGCAGGAGCCGGAGGTAGACGCGGGCGAGCTCGTCGCGCTCCGGCGCGGTGAGCTCGGCGAAGTCGGCCGCGTGGCGGCGCGGCGCGAGATGCACCTCGACGGGCCAGCGTGCCGCGAACGGGACGTAGGCGAGCCAGTGCTCCGCCTCCAGGACGACGCGCGGGCCCGCCTGCTCGACCTCGAGGATCCGTGCGAACAGGTCGGCGCCCTCGCGTTCGATCGACGCCAGCAGCGACCGTGTGCGCGGCGTCACGTACGGATAGGCGTAGATCTGGCCGTGCGGGTGGTGCAGCGTCACGCCGATCGCCTCCCCGCGGTTCTCGAAGGGGAACACCTGCCGCACGCCGGGAAGCGTCGACAGCGAGGCGGTGCGGTCGGCCCACGCCTCGATCACGGTGCGGGCGCGCGAGACCGTCTGCGTGCCGAACGATCCGGTCCGCTCCGGGCTGAAGCAGACGACCTCGCAGCGGCCGACCGAGGTGGCCGTGCGCCCGAGGCCTGGACCGTCGAGATCGCCGGGGGGCTGCTCGGCCGCCGGTGCGGCGCCGGCGGCCTCGGCGAGGGCGGGGCCGAACGAGGGGGAGCGGTTCTCGAACACGGCGACGTCATAGACGTCGGGGATCTCCGACGGGTTCGTCGGGGTCTGCGGCGCGAGGGGGTCGAGGTCGGCCGGCGGGAGGTGGGCGCGGTGCTGGCGGGCCGCGGCGACCGAGACCCAGTCGCCCGTGAGGACGTCGCGGCGCATCGTCGCGGTCGCCGGACGCGGATCGAGCGCGCGGGCGTCGGCGCGGCGCTCGGGCCCCAGGGCGGTGTCCGCGTCGTCGAAGTAGATCAGCTCGCGCCCGTCCGGCATCCGCGTCGGCCGCTTGACGACGCCCGCCCCCAGCTGGACTCCGGCGGGTGCTGCGGGGTTCTGTGTCACGGTGCGGCTTCCTTGCGACGGACGGTCCTGGGCTCTCCCGATCCTATCCGCGGCGCGGATCAGCGTTCGATCTCGGGGGCGACGCGCTTCTCGAGATCGTCGACCGCCGCGTCGGAGAGGACGATGAGGCCGTCGAGCTCCTCGCGCACGCGCCGGTAGGCGACCTGCCGCTCCGCCGCCGTGGCGGACTGGTCGACGGCGACCGCGAGGACCTGCTGCGCGCGGGCCAGCCGCTGCCGCTCGGCCTCGGTGAACCCGCTGTCGCGCACGCGGCGAGCCTCCTGCTCGGCGACGTCGAACGCCGCCTCGAAGTCGTGCACGGCGTCGCGGTACTCCGCGTAGGCCTCGGCGTCGACGCGGGTCTGCGCCGAGGCGGGGCGCAGCCCGTCGGCGACCTTCTTCGCGCGCAGGAACGCAGCCGTGCGGGGGTCGCGGCCGTCGCTCATGGTCGGGAACGCGATGAGCTTCCCGACGTCGAGCTCGTAGTCGAGCCAGCGCCGGGCGACGTCGTCGTGCGTGTCCATGAGGCGCTGGAGTCGGCCGCTGCGGTCGACGGCGTCGGCGCGGGCGATCTCCTCCGGCGCGAGGTCGGCGTCTCCGCTGATCTCGCGGGCGCGCGCCTTCGCCTCGATGAGCTCGATCTTCCGCCGGTGCGAGTCCTCCTCGTGCTGGCGCCACCACCCGCGCGCGCTGCCGACCACGCCGACGACGGGACCGGCGACGACGAAGCCGAGCCACCAGTACCCGGCGAGGAACCCGAACAGCGCGTCCACGCTCCCGACTGTAGGGCACGGATCCGGCTCGCGAACGTGCTGTTTGTCACCGGGGGCGCGGGCCGCCGGCGCGGTGTCAGTCGTCGCAGTTCGGGCAGACGCCGGATGCGGGCAGCTCCAGGAAGCACGTCGGGCACACGGGAGCCGGCGCCGGCGGGGGAGAGGCCGCCCGGCGCCGCGGCGCGGACTCCGCGCGCGACGAGCCGCGCGACGGTGACGACCCGCGCGCCGGGCGGTCGACGGGATGATCGACGCCCCAGGCCCCGTGGAACCGGCGGCTCGGCCAGCGGGGCACCTCGCCTGCCCGCCGGATCGCGTCCTGCTCCGAGCGGAAGCCGTTCGTGTAGCCGGCGTGCACCTCGAGTGCGGGGTGGCCGCCGCGGCGCTTGAGCTGGAAGAAGTCCGCGAACCCGACGATCCCGTCGGTGTCGGTGTTCGCGTAGATCGTGCGGATGAGGTCGCGGTTCGCGACCGGGATGCCGTACCGCTCGAAGGCCTCGTCGAGGCTCGGGATCCGGATGGCCCGGCCCGCCTTCTTCTGGCCGATGTCCGCTGATTCTCGGGTAGCGCCGCTCACTCCATCGATTCTCGCAGGCGCACGGGCGACGCGCGAGGCCGGGCGCGTCGGGCCAGGTCAGCCGAAGAGGATCGCGAACGCGCTCGCGCCGCTTCCCGTCACGAGCAGGCTCACGATGACGACCCACGCCGTGATCCGGACGCGCCGTGCCCGCTTGGACGAGAAGGCGTCGCTCGCCTCGCCGTCGGGCTCCAGCTCCGAGTGGTTGATCTGCGGCATGACGCTCCTCAGACCGCCGGCTCGGCGATGGTCTGGCCGAAGTGGGCGGGGAGGGTCGCGCTCGACAGCTCTCGCAGCTCGGCGGCGGAGAAGGTGAACACGTCCTGCACCTCGAGGTCGGAGACCGAGTCGGTCACGCCGATCCGGAGCACGGGGTACCCGCGCCCGGCGCACAGCCCGCGGAACTTCACGTCGTCCTCGCGCGGCACCGTCACGATCACGCGTCCCGTCGACTCCGAGAACAGCGCGGTCGCGGCGTCGACGCCGTCGCGCTCCATGAGCTCGGTCAGCCAGACGCGCGCGCCGACGCCGAAGCGGAGGACGCCGTCCGCGAGCGCCTGGGCGAGGCCGCCCGTCGACAGGTCGTGCGCGCTCGAGACGAGCCACTCGTCGTTGGCCGCGGACAGCAGAGCGGCGAGGCGCTTCTCGCCGGCGAGGTCGACCTTCGGGGGGCGGCCGCCGAGGTGGCCGTGGACGACGTCGGCCCAGGCCGATCCGTCGAGCTCGGCCGCGGTCGTCCCGAGGAGGTAGATGTTCTGGCCCTCGTCCTGCCAGCCGCTCGGGACGCGGCGCGAGACGTCGTCGATGATGCCCATGACGCCGACGACGGGCGTCGGGTGGATCGGCTCGTCGCCCGTCTGGTTGTAGAAGGAGACGTTGCCGCCCGTGACGGGGACGCCGAGCTCGCGGCAGGCATCGGAGAGGCCGTCGACGGCCTCCGAGAACTGCCACATCACCTCGGGGTTCTCCGGGCTGCCGAAGTTCAGGCAGTCGGTCACCGCCGTCGGCTTGGCACCCGTGACGGCGACGTTGCGGTAGGCCTCGGCCAGGGCGAGCTGCGCGCCCTGATTCGGGTCGAGCTGGCAGTACCGGCCGTTGCAGTCCGTGGCGATGGCGAAGCCGAGACCCGACTCCTCGTCGACGCGGATCATGCCGGCGTCATCGGGGAACGACAGGGCCGTGTTGCCGAGCACGTAGTAGTCGTACTGGTTCGTGATCCAGCTCGTGTCCGCGAGGTTCGGGCTCGAGATCAGGCGCGCGAACTGGTCCTTCAGTGCCGCGGGGTCGCTCGGGCGCTCCAGGCGCGCCGCGGAGTCGGCCTGGAGGGCGTCGATCCAGGTCGGGTACGCGACGGGGCGGTCGTAGACGGGGCCGTCGACGGCGACCGTCGAGGGGTCGACGTCGACGATCGTCTCGCCGTTCCAGGTGATGACGAGGCGTCCGTCGCCCGTGACCTCGCCGAGCACGCTCGTCTCGACGTCCCACTTGCGCACGACCTCGAGGAACGCGTCGAGCTTCTCGGGCGCCACGATCGCCATCATGCGCTCCTGCGACTCGCTCATGAGGATCTCCTCGGCGGTCAGCGAGGGATCGCGCAGCAGCACCTCGGTGAGCTCGACGTTCATGCCGGACCCGCCGTTCGCGGCCAGCTCGCTCGTCGCGCAGGAGATCCCGGCGGCACCGAGGTCCTGGATCGCCTCGACGAGGTCGCCCCGGTACAGCTCGAGGCAGCACTCGATGAGCACCTTCTCGGCGAAGGGGTCGCCGA
>JBQDDT010000002.1:47399-49176 GCA_052092505.1 Microbacterium sp. | reverse complement strand
TCGCGTGCCTCCCGACAGAGGAGCTGGAGCGGCGCTACCCGACGCGCTCGCTTCCGCGGGCGCCCCGCTCGCGCGTGCGGACGTGGGCCGATCTCACGGAGGAGCTCGACGCCACGCGGTCCCGCGGGTGGGCGTCGCAGGTGGCCGAGTCGGACGCGGAGCTCGTCGCCATCGCGTTCGCGATCGTCGACGGGCTCGGGTCTCCCCGTGCCGCCCTGTGCGCTGCGGTGCCGCGATCGCGTTACGCGGAGGCCGACGCCATCGCGCAGCTGGCCGAGGCCCTCCGGCCGTTCGCTCGGAGGATGCAGCGCCGCCTGCGCGGAAGCCGCTGATCCGAGGGAGCTCGGGTCCCCGGACCCCTTCGAATGCCGCTTCGCCGCCTTCGCATGCCGCGAACGCATCCGGGATCCGGCATCTCGAGCGCCTTCGCGGCATTCGAGGGGCGGGCGGGGCCGCCGGCTACGGTCGGGAGGCGCGGATCGCGTCCCACACCGCGTCGGCGATCTCGCGCTTCTGGCCCTCCGCCCGCGCGAGGACCTCACCCGCGGCGCCGATCACGGCGACGGCGTTCTCCGCGACGTCGAAGCCGCGGTCCCAGCCGACGCGGTTCACGACGAGGAGGTCCACGCCCTTGCGCTCGCGCTTGCGGCGCGCGCGCTCGAGCAGCTCGTCGCCCTCGGCGGTCTCCGCCGCGAAGGCGACGATCGTCTGGCCGTCGGCGCGCTCGGACGCGAGCCCCGCGACGATGTCCGGGGTCTCCACGAGCTCGATCGTGAGCCGGTCGCCCGCGTCCTCCTTGGTCACCTTGCCCTCGGCGGTCTCGGCCGGGCGGTAGTCGGCTACCGCGGCCGCCATCACCACCACGTCGACGCCGTGCGCCGCGTCGCGGACGGCCTCCTGCAGCTCCGCCGCGGTCCCCGCGCGCACGACGTCGACGCGCCCGGCCGCGCCCGCGAGCGCGTCCGGCTCGACGTGCGCGGCGACGAGCGTCACGCTCGCACCGCGATCCGCGGCCGCCAGCGCCAGCGCCGCGCCCTGCCTCCCGCTCGACCGGTTGCCGAGGAAGCGCACGGGATCGATCGGCTCCCGCGTGCCCCCGGCGGTGACGACGACGCGCAGGCCGGCGAGGTCGGCGGGGTGCGAGAGCGCGAGAGCGGCGTCGACGATCTCGTCGGGCTCCGCCATCCTCCCCGGTCCGGAGTCGCCGCCGGTGAGCGGGCCGTCGGCCGGCCCGACGACGCGGATGCCGCGTTCCCGCAGGATCCGCATGTTGTCCTGTGTCGCGGGGTGCGCCCACATCCCGCTGTGCATCGCGGGCGCCACGACGACCGGCGCCGATGTGGCGAGCAGGGTCGTCCCCAGCAGGTCGTCGGCGAGGCCCGCCGCCATCCTCGCGAGCGTGTGGGCGGTCGCCGGCGCGACGATCACGAGCTCGGCGCGCTGGCCGAGCGCGACGTGGCGCACGGTCGAGACGTCCTCGTGGACGGAGGTCGTGACCGGGTTCCGGCTGATCGACTCCCACGTCGCGAGCCCGACGAACCTCAGCGCGTCGTCGGTCGGGACGACATGCACCTCGTGCCCCGCGCCGACCAGGCGCCGCACGAGATGTACGGTTTTGTAGGCGGCGATCCCGCCCGTGACCCCGACGACGACGAACACGGCTCAAGTCTCGCACGCCGGCCGGGAGGAGACGCCATGTGCACCGCCATCATCGATGTGCCCCCCGGGGGCGACGGACCCGTCCGGCTCCTGGCGATCCGCGATGAGGATCCGCGGC
>JBQDDT010000002.1:8030-47389 GCA_052092505.1 Microbacterium sp. | reverse complement strand
GGCACCTGGTGGCCGGGGCGTCCCGGCCTCACCGGCGTGCAGGACGTGCGCGCCGGCGGAGCGTGGCTGGCCGCCGACCCCGGCGCCGGCCGAGTCGCCGTCCTGCTGAATCGCGCGGGCGGCGACGACCTCCCCGACGCGGCCGTCGTCTCCCGCGGCACCCTCCCCCTCGACGCCGCAGCGGGGTCGGAGCCGCCGGAGGAGCCGCGGATGCGCGGCTTCAACCTCCTCGAGGCCGCGCACGGATCGGCCCGCGTCGTGAGCTGGGACGGATCAGCGCGGCGCGTCACCGAGATCCCGCCGGGAACGCACATGCTCGCGCACGACGACCTCGACGATCCGGCCACCGCGCGCATCGCGCACTGGCTGGACGCCTTCCGCTCGGCCCCGCCGGCGGCGGACGGCGAGCCGTTCGCCCCGTGGCTGGAGGTCCTCGCCCGCAGCGCGGCCCTCGCCCCGACCGACGATCGGGCGATCATCCGCGACAACCGTCCGCTCGGCTTCCCGACCCTCTCCCTCGTCGCCTGCGCCGCGACGATCGATGCCTCCGGCGCGCACGTCCGCTGCGCGGAGCTGCCGGCGCCGGGGCGCTGGGGCGCGCTCGACCTGCGCTGACGGCGCGCGGATCCGTCTGCCCGAGCGTCTACGCTGAGAAGCGCGTCCTCCGCACGGGCGCATCCGTCGATCAGGGAGGCCCGACATGTCCGAATCTCTCGAGGGGAAGACCGCGGTCGTCACCGGCGCGGCGTCGGGGATCGGCCTCGCGACCACCGAGTCGCTGCTGGCCGAGGGCGCGACCGTCGTCCTCGCCGACCGGAACGCGTCCGTGCTCGAGGAGCTGACCGAGCGGCTCGGGGAGCGGGCGATCCCGCAGGTGACCGACCTGCTCGACGCCGACAGCTGCGCCGCCCTCGTCCCCGACGCGCTGGAGAAGCTCGGCCGCATCGACATCCTGCACTGCAACGCCGGCAGCTACATCGGCGGCGACCTGTCCGACACGACGCCTGAGGCGATCGACCGGATGCTGAACCTGAACGTCAACGCCGTCATGAAGAACGTCCACGCGGTCATCCCGCACATGACGGAGCGCCAGACGGGCGACATCGTCGTCACGGCATCTGTGGCCGGGCACTTCCCGGTCGTGCACGAGCCGGTCTACGCGTCGTCGAAGTGGGCGATCACGTGCTTCGTCCAGACGATGCGCCGGCAGCTGCTGACCGACGGGATCCGCGTGATGCAGGTCTCGCCCGGCCCCGTCTCGTCCGCGCTGCTCGCCGACTGGCCAGAGGAGAACCTCCGCAAGGCGAAGGAGGCCGGCGCGCTCATCGATCCGAGCGAGGTCTCCGACGCCGTGATCTACATGCTCACGCGCAAGCGCACCGTCACGATCCGCGACATGGTGGTCCTGCCGAGCAGCTTCGACGTCGTCTGAGCCGCGGCGCGGATCGTCGCCGATCGGCGGCGGGTCAGTGCACGTTCTCCATCAGGTCGGCGCCGAGCGCGCGGAAGGCGCCGTGCACGCGATCGCGGTGCACCACGCTCACCTCGTCGAAGCCGACCGTGAGCGCGTAGGCGAGGCCGGCGCGCGGCCCGGCGATCACCCCGGCCTCGGCGCGCACCGCCACCTCGCTCCGGCCCGTGCAGTTCAGGAAAAGCAGGCCGAAGCGGTCGTTCTCGTGGGCGAACGGATCGAGGTTCGTGCGCGCGCCGACGAGGCTCAGATCCTGGCCGAGCGTGAGCCACTCGGCGACCTGCGCGCTCACCGCCGGGTTCACGACGCGGCCGTTCACGAGATCCGACATCAGCGTCGCGTACTCGCGGGTCGTGCCGAGCGCCACGTGCGGGGCATCGTCCGGCCCACGGCGATCGCGCACGCGATCGAGGACGGCGGAGCGGCGCATCCCCAGCCCGACCATCCGCCGCGTCACCGCCGGGATCCCGACGACCTGGAGGAGCGCGTTCGTGGCGAACGCGTCGCCGCAGGTCCCCGCGAGGACCACGAGATCGGCCAGCGGGAGCGACGGCACCGTGAGATGGCGCCAGATGCCCGTCACCGAGACCGGGTCGAGGTCTCCGCGCTCGACGACCGTCATCGGATCGAGCGAGCCCTCGTCGAAGCGCGCGGCGACCTCGACGAGCAGCGGCACGACGCCGAGCCCGCCGACCGGCAGCGTGACGAAGTCGTCGCCCGTGAGGACGGTCGATCCGCGGTCGAGGTCGGCCACGTGGACGGAGACCTTCGCGCCCGTGGAGGCCAGATCCTCCAGCGCCCCCATCGTCTGGGTGAACCGGGGGCGGATCACGCGGTGCCGGGCGGAGCGCACCTCGCGGCGACGCAGGTCTCGTCGGGTCAGAGCGACGTTCTGCTCTGAGTCAGGGGCCACGGCTCACTCCCGGAGATCAGTCGTTGTCGGCTCCGCGGGCGCCCCGGGAGAACTCCCCCACCGCGCGGGCGGGCCGCGCAGGACTCCAGACTAGGCGCACATGGCTTTGAGCCGGCAGTGAGCGGTCACGATTCGTCACCAGATGGTGACCCGCTCGTCCTCGGGGAGCCACAGGGCGTCCCCCTCCGCGACATCGAAGGCCTCGTAGAAGGCGCCGATGTTGCGCACGATCTGGTTGCAGCGGAACTCGCTCGGCGAGTGCGGATCGATCGCGAGCAGGCGGATCGCCTCCGCCTCGCGCGTCTTCTGCTGCCACACCTGGCCCCACGAGAGGAACACCCGCTGGGTGCCCGTGAAGCCGTCGATCTCGCCCGGCTCCCCCGCCTCGCCGGCGGCCGTCGCGATCGCGTACGCCCTCAGCGCGATCCCGAGCCCGCCGAGATCGCCGATGTTCTCGCCGATCGTCAGCGCCCCGTTGACGTGGTGCGTGGCGGGGTCGAGGCCCTCGGGCGTCAGAGCGTCGTACTGCGCGATGAGCGACGCGGTCCGCTCCTCGAACGCCTCCCTGTCGGCGTCCGTCCACCAGTTGCGCAGCGCCCCCGTCCCGTCGTACTGGGATCCCTGGTCGTCGAAGCCGTGCCCGATCTCGTGCCCGATGACCGCACCGATCCCGCCGTAGTTCGCTGCGGGGTCGCGATCGGCGTCGAAGAACGGGTGCTGCAGGATCGCCGCGGGGAAGACGACCTCGTTCTGCAGCGGGTCGTAGTACGCGTTGACGGTCTGCGGGCTCATCAGCCACTCGTCGCGGTCGATCGGCCGGCCGATCTTGCGCATCTGCCGGTCGTGCTCGAAGACGCTGGCGGCCGCCGCGTTGCCGAGCAGGTCGTCCGCGCTCACCGTCAGGCCCGTGTAGTCGCGCCACACCTCGGGGTGTCCGATCTTCGGCGTGAAGCGGTCGAGCTTCTCCAGCGCCCGCTCGCGCGTGGCCGGGCTCATCCACTCCAGCTCGGTGATGCTCTGCCGGTACGCCTCGATGAGGTTCGCGACGAGCACGTCCATCTCGGCCTTGGCCTGCGGCGGGAAGTGCCTGGCGACGTAGATCCGCCCGATCGCCTCGCCCATCGCCGCCTCGGCGAAGCCGACGCCGCGCTTCCAGCGCTCGCGGATCTGCGGGACGCCCGTGAGCGTCGTGCCGTAGAAGCCGAAGTTCTCGTCGACGAACGCCGACGGCAGGTAGGGCGCGGCCGCGCGGACGACGGCGTAGCGCAGCCAGGTCTTCCAGTCCTCGAGGCGGTCGTCCGCCAGGAGCGCGCCGAGGCCCGTCACGTACGACGGCTGCTGCACGACGATCTCGGCGAAGGCCTCCGGATCGGCGACGACCTCAGCGCGCCACGGCTCCAGCGAGATTCCGGCCAGCTCCTCGACCTCGGCCCAGGTCTTGAGGTTGTAGGTCGCGACGGCGTCGCGGCAGCGGACGTTGTCCCAATGGTGCGCGGCGAGCTCGGTCTCGATCGCGAGGAGCCGATCCGCCTGGGCCGCGGCGTCCTCGACGCCGGCGAGCGCGAGCATCCGCTCTGCGTGCTCGCGGAACGCGGCGCGCACGCCGGCGAACTGCTCCTCGCGGTAGTACTGCTCGTCGGGCAGCGACAGTCCGGTCTGTGCGAGGAAGGGCACGGCCCGCTCGGGATCGCCGGGGTCGGGGGCGACGTACAGCCCGAAGACGCTGACGACGCCCTCGCGGTCGAGCCTCCCGACGAGCCGCAGGAACGCGGGCACGTCGCCCAGCGCGTCGATCTCCGCCAGGCGGGGGCGCAGCGGCTCGGCGCCGAGGGACTCGATCCGCTCCGTGTCCATGAAGCTCGTGTAGAGATCGCCGACGGCGCGCTGGTCCGTGCCCTCCTCGGCTCCCTGCGACTCCTCGAGGATCTCGCGCACGTGCGCCTCGGCGCGCTCCGCGAGCTCGTTGAACGAGCCCCACCTCGCCTTGTCGTCGGGGATCTCGGTGCGGTCGATCCAGTCCCCGTTGACGTGGCGGAACAGATCGTCCTGCGGGCGGATCCTCGGGTTGAGCTCGTCGATCGCGATGCCGGAGGGGAGAGTCATGACCCCATCGTATTCACGCTCGCCCGCGCCGGATCCGGCTCGCGAGATGCATCGAGACCCGCGAGAGCCATCCGAGTTTCCGTGCATCTCGCGAGTTTCGGGGCATCTCGCGGGTGGCGCTGAGGATCGGGCCGTAACGTGTGGGGCGAGCGCGAGCCGGGACGAGCACGCGGGGAGCAGGGCGGGAGCGGGAATGATCGTCGTCGACATCATCATCGTGGTGATCGTCGTGCTCGCCCTCCTCGCCGGCCTGCGCATCGGGCTGTTCGCCGGCCTCGGCTGGTGGGCAGGGATCGCCGCCGGCGGCATCGCCTCGCCCTGGGTCGTGCCCGTCGTCCTGGGCGTCGTGCCCGACGCCGCGTGGCGCGGGCTCGCCGCGATCGTCACCGTCCTCGCGCTGCTCGCCATCGGCGCCGCGATCGGCACGACGATCGGGGCGGCCCTCCGCCGCGGCGCCGACCGGATCCGGCTGCGGTTCTTCGAGCGGCTCGCCGGCGGGCTCCTCGGAGTCGTGGCCGCCGCGCTCGCGGCCGTCATGGCCGGATCGGCGATCGCCTCGGCCGGCATCCCCGTGGTGTCCTCATCCGTCGCCTCCTCGAGCGTGCTGCGCACGATCGATCGCTACACGCCCGCTCCCGTGGCCGAGGCGCTCGCGCGCCTGCGCTCCGTCGTCGTCGACGACGCCCTGCCCGCGCTCGGCGGCGTCCTCGACCCCGGCACGGACATCCCCGAGTCCGACATCGACACCGGCAGCGCCGCCCTGGACCAGGCGGCGCAGTCGGTCGCCCGCATCTCCGGGATCGCGTACTCGTGCGGCACGGGCGCCAACGGCACCGGCTTCGTCGCCGACGACAACCTCATCGTCACCAACGCGCACGTCGTCGCCGGATCCGAGTCGGTCGTCGTCGAGCTCCCCGGTGAGGCGGCCGTCGACGGGCGCGTGGTGTACTTCGACCCGACGGACGACCTCGCCCTGATCTCGGCCGACGTCGAGGCCGACGCCCTGACGATCGCCGAGACCCTCTCCGTCGGCGACGACGCCGCGGTGCAGGGCTACCCGTACGGCGGACCGTTCTCCGTCGAGGCCGCGACCGTCATGTCGGTCGGCTCGATGCCCGTCCGCGACATCTACGAGGACGGCACGTCGCCGCGCGAGGTGTACACGCTCGCGACGACCGTGCAGCCGGGCAACTCCGGCGGCCCGGTGCTCACGCCGGACGGCGAGGCGGCCGGCGTCGTCTTCGCCCGCGACGAGGGCGACGACCGCGTCGGGTACGCCATGACGACGGCCGAGCTGCTGCCGGCCCTGGCCTCCGCCGATGCCGCGTCCGACCCCGTCTCGACGGGCTCCTGCACGACCGACTGAGGCCCGTCGGCGCCCGCCGACGGGAATAGGCTCGGGGCGTGGCTTCCCCCGCGACCGCGCTCAACCGGCAGATCCTGCGGCTGGCCGTGCCGGCGCTGGGCGCGCTCGTCGCCGAGCCGGTCTTCCTCATCATCGACTCGGCCATGGTCGGGCACCTCGGCGTCACCCCGCTCGCCTCGCTCGGGATCGGGGCGGCGGTGCTGCAGACGATCGTCGGCCTCATGGTCTTCCTCGCCTACTCGACGACCCCGGCCGTCGCGCGCCGCTTCGGCGCCGGCGACAAGGGCGCGGCCGTCGGCGTCGGGATCGACGGGATGTGGCTGGCGCTCGCGCTCGGCGCCGTGATCGCGGTGGCGGGCTCGCTCCTCACCCCCGTCTTCGTCGCGCCGTTCGGGGCGAGCGCCGAGGTCGCCGAGGGAGCGGAGACCTACCTCGGCATCTCGATGTGGGGGCTGCCGGCGATGCTCATCGTCTTCGCCGCGACGGGTCTCCTGCGCGGCATGCAGAACACGGTCACGCCGCTGTGGATCGCCGGCATCGGGTTCGCCGCGAACGCCGGCCTGAACTGGCTGTTCATGTACGGCCTCGGCTGGGGGATCGCCGGCTCGGCGGCCGGGACGGTCGTCGCGCAGTGGGGCATGGTCGCCGTCTACGCGCTCGTCGTCGCCCGGCTCGCCCGCGTCCATTCGGCGCGGGTCGGCCCTCGGCGCTCCGGGATGCGCGGATCGGCGAGGTCGGGTGGCTGGATGCTCCTTCGCACCCTCAGCCTGCGGGCGAGCCTCCTGCTCACGGTCGGCGTCGCGACCGCGTTCGGCACGGACGAGCTCGCGGGGTGGCAGATCGTGTTCACGATCACCTCGACCGCGGCCTTCGCGATGGACGCGCTCGCGATCGCGGCGCAGGCGCTGATCGGCAAGTCGCTCGGCGCGGGCGACGAGCACGGCGTGCGGCTGATCCTGCGCCGCACCCTCGCCTGGGGCGCGTGGTTCGGCGTGCTCTGCGGCGCGATCATCGCCGGCGCGTCGGGCGTGATCGGCCTGCTGTTCACGAGCGATCCAGAGGTGGCGGCGCTCATCATGCCCTCGCTGGTCCTCGTCGGCGCCCTCCAGCCGCTCGCCGGGCTCGTCTACGTGCTCGACGGCGTGCTGATGGGCGCGAACGACGTGCGCTACCTCGCGATCGTCGGCGGGATCAACCTCGTCCCGTTCCTGCCGTATCTCGCCGTGCTCCTCTGGCTGCGCCCGACCGGACCGTGGGCGCTCGTGGCCCTGGGGGCGGGCTTCTTCGCCATCCTCATGGGCATGCGCTTCGTCACGATGGCCCGCCGGATCCGCGGCGCCGCCTGGCTGCGCCAGGAGGCCTGAGCGCCGCGGGACCGGGGTCAGCGGGCGAGCCAGCCGCCGTCGACCGGGAGGATCACCCCGGAGACGTAGGACGACGCCGGGCTCGCCAGGAACACGGTCGCGCCGGCGAGGTCGTCCGGCCGCCCCCACCGACCGGCGGGGATGCGGGCGAGCAGCTCGGCGGAGCGCTCGGCGTCGTCGCGCAGCGCCTGCGTGTTGTCAGTGGCGATGTAGCCGGGGGCGATCCCGTTGACGGTCACGCCCTTCGCCGTCCACTCGTTGGCGAACGCCCGCACGAGCCCGGCGATCGCCGACTTCGCGGCCGTGTAGCCCGGCACGTTGATCCCGCCCTGGAAGCTCAGCAGGCTGGCCGTGAAGATCACCCTGCCCCCGCCGCGCGCGATCATCGACGACCCCACCCGCTGCGTCAGCGCGAACTGGCTGTTGAGGTTCACGTCGATGACCTCGTCCCACCACTCCCGCGGGTGCTCGGCGGCCGGAGCGCGGCGGATCGTGCCCGCGTTGTTCACGAGCACGTCCGCGCGCTCGGCGACGGCATCGCCGAACGCCGCGACGGCGTCGCGATCCCGGAAGTCGACCGCGTGCCCCTCGAACGTGCACCCGAGGCCGCGCACGAGCCGGCCGATCTCTCCGCCGTCCGGCTCCTGGCTGGCCGACGCGGCGATGATGTCGGCGCCGGCCCCGGCGAGCGCCTTCGCCATCCCGAAGCCGATGCCGCGGCGTGCCCCCGTGACGACGGCGGTCCTCCCGGTGAGGTCGAACAGGTCGGCGGTCATGGCGTCTCCCTCCCCGCGACGTCGATGAGGACCTTCATGGCCCGCGCGTCACTCAGCTGCTCGAAGGCGTCGAGCGTGCGCTCGAGCGGCACCACCTCGCTGATGAGGTCGTCGACGGGGAGTCCCCCCTCCGCGACCAACCAGATGGCGCGGTCGAAGTCCTCGCTCTCGTACACGCGCGCGCCGAGCAGCTCGAGCTCTCGCCAGAAGACGCGGTGCAGATCGATCGGCACGGGCTCGGGATGGATCGCGACCATCACGACCCTGCCGCGGGTGCGGGCGTGGCGCGCGGCGTCGAGCGCGGTCGCCGCGATCCCCGCCACCTCGAAGACGACGTCGGCTCCCGCGCCCCCCGTGAGCTCCTCCACGACCACGCCCAGGTCGTCGGCCGTCGGGTCGACGGTCGTCGCGCCGTGCGCGCTGGCGAACTCGCGCCGCCCGGCGTTCGGCTCGGCGACGACGACGCGCGCGCCCGTCTCGCGGGCGACCAGCGCGATCAGCTGGCCGATGGGCCCTCCGCCGATCACGAGCGCGGTCTCCCCCTCCGCGAGCCGAGAGCGCCGCACGTCGTGGCAGGCGACGGCGAGCGGCTCGACGAGCGCCGCGTGACGGAGCGAGACCCCGTCGGGCAGCGGCAGCACGACCGACGCCGGCACGTTCCACAGCTCCTGCATCGCACCGGGCGTCTCGATCCCGACGAAATCGAGGTTCTGGCAGATGTGCCGGTGACCGGCCAGGCAGGCCGGGCACTCCCCGCACCAGTCGAGCGGCATGACGGTCACCGGCTGCCCCGGCTCGAGGCCGGCGACGCCGGCGCCGAGCGCGTCGACCGTGCCGCTCATCTCGTGCCCGATGGGCTGCGGGATGCTCACCCGGTGGTCCATGTGACCGTGCAGGATGTGCAGGTCGGTCCCGCAGATCCCGCTGTAGGCGACGCGGATGCGCACCTGTCCATCGGCCGGCGGCTCCGGCTCGCGCTCGGCCAGGTCGATCCGCCCGGCCCCTCGGTACTCGGCGGCGCGCATGCGCTCTCCTCTCAGCTGTTCCGTTCAGTAGAACTCTGCTCCGTTGAAGGTTCCGTGTAGCGGGACGCAGTTCTATGTCGCTATAGTAGCCCTCACGCCGCGCCGGCGCGCAACGAGGCACCGCCCCGGAACCCGCGAGGCACTCAACGAGGAGGAATCACATGAACAAGAAGGTCATGGCGCTCGCCGCCACGGGAGTCATCACCCTCGGCCTGGCCGGGTGCGGCGCCGGAGGCGACGCGGGCGGCGGCACCACGTTCCGCGTCGCGTTCAACCAGGAGGCGGCCCACCCCCAGGCACAGGCGGTCGAGCAGCTCTCCGACGATCTCTCCGACGCCACGGATGGCGGATTCTCCCTGCAGCTCTACCCCGACGCGACCCTCGGTGCGCAGGAGGAGACGATCGAGCAGCTCCAGGCGGGCACGATCGACTTCGCGGTCGTCGCCGGCTCACTGCTCGAGAACTTCAACAGCGACTTCTCGGTCGTCAACCTGCCCTACCTCTACGACTCTCCCGAGCAGCAGATGAGCGTGCTCAACGACGACGAGATCATGGGCGATCTGTACGGCTCGCTCGAGGAGGACGGCATCGTCGTCGTCGCCGCGTACCACGGCGGCGTGCGCAACGTGTACTCCAAGGAGGGCCCGGTCGAGACGCCGGACGACCTGGCCGGCCAGAAGATCCGCGTGATCGGATCCGACACGAACGTCGAGATGATGAAGCTCATGGGCGGCGTGGGAACGCCGATGGCGCAGGACGAGGTCTACACCGCCATCCAGTCCGGCGTCATCGACGGCGGGGAGAACAACGAGCTCATCTACTCGTCGCTCTCGCACGACGAGATCGCCCCGTACTACTCGCGGACCCAGCACCTGATGATGCCCGACTACCTCATCGCGAGCCCCGCGGCCCTCGAGAAGATGGACGACGACGCCCGCGCCGCGTTCGACGACCTGGCCGCCGAGTCGGTCGACACCGAGGTGAGCGCGTTCGACGAGGCGGTCGAGGAGGCGACCACGGCCGCCGAGGAGGCGGGCGCCGAGTTCAACGACGTGGACCTCGACGCGTTCCGCGACGCCGTCCTGCCGATGCACGACGAGCTCGTCACGTCGCCGGTCCAGAAGGCCGTCTACGAGGCCATCGAAGCCGCGCGCGGCTGATCAGGGGATCGCATGACGCACATCCGCTTCTGGCTCGACCGCGTGCTGCGGGGCATCTGCATCCTGCTGTTCGGCGCGCTCGTGCTCCTCGTCGTGTGGCAGGTGTTCACGCGGCTCGTCCTGAACGACCCGAGCGCGTGGAGCGAGGCGGCCGCTCGCTACACGTTCGTGTGGGTCAGCCTGATCGGCATCGCGATCGCGGTCGGCGAGAAGGCGGACGTGATCATGGACTTCATCGTCGAGAAGCTGCCGAGGAACATGCAGCGCGTCGCCGACATCATCGCGTACCTCGCCACGATGGCGTTCGTGCTGTACGCGATGGTGTTCGGCGGCGTGAAGCAGTCGATGCTCGCGTGGACGCAGACCAACCCGATCCTGCCGGTCACGCAGGGGCAGCTCTACCTCGCCCTTCCGGTGTCCGGCGTGCTCCTCACCTTCTACCTCGTGCTCCACATCGCGAACGCGCTCTCGCGCGAATACACCGTGCATCACCAGTCCGACGAGGACGCGGAGGCGGCCACCCCATGATCGATCCCGGTCTCATCTCGCTCATCCTCATCGGAGGGCTCGTCGTCCTGCTCGCGGTCGGCGCGCCCGTGTCGATCAGCATCGCGCTGCCGTCGGCCCTGTGCATGCTCCTCATCGTCGGTTTCGACAACGGCGCGATCACCTCCGCCCAGCAGATGTTCGGCGGCGCCGACTCGTTCGCGCTCCTGGCGATCCCGTTCTTCGTGCTCGCCGGCGTGATCATGAACAACGGCGGCATCGCCGAGCGGCTGATCAACCTGGCCCGCGTCCTCGTCGGGCGCACGCCGGCACCGCTCGTGCAGTCGAACGTCATCGCGAACGCGATCTTCGGCACCGTGTCGGGCTCCGCCGTCGCCACGGCGGCGGCCGTCGGCTCCACGATGGCGCCGATGCTGCGCAAGGAGGGGTACGACAAGTCGTTCGCCGCGGCCGCGAACGTCGCCGCCGCACCCGCGGGCATGCTCATCCCGCCGAGCAACACCCTCATCATCTACTCGCTGGCCGCCGGCGGCACCTCGGTCGGCGCCCTCTTCATGGCCGGCTACGTCCCCGGCTTCCTCTGGGCGCTCGTCTGCGCGCTCGTCGTGTTCTTCTACGCCCGCCGGCACCCCGAGCTGAAGGGCAAGCGGTTCCCCGGCTGGGGCGTGTTCTTCGAGACGCTGCTGAAGGCCCTGCCATCACTCGGACTGATCGTCGTCGCGATCGGCGGGATCGTCGCCGGCTTCTTCACCCCGACGGAGGGCTCGGCGATCGCGGTCGTGTACGCGCTCGTCCTCTCGCTCCTCTACCGGAGCGTGTCGGTGCGCGACATCCCGCGCATCCTGTTCGACGCGTGCCGGACGAGCTCGATCGTGATCTTCCTGATCGCCGTCTCGTCGATCATGGGCTACGTCATGACGTACGCCCGGCTGCCGCAGCTGATCGCCGAGTCGCTGTTCGGCTGGACGGACTCCAAGGTCATGGTCCTGCTGATCATGATGCTCGTGCTGCTGCTGATCGGCATCCCGCTCGATCCGACCCCGGCGATCCTGATCTTCACGCCGATCTTCCTCCCGATCGCCGTCTCGTACGGAATCGACCCCGTCCACTTCGGCATCATGATGGTGTTCAACCTGTCGATCGCGGTCATCTCCCCGCCGTCGGCGCCCGTGCTGTTCGTCGGCACGCAGGTGGCGAAGGCCAGGCTCGAGTCGGTGATCGTCAAGCTCACGCCGTTCCTCATCGGGCTCATCGTGATGCTGTTCGTCGTCGTGTTCGTCCCCCAGCTGTCGCTGTTCCTGCCGCAGCTGATGGGCCTGATCTGACCCGCACCCCCACCCACGCAGAGGAGTACCCATGACCAGCGCCATGCGCGGCCCCGTGGCCGCCGAGCAGATCCCCGGCTTCGCGCAGCAGGACCTGCGCGACAGGTTCCTCGTCGAGGACCTGCTCGCGCCGGGGGCCTTCACCGCGATCCCCACGCACTACGACAGGATCGTCGCGGTCGGCGCCGTGCCGACGGACGCCCCGATCGCTCTGACGCCGATCCCCGAGATCCGCTCAGAGCACTTCCTCGAGCACCGCGAGATCGGGATCGTCAACGTCGGCGGCGCCGGCACGGTCACGGCCGACGGCACGCAGTGGCGGATGGAGCCGGAGGCCGTGCTGTACCTCGGCCGTGGCACCCGCGACGTGTCGTTCGCGTCGGACGACGCCGGCACGCCCGCGCAGTTCTACGGCATCTCCGCGCCGGCGCACACGACGTTCCCCAACGCGATCGCGACGCCGGAGGAGGGCACGATCCGCGAGCTCGGCGACCAGGTCACGGGCAACAGGCGCACGCTCCGGCAGTGCATCCACGAGAACGGCATCCGCAGCTGCCAGGTCGTCATGGGCGTCACGCGCCTGCACCCGGGCAGCATGTGGAACACGATGCCCGCGCACACGCACGAGCGCCGCACCGAGTTCTACCTGTACTTCGACGTGCCGGAGGCGGCGCGGGTGCTGCACCTCATGGGCGAGCCGTCCGAGACGCGGCACCTCGTCGTGGGCGATCGGCAGATGGTGATGTCGCCGAGCTGGTCGATCCACTCCGGCGTCGGCACCGAGGCGTACGCGTTCGTGTGGGCGATGGCCGGGGAGAACCAGTCGTTCGATGACATGGATCACGTGCAGATCACTGAGATGATCTAGGCATGACCACCGACGCCGCCTCCCCCCGCATGGCCGACAAGCGCGCGCCCGGCGTGGGAGCGAGCCAGAAGACCCTGCGGGTCCTGGAGGCGGCGATCCTCAACGAGCGCTTCACCGACATCGTGGCGGACGCCGGGCTGCCGAAGTCGACCGTGCACCGGATCCTCTCGTCGCTCGCCGAGGAGGACTTCATCGCGGGCGACGCCGAGCACGGGTACCGCCCCGGCCACCGGTTCATGGCGCTCGCCGGACACTCGCTCGCGCGCATCGACATCTCCACGATCGCCCAGCCGTTCGTCGACCAGCTCGTCGCCGACGTCGACTGCACGATCCACGTGGGCGTCGCCGCCGGGGACGAGATGGTCTACATCATCCGGACCGACTCGTCGAAGCCCTACCGCATGCGCTCGCGCGTAGGGCTCGCGATCCCGATGCACTCGACCGGCATGGGCAAGGTCGTGCTCGCCGGCTGGAACGACGACCAGGTCGCCGCGTACGCCGAGCGCACGGGCCTGCCGCCGCGCACGCCGGACACGATCACCGATCTCGGCGTCCTGCGCGACGAGCTCGCCAGGGTGCGCGAGAACGGCTACTCGCTCGATCTCAGCGAGAACGAGGTCGGCACCGTGTGCGTCTCGGCGCCGATCCGGGACCACACGGGCCGCGTGACGCACGGGCTGTCGGTGTCGTCGATCGCCCTCGAGCACCCGGATCGCACGATCGAGCAGTTCGCGGGTCCCGCGACCGCGACGGCCGATGCGATCTCCCGCGCCATCGGCGCGCCGCAGTAGGGCGCATCGGCCGCCCGCCTACAGCGCCAGGAGCACCTTGCCGGAACGCGAGGCGTCGCGGGCGATGTCGAACGCCTCCCGCGCCTCCTCGGCCGGGATCGTGTGCGTGACGAGCTCGCCGATCGCCGGACGCTCCGCCAGCAGCGCGACCGCCTCGCCGATCTCGTCCGCGAAGCGGAACGCGCCGCGCACGCTGACCTCCTTCGACACGAGCGGGGCGAGGTTCACGCCGATGTCGGCGTCGGGGAGCATCCCGACCTGCACGATCGTGCCGCCGCGGGCCACGGCGCGCGCCGCCTGCGTGACCGACGGCGCGGCCGCCGAGCACTCGAACACGACGTCGAACGCTCCCTCCGGCACCGCGTCGCGCCCGACCGCGAGCACGGCGTCCGCGCCCTGGCGCGCGGCGCGCTCGAGGGGCTCGGGACGCAGGTCGGCGACCGTGATGTGCCCCGCGTCCGCGAGGGCCGCCACGACGAGCAGGCCGATCGGCCCAGCGCCCAGCACGAGGACGCGGCGCCCGGCGACCCCGCCGGCCAGCGACACGGCGTGGAGCGCGACCGCGAGCGGCTCGGCGAGCGCGGCGCGCTCCAGCGGGAGGCCCTCCGGCAGGAGCCGGATCATGCCGCGCTCCACGACGAGGTACTCGCTCGCCCCGCCCTGACGGTGCGGGAAGACGGCCGCGCTGCCGAGGTAGTCGCCGCCCGGCCAGAGGTGCGGTCGGCCATCGAGCCCCGGCACCGGGGCCCCGAAGCGCGCGGGGTGCACCGTCACCGGGGCCCCCGGTTCGAGCTCGCCGGCCGGGTCGGCGTCGACGACGGCCGACAGCTCGTGGCCCGGCACGAGCGGCTCGCGCAGACGGTACTCGCCGTTGGCGCCGTGGAAGAAGTAGTGCAGGTCGGAGCCGCAGATCCCCACGTACCGCACGCGCAGCCGGATCTCGCCCTGCGCCGGCTCCGGCACGGGCCGTTCCTCCCACCGGACGTCCTCGGCGGCGTGGATCGCGAGCGCCCTCATCGCCGCTCCCCCTGCTCGCTGTCGCTGGCGGCGACGGCGTCGGCCGCGGCGGCGCGGACGCCGTGGGCCGCGATCGCGCCGACGAGCTCGGCGACGCGCTCGACGAACGCGGTGCGCGCGGCGAGGCCGTCCGTGAGCCAGCCGCCGTCGAAGATCCTCCGCACGTGCTCGCGCACGTCGGTGGCCCCGCGCGTCTGCGCGAGGATCCGCTCGCTCGCCGGGTCGTCCATCCGCGAGGCGATCGGGCCGGGGTCGAACCCCTCCGGCGGCACGAGAGCGGCGATCCAGGAGGCCGTCGTGAGGGCGAGCAGGTGCGGCATCCGCCCGGAGTCGAGGAGGAACCCCGCCGCCTCCGGCACGCGCTGGACGAGCCGGGCGGACCCGAGGGACCCGACCCGCGACGTGAGATCCCCCAGCTCCGTGTTGCTCCACCGGTGCGTGAGCGAGGCCGTGTAGGCCTCGGCGTCGAAGCCGCGCGGCAGCGCGATCCCCGGGAGCATGTCGTGGCGGATCTGGCGCAGCACCGCCTCGCGCACGAAGTCCTCGCCGAAGGAGGAGGGGATCGTCTCGCGCCCGTCGAGCGCGCCGAGGTAGGCGATCAGCGAGTGCGAGCCGTTGAGCAGCCGGAGCTTGACGAGCTCGTACGCCTCGACCTCGTCGCTGAAGGTCGCGCCGGCCGCGCCCCAGGCGGGGCGGCCGCCGGGGAAGTCGTCCTCGATCACCCACATCGAGAAGCGCTCGGCGCGCACGGGCGCCGCGTCGCGCACCCCGAGGAGGTCGGCCACCGCCGTGGCGGTCTCCGGCGTCGTCGCCGGCACGATCCGGTCGACCATCGCGTTCGGGAACGCCACCCGCGCGTCCACGTAGTCGAGCACGTCGGATCCTGCACCGCTCGCGCGGAGGAAGTCGACGACCACCTCGCGGGTCGTCCGCCCGGCCGACGGCAGGTTGTCGCAGGAGAGCACGGAGAACGGCTCGCCGTGCTCCGCCCGCAGCCGCAGGCCCTTCGCGATCAGGCCGACGGGCGTCGCCGCCGCGTCAGGGTCGGCGATGTCGCGCGCGATCTCCGGGGAGTCGACGTCGAGCCGACCGGTCGCGGCCGAGCGGTGATAGCCGAACTCCGACACGGTGATCGTGAGGATCCGGTGCCGCGCGTCGGCGACCGAGCGCGCGAACGCGCCCGGGTCCTGTGCGAGGACGCCGAAGTCGCGGTGCACGTCGACGACGTGCGCCCGCCTGCCCTCCTCGGACAGCTCCAGCACCGAGTACATCCCGTCCTGCGCGCGCATCGCGTCGACGACCGTCGTCGAGCGGTTCGCGAACCCGGCGATCCCCCACTCCCCCGGCTCCGCGGCGAGCGCGCGCGCCGTGTACTCCGCCGCGTGCGCCCTGTGGAAGTTCCCGAGGCCGAGGTGGACGATGCCCGTCTCCTCCGGCGCCGGCGCGCCGTGACGGGCGCCCGACGGGAGGCTCGTGCGGCTCAGCTTCTCCATGGGGTCTCCTTCTGATCCGTGCGGGGGCGCACACGCGCCCACCCGCTCTCGTGCGCGCGGCGGTCGGTCCCCTCCCGGACGCTCAGGCGCCGAACAGGTCGCCGCGCAGCTCGCTCATCATGGCCGCCATCTCGTCGTACGCCCGCTCGGCGTCGCGGCGATGCACCCAGCGGGCCACGCTCATGTGCGCCTCGATCGCCTCGGCGCGGGGGAAGCGCGGCATCAGTCCGCCGTGGGTGCGGCCGCTGAGCGTCACGGCGAACACGTCGTGCAGGGCGGAGAACATCTCGTTCCCGCTCGCCTCCAGGAGGAGCGAGTGGTAGGCGATGTCGGCCTCGAGGAACGCCTCGAGATCGCCCTCCGCGCCGAGTCTGGCCAGCTCTCCCGCCAGCTGCACGAGCCGCTCGCACTGGGCGGCGCTCGCGCTGCGCGCCGCGGCGCCGGCCGCCATCGGCTCGACCGCCGTGCGCAGCTGCGTGAGGGAGGCGAGCTGCTCCTCCCGCTGGGAGCCCTGCAGGCGCCAGCCGATCACGCGCGGGTCCAGCAGACCCCACTCCTCGCGCGGCTGCACGACGAGCCCGACCCGGCGCCTGGCCTCCACGAGGCCAGCGCCCTCCAGGGAGCGCATCACCTCGCGGGCCACCGTGCGGGAGATGTCGAACGTCGCCTGGATCTCGTCGAGCCGGAGCACCTCGCCCGCCGGGAGACGACCGTCCACGATGTCCTGCGCGATCGTGTCCACCACCGCGCTGTGCAGAACTTCCGCCGGCATCGCCCCTCCGCTTCACCGTCGATGATCTCACGGTGCGGCCGGCCCCGCGCTCCATCGCCTCTCAGCCCTTCACGAAGACGCGCGGACGCGCCTCGCCCTTCTCGGCGTCGGTCAGCACCGTGAGGTCGCGGTTGACCGTCTCCGGCGCGGTGAGCGTGGCGATGAACGACACGAGCATCGTCAGCGCCATGTAGATCGCGACGGGGATCCACGAGTCCATGAACCATGACAGCAGGGCGGAGCCGAGCAGGGGCGCGACGCCGCCTCCGATCACGGCCGAGATCTCGCGTCCCAGCGTCACGCCGGAGTAGCGGTACCTGGCGCCGAACAGCTCGGGGAGGTAGCTCATGTGGACACCCGTGACGCCCTGCGCGGCGAACATGTACCCGAGGATGATGATCCCGATGATGAGGACCTGCGAGCCCGTGTTGAGCCCGGGGAAGACCACGAACGGCGAGACGACGAGGACCCCGCAGAGGATCAGCGTCATCCGGCGGCGCCCGAACCGGTCCGACAGCCACCCCGCGGCGAAGGCGGCGATCGCGGCGGCGATGGACGCGACCAGCTGGACGGGCGGGATGAACGTCGTCGAGACCCCGACCACGGCGGCGAGGTAGCCGACGAGGAACACCTGGTACATGTACGACTGCGTCGACACGCCCCAGTTCATGAGGACGACGCGCAGGACGTTCCACTTGCCCTCGCGCGCGACCACCATCAACGGGGCCTGGTTCTTGACGTCGACCTTCTCCTTGAGCTCCTCGAACACGGGACTCTCGGCCATCTTGGCCCGGATGATCGCGGCGGCTCCCGTCACGATGATGCTGCTCCAGAAGACCGCGCGCCAGCCCCAGGCCATCAGCATGTCCTCCGGCAGGAGCTGGACGAGGACCCACGCGCCGGCGCCCAGCACCGCGCCGAGCGCGGCGCCGACCATGACGAACGACGACAGGCGCCCGCGATGCCCCAGCGGGGCCGTCTCGGTGAGGAGCGTCGCGCCACCGGACTGCTCGGCGCCGGCGCCGAAGCCCTGCAGGGCGCGGCACACGACGAGCAGGATCGGGGCGAGCGCGCCGATCGTCTGGAAGTCGGGAAGGCACCCGATGGCGAACGTCGCGCCGCCCATGAGGAACAGGGTCGTCACGAGCACCCACTTGCGGCCGAGCTTCTCGCCGAAGTGCGAGAAGAACACGCCCCCGAGCGGGCGGGCGACGAAGCCGACGGCGTACGCGCTGAACGCGGCCATGAGCGCGGCGACGGGCGAGATGTCGGGGAAGAACAGCTTCCCGAAGACGAGGGCAGACGCCGTCCCGTAGATGACGAAGTCGTAGTTCTCGAGCATCGTCCCGACGAGGCCGGCGAGCGCCGCCCTTCGAACGTTCTTCGGGTCGGCGGGGCACCGCTGCTCCGGAGGGATCCCCTCCACGTTCACGCTTCTCGTCGTGTCCATCTCTCCATGCCTCCTCGAATGGTCCGCCGTCGGCGGATGGATGAGTCCTGCAGTCGGGTCGCGGACACCTCGCCCGCGACGTGTCGGTCAGTCGGTCGTCTCGCTCACCAGTCGGTGACGGAGCCGTCGCGGCGGCGCGCGACGGGCAGGTAGGCGGGCTCATAGGGGAAGCGGGCCGCCGCGGCCTCGTCCACCTCGACGCCGAGCCCCGGAGCCTCGCCGGGGTGGAGCGATCCGTCCTCGAGCACGTAGCTGGAGCGGAACACCTCGTCGGTCACCTCGGGATAGCCCATGTGCTCCTGGATGCCGAGGTTCGGGGTCGCCAGATCCAGGTGGAGCGATGCCGCCATCGTGATCGGCGACACGTCGCTCGGGCCGTGGGGCGCGACCTGCACCTGCCACAGGGCGGCGAGGTCGTTGATCCGCCGTCCGTGCGAGATGCCGCCGGCGTGCATCACGGAGCTGCGGATGAAGTCGATGCTCTGGGTCGTGATGAGGTCTTTGCAGTCCCAGATCGTGTTGAACACCTCGCCGAGCGCCAGGGGCGTGGTCGTGTGCTCGCGGACGAGGCGCAGCGCCTCCTGATTCTCGGCCGGCGTGACGTCCTCCAGCCAGTAGAGGCGCACGGGCTCGAGATCGCGGCCGAGCTGCGCCGCCTCGATGGGGCGGAGGCGGTGGTGCGCGTCGTGGAGGAGCTCGATCTCCTCGCCGACGTGCTCCCTGAGCGCCGCGAGCGCGCGCGGCGCGTGGCGGAGGTACGCGCGGGTGTCCCAGACCTCGGCGGTCGGGCGGGTGCCGCGGTCCGCCGGCTCGTAGGTGCGCTCGCCGCGGTGGACCCCGTAGACCGTGTCGAGCCCCGGGACGCCGGACTGCGCCCTGACAGCGCGGAAGCCGCGGGAGATCGCGTCGTCGACGGAGTCCTTCAGCTCCTCGATGCTCCAGCCCGTCGCGTGCGTGTAGCTCGGGATCCGGTCGCGCACGGCGCCGCCGAGGAGGTTGTACACGGGCTGACCGAGCGTCTTGCCCCTGATGTCCCACAGCGCGAGGTCGACGGCGCCGATCGCCGCCATGGTGATCGGGCCGCGGCGCCAGTACACGCCCCGGTAGAGGTACTGCCAGGTGTCCTCGATCCGGTCGGCCTCGCGACCCACGAGGAGGGGCGCGACGTGATCGCGCAGATAGGCGGCGACCGCGAGCTCCCGCCCGTTGACGGTCGCGTCGCCCCATCCGATGACGCCGTCCTCGGTGACGACCTTGAGCGTGACGAAGTTGCGGCCGGGGCTCGTGAGGAGGACCTCGGCGGAGCGGATGCGGTCGGTCATCGGGAGATCACCACCCGCTCGAGCTCCTCGCCGTGCGCGAGGCGCGTGATGTTCGCGGCGATGTCGCGCACGCGCCCCTGGAACGTCTGGGCCGTGACGCCGGACGAGTGCGGGGTGAGGATCACGCCGTCGAGCTCCTCGAACGGCTGCTCGGCCGGGCGGCCGCGGGAGCCGGATGCCGGGTACGAGTACCACGTGTCGAGCACGGCACCGCCGATCCGCCGCTCGCTCAGCGCGGTGTGCAGCGCGTCGGGATCGACGACCGGACCGCGGGCGACGTTGACGAGGAGCGCGTCGTCCCGCATCCGCGCCAGCTCGGCGGCGCCGATGAGGTGGTGCGTCTCGTCGTTCAGCGGCAGGCAGAGCACGACGATGTCGGATGCGGCGAGGAGGTCGTCGAGACCGTCCAGGCACGCGACCGCGTCGAGCCCGCCCCGCAGATCGTCCGGCACGGTGCCGGAACGCGAGACCACCCGGCCGCGGGCGCCCAGGGCGCGGTAGGCCTGCCAGGCGCGACGGCCGATGTGCCCGAAGCCGACGAAGCCGACCGTCGCGCCCTCGAGCGAGGACACCTGCGCGCGCTCCGGCTCGTAGACCGAGGTGGCCCAGCGGCCATCGCGGAGGGCGCGGTCCTGCTCCAGGATGCGGCGGCGCAGGATGATCGTCGTGGCGACGACGTGCTCGGCGATCGAGCCCTCGTGGTGGAAGGTGTTGGCCACGCGCACGCCGGCGGGGAGCGCCTCGTGGTCGATGCCGTCGTAACCGGCGCCGGCGACGTGAACGAGCCGGAGGGCGTCGGCCGCTTCGGCCAGCGCCGGCGTGAACCGCGCCCCCACGAGCACGTCGGCTCCGGGGAGCGCCGCGGCGACCGCGGCCTCGTCGAACCGGTCGAGCCAGGTGACCTGCGTCCCGGCGGGGACGGACTTCTCGAGCTGGGCCCGGTGCGGCAGCAGATTCGCGTCTGCCACCACCACGGAGAGGGCGTCGCGCGTCATGTGAGCAACCTTCCCGACATCGTCGTGCGGATCGTGCGGCGCTGATAAAGATAGCACCTTCGGCTCAGAAAGGTACCATCTTTAAAGGCGGGCGTCAGCTCCCCGCCGGAGCCGCGGCCCTACGATAGGACGATCACATGCCGATCGGGAGACGCATGAACCGCCCCGGAGCCGCCGTCGCACCGCTCATCGCCCTGTCGCTCGCGCTCGCGGCGTGCGCATCGCCGCCGGTCGGACCGCAGGAGCCGGAGTCGAGCGCCTCGCCGGAGGAGGAGCAGAGCGCGACGCCGGAGGAGACCCCGGCCGCCTCACCGGAGGACGAGGAGGCGTCGATCGGCACCGTGACGCTCACGCTCGACGGCGAGGAGCTCGGCGACGACTGGGCGGCCACCGCGACGTGCGTCTGGGGGAACGACCTGGCCACGATCCAGACGGCGGGCGCAGAGGACCCTGCGGCGGAGAACGCGCTCCGCGGCATCATCGAGGTCGACGACGCCGGTTCTGTCACGCCGAGCCTGTTCCACCTGTCGATCGACGGGGAGTCCCTCGCGCAGGATCGGGAGTCGGACGCCACGAGCGGCACGCTCGAGGGCGACCGGCTCGACCTCCGCGTCGACATGAGCCTCGCCGCGGCCGAGGACCACGTGCTCGAGATCACCGGCACCTGCGACCGCTGAGCTATCCCCCGAAGGTCCCGACGGGAAGCCCCGCCACCGCGGTGTCCGCGACGAAGGTGCGACCGTCGTCGACCCCCGGGGCATCGAGCTCCGCGGTCGCGGACGTCACCAGAACCCGGTACGGCGCGTGCGTCGAGATCGCGACGCTGGTCGGCTGCCTGCACGGGAGAGGGATGCGCTCGAGGAGCATCCCGTCCACCCCGTACCGGTGCACCTCTGCCGCGCCCCAGACCGCCACCCACACGGCGCCTTCGGCATCGACGGTCATCCCGTCGGGTCCGCCGCCCGTCACGGTCGCGAACGACGTCGGCTCTCCCGGGTCGCTCTCGTCGCCGCGCAGGGGAAAGGCGAGGATCGTGCCGGTCGGGGTGTCCGCCAGGTACATGGTGCGCCCGTCGGGCGAGAAGGCAGGACCGTTCGGGATCGACAGCGCGGGCCCGACCCTGTTCGTCGACCCGTCTGGATCGACGCGCACGAGCCCACCGCCACCAGGAACGGACTCGTAGGGCATCGTGCCTGCCCAGAACCGGCCCCATCGGTCGGCGCAGGCGTCGTTCATCCTGGCATCCCGTGCTCCGCCTGCCGCGGGGTGCGCGAGCCAGACATCCGACGCCGCCTCGTCGCCGAGCAGCGCGACCCCGTCGCCGGTCGCGGCGACCCATCCCCGGGCCCCGGTGCGCGGCGCGAGCGCCCCGATCGGCCGCGCCCGTCGCAGAAGCTCACGACTCAGCGTCCCCGGCTCGCCCTCCGTCTCGTAGACGCGGCCGGCCAGCAGGTCCACGAACACGAATCTTCCTGCCACGAAACGCGCGCCCTCGCCGAGCTCGCGCGGAGGATCGGCCAGCGCTCGCCACGGGCTCGTGAGCGCACTCATCGTGCCACCGCTCCGTCGGCGTCGTCGAGCATGGCGAGCTCGCCCCTCGTCGGCAGCCCCTCCCAGTCGCCACGGCTGGTCACCGCGAAGGCGCCGAGCCGGGTAGCACGCTCGAGGCGCTCCGACACCGAGCCGCCGTCGAGGACACCGGAGAGGTAGCCGGCCGAGAAGGCGTCACCCGCCCCCACGGCATCCACCGCCCGGACCGCCTTCGCACTCGACGCCGTCTCACCATCAGCGGTGTGGGCCCTCGCGCCCCTCGCGCCGTCCTTCAGCACCACCTCATCGACACCGGCGGCGAGCAGCTCCGCGGGGTCCGTCGCGACGAGTTCCAGCTCGTCGGGGGACGCGATGACGATCGACGCCGATCGGACGAGAGGCGCCATGACGCGCGCCGCCTCCTCGCGGGACCAGAGCCGTGAGCGATAGTTGACATCGATGCTCACGCGCACGCCGGCTTCGGCGGCGGACCGGATGAGCAGCACCGTCGCGGCGCGTGCCTCGTCGGAGACCGCCGGCGTGATGCCCGTGACGTGCACGATCCGCGGGTGAAGTGCCAGCGCGCGGGCGACGTCGCTCTCGGACCAGCGCGATCCGGCGGACCCGCGGCGGTGGTACTCGACGCGCATCCGGTCGCTCATCCGCTGCTCGCTCGTGAGCAGCCCGGTCTCGCGCTCGTCGTCGACGACCACGGCTTCGAGCCCGACACCCTCGGCCCGCAGCGTGCGCCGCACAAGCGCGCCGGCCTCGTCGTCGCCCACCCGACCGGCCCAGGCGACATCGTGACCGAGCCTGGCGAGCCCGATCGCGACATTCCCCTCGGCACCGGCGATCGACAGCTGCGCCCGCTGACCGAGCCGGAGCAGCCCGTCGCAGCGGACGGCCACCATGATCTCCCCCGCGGTGACGACGTCGACCGTCATGCGCCCACCGCCTCCACGAAGGCACGAGCGCGAGCACGCAGGGCGTCGAGGTCTCCTCCATCGGCCGCGTCGCCCACGAGCGGGCTCGCGACGCCCACCGCCGTCGCACCCAGAGCGAGGTGGTGCCGCGCCCGCTCCGCATCGACTCCGCCCACCGGAACGAGAGGTGCCTCGGGGAACGGCGCGCGGAGGTCCTTCACGTAGTTCGGGCCGAGAGCCGAAGCAGGGAAGATCTTCACGGCGTCCGCTCCCGCCTCGAATGCCGCGACGATCTCGCTCGGCGTGAGGGCACCCGCCAGCACGGGGATCCCTCTCTCCACGGCAGCGGGAATGGACGCGGCGACCGCCGGCGTGACGACGTAGGAGGCGCCGCAGGCGACGGAAGCCTCGACGTCGCGCTCGGTGAGGACCGTACCCGCCCCGAGAAGGACGTCCTCGCCGAGTTCGTCCGACACCCGACGGATGACGTCGAGGGCATCGGCGCTGGTCAAGGACACCTCGAGCATCCGAATGCCCTCCTCGACGAGGACGCGGGACGCGGCGACGCTCGCGTCGGCGTCGCGTCCGCGGATGATCGCCAGCAGACGGTGCTGCTCCAGCTGCGTGCGCAAGCTCATGATCTCGCTCCTTCTCTGGTGTGCTCGTATCGGCGGCCGGAGCTCACCACTCGGCGATCGACCCGTCCGGGTGATCCCACCGCGGCGTCCGCCATTCCTCGGCCCGCGCGTCGGCCTCACGTACCGCGTCCTCATCGACCTCCACCCCGAGCCCCGGCGCATCCCAGCGCTCGATGAACCCGTCGTCGATCCGGAACGGCGCCGGATCGAGCACGTAGTCGAGGAGCTCGGCCGCACCGCGGTTGTAGTGGATGCCGATCGACTGCTCCTGAAGGAGGAAGTTCGGCGTGGCGAAGGCCACCTGCAGGCTCGCGGCGAGCGCCAGCGGGCCGAGCGGGCAATGCGGCGCGAGCAGCGCCCCATACGGCTCGGCGAGAGCGCCGATGCGACGGACCTCGGAGATGCCGCCGGCGTGGGAGAGATCGGGCTGCACGACCGCGACGCCCGCCGCCAGCATCGGCAGGAAGGCACCGCGCTCGTAGAGCCGCTCCCCTGTGGCGATCGGGATCGACGTGGAGGCCACGACATCGCTCATGTGCATCGCGTGCTCGTTGAGGATCGGCTCCTCGACGAACAGCGGACGGATCGGTGAGAGCTCTCCCAGAAGACGCTTCGCGTCGGCGACGCCGACGCGCCCGTGGAAGTCCAGGCAGATGTCCATCTCGTCGCCCACCGATTCGCGCACGGAGGCGACACGCGAGACGACCGCGTCGAGGGAGGCCTTGTCGGCGAGGCGCGGCCAGCGACCCGTCCCGTTCATCTTCACCGCAGTCATCCCGGCGTCGCGCTGCCTGATCGCAGCATCGACGACCTCAGTCGGGTTGTCGCCTCCGACCCAGCCGTACATCCGCACCCGATCGCGCACGTGGCCGCCCAGGAGAGCATGCACAGGCTGCGAAAGGGACTTCCCGAGGATGTCCCACAGCGCTTGGTCGATCCCCGCCACGGCGCTCGAGAACACGGGTCCTCCGCGGTAGAAGTGCCCCTTGGTCATCACCTGCCAGTGCTGCTCGATCCGCCGCGGATCCTGACCGACCAGGTACTCGGCGAGCTCGGCCACCGCCGCCCGGACCGACGCGCTGCGCCCTTCGACGATCGGCTCGCCCCACCCGACGATCCCCTCGTCCGTGCGGATGCGGCAGAACAGCCAGCGGGGTGCGGCCGCGAACGTGTCGACTGCGGTGATCCTCAATGTGTCGTCTCCTCGTCGTCCAGGACGGTGGCGGCATCGGCGGCGCTCTGCGCCAGAAGGGCGCCCATGGCGTCACGCGCGGCCTCTGTGTCGCCAGCGTCGATCGCATCGACGACGGCGGCGTGGCTCGGAACCGGATCGTCGACGTCGTGACCGTGCACCAGTTCGTCGCGCAGGCTCAGCGCGGGGTCGAGGAAGACCGCCATCTGGGCGAACAGCTCATTGCCGGTCGCCTGCAGCAGTGCCTTGTGGAACGCGACGTCGGCGGCGATCATCGCCTCCGGGTCCTCCGGATGCGCCGCAGCCATCTGCTCGACGGCCTCCCGCAGGGTCTCGACGTCGGCGTCGCCCCTCCGCTCTGCTGCGAGAGCCGCCGCGCTCGGCTCGACGACCGCGCGCACCTCGAGGAGCTCGTGCAGCAGGGTCCCGGCGTTCCCGGACGCGTAACGCCAGCGCATCACATCGGTGTCGAGCAGGTTCCACTCGCTGCGCGGTCGGACGAACGTGCCTCGGCGCTGTCGAGCACCGAGGAGTCCCTTCGCCGTGAGCACCTTGATCGCCTCGCGCAAAGCCGTCATCGACACATCGAGCTCAGCCCCGATCCGCTGCAGATCCAGCGTCTCTCCCGGCTCGAGTCCGCCGTCCAGGATCCGCGCCCCGAGGACCTCGACCGTCGTCCCGTGCACTCCGCGCCGCGTGTACTCGCTCATCCGCACTTCCTTTCCCCCGCCATCATTCCGCGTCACGTGGAGTTCTTCGTGATGCTCCACCCGCCATCCACGGCGATCGTGGATCCGGTGATGAAGGAGGACTGCTCGCTCAGGAGGAACACGATGGCGGAGGCGACCTCCTCCGGCCGCCCCAGCCGGCCGAGAACGGTCTCCGATGCGCTCTGCCGGCGCGCGTCGTCGGAGACGTCGTCCCACTGCGCGGTCAGGATCGGGCCGGGAACGACGCAGTTGACGCGCACCTGAGGGCCGTACTGAACCGCGAGCTGGCGTGTGAGCCCCGTGATCCCGGCCTTCGTCGCGGCGTAGCCGGGCACGTCGGGGAGCCCGAACGCCGCATGGACGGACGAGACCATCACGATCCGCCCCTGGTCGACGCGCAGAAGGTCGGGCAGCACGGCCCGGACTCCATGGAAGGCACCCGTGAGGTTGACATCGAGCTGACGTCGCCACGACTCCTCGCTCATCGCGTCGAGCGGTGTCCTGTCGGTCACGAGGGCGTTGCTCACGAGGCCGGCGATCGGGCCCAGCTCGTCGCGCGCCGCCGCGACGACGCGATCCCAGTCGTCGGCGGAGGCCACATCGCCGACGTACCCGCGGGCGCGGGGGCCGAGCTCCGCAGCGGTGTCGCGAACGGCCCGATCGCGATCGAGCAGCGCGACCCGGCCGCCCTGGGCGACGAGGGCAGCCGCCGTCGCCCGTCCGAGCCCCGCCGCGGCGCCGGTGATCAGGGTTACGCAGCCCGCGGTCTCCTCGGCGCTCACGACGCTGCCCCGCTTCCTTCGGGCGCCGAGGCGCCGATCGTCATGTCGACGCGGACATCGAGCGACATCGTCTCGCCCGGCGCGAGGTCCCGCAGAGGGCCGAGCACCTCGATCTCCACGATCCGATGGCTGGGTCGCAACCCGCCCAGATGCTCGAGCGGACTCTCCAGGGGATGCTCCATCCACACCTCGGCCCTGGATCCACGGTCAGGGTAGGTGGCCAGGCGTTCGGCATCGAAGGTCATCGTCGTCGTGGTGCCACCCGCGGCATGGCTCAGTCGGCCGGACGCGGTGGGGAACCCCAGCTTTCCGACGACGTCCTGATGCGGAACGCGGATCATCGCCGGGCCCACCGCGTCCCACACAGGCGTGCCCGTTCCGACGACCAGCGGCACGGGGTCGGCAGATGCGTCGGCATCGACATCGACCCACACGCCCCCCTGGCCCACGGGGCCGGCTGCGCGCTGCGACACGTTCCACAGAGCCCAACGGACGGACCGTCCTGACACGTTGGTCGCCGTGACGCGGAGGTCGTAGCCGCTCTCTCCCCGGCCGAGCCTGAATCGCCGCTCCAGAACGAGCCCCGTGCGCGGGTCTGGCGCGCTCGTCATCCGGACGACGGCGGATCCGTCCTCGTGCTGCTCGCCCTCCCACGCGTATGCGCCGGAGTCGAGGACCGGATCAGGCGGGCCGGCCCACTCCTGCGGGGAGGACCACCCCTGGGGCGCCGGCCACGTCTTGTCCCCGCCGTAGTTGACCCACCTGCTCATCTCGCCGTCGTGCGGGGCGGGGACATGTCCCGTCACCGGGTGCAGGTCGTCATCGAGCACCGCGTCGTCGCGCCACAGCGTCTCGACGTCGCCCAGCCGTGCGCTGAGGAGACGTCCCCCGAGCGCCGGGACGAAGCCGAGGCGCAGACGAGCGCTCTCGAGCCAGACGACGTCGGGCCGTGCACCGCCCGCCGCGTCGACGCGCAGCGTGACGGATTCCTGATCCGTCATTCGACTCCCGTCATCTCGAAGACGACCTTGCCGCGGCTCGCGCCTGCGGCGAGCGCGAACGCCTCGTCCGCCTGATCGAGGGCGAATCGGTCACTGACGATGCGTTCGGGGCGAAGCCCCCAGGCGACGAGGTTCGCCGCGAGCTTCGCCATGTTCGGAAGGGAGGTCACCCACGAAGCGTGGATGGTGAGCTGCTTGTGCAGGAGCGTGTCGGACACCTCGGTCGAGAGACGTCCGCCCTCGCCGACGAGAGAGACGTGCCCCCATTCCGCAGCCAGCTCCAGCGCCGTCGAGCGACCCGGCTCGCTGCCGGAGGCGTCGATCGCGAACGCGAAGCCGCCCGCGGCGAGTGCTTCCTCTCGCTCCTCCGCCGCGTGCACGGCGTCGAAGACACCCAGCCGCTCCGCCCAGTCACGCCGATCGGGCGACGGCTCGATGCCGACGATGCGACGGGCGCCGAGGCCGCGACCGATCATGCCGGCCGCCAGGCCGACGGGGCCGAGCCCCACGACGACGAGATCGCCTTCTCCGCTCACGCCGACTCTGCGCAGCCCCTCGTACGCAGTGCCGAAGCCGCAGGCGATGAGCGCGCCGTCGACGTACGACAGCTCGTCCGGCAAGGCGATGCACGTGCGCTCCTCGGCGAGGAGGAACGGCGCGTTCCCGCCGTCGCGCTGCCATCCGTAGGAGGCGCGGGAGTCGGAGCTGCACGAGATGTAGAAGCCGCGGCGGCAGTTGTCGCACAGACCGCATCCCGCGATGTGATAGACGATCACCCGATCGCCGACGCCGTATGTGCTGCACCCTGGCCCCGTGGCCACGATCCGCCCCGAAGGCTCGTGACCGCTGATCACCCCGCGGTACGCGGGTCCGTCGACCCCCTTGTGGGTCTTGTACTCGCGATAGATGTAGCCGATGTCACTGCCGCAGATCCCCGAGGCGCCGACCTCGATCAGCACCTGCCCGTAGCCCGGTTCCGGAACGTCCTGCTCGCGGAGACCGGCGGTCGAGTCCCCCGGCAGGAAAACCCCGCGCATCGTCTGCGTCATCGTCATCCCTCTCTGTGCGTCGATCGGATCAGCTGGTGCGGGTGGCATTGCCGCGGCGGCCGGCCCATACGTTGATGAGCACAGCTCCGACGATGATGACACCGCGGATCACATCCTGGAGGAACGAGTCGACGCCCAGGAGCACGAGCCCGTTGCCGATCACCGTGATGAACACCACGCCGAGGAACGTCCCGAGGAGCGATCCCCGACCCCCGGCGAGCGCCGTTCCGCCGATGACGACTGCAGCGATGACATCGAACTCGAGACCGGCGGCCGCCGATCCCGATCCGGCACCGAGCCGGGCGGCGAGGAAGATCCCCGTGATGGCCGAGAGGAGCCCGGTCGTCGCGAACAGGAGGATCCGCACCTTCTTCAGGTTGATGCCCGAGAGCTGCGCCGCAGCCGCGTTGCCGCCGATCGCGTACACGGAGCGCCCATAGGAGGTGTACTTCGCGACGTAGACGAAGACCAGGAGCAGGATGAGCATCGCGATCGCGGCCGTCGGGATCCCGAGGATGCTGCCGCCCAGCACGTCGAAGAGACCGCTGCGGGGAAGGACGACGGGAAGCGCGCTCGTGAGATACAGTCCGAGCCCCCCGAGAACGCTCCACAGGCCGAGGGTCGTGATGAAGGACGGGACGCCGAACGACGCTCGCAGCCAGCCGGCGAGCCCGCCCCACATGGTCCCGAGGACCAGCGTGAGGATGATCGCACCGGCGATACCGAGGCCCCACTGCGTGCTGCCGAGTGCGACGAGCACAGAGGAGAAGGCGACGGCCGGGCCCACGCTGATGTCGATCTCCCCGGCGATGATCACGAGGGTGACGCCCCAGGCGGCGATCCCGATCGTCGCGGCGTCGCGGAGCAGCCCGAGCTGATTGCTCGGGCTGAGGAACCCTGCGGCCATCGTGCCGAGCACGATGTACAGCACGACGATCGCGATCACGAGGCCGATCTCGTTCAGCCGGTGCCCGCGGAGTCTCCCGAGGCGGCGAGTGGTGGCCGGAGTGGGTGCGGTGATGGTCATGATTGCTCTCTCGTCGTCCTCACGCGGTTTCGGTCGCCATCGCCGCGGCGATGACGGAGTCCGTGGTGATCTGTTCCCCGATGAGCTCGTCCTCGAGCACACCGTTCCGGAGCACGAGCACGCGGTCGCAGACCGCGGCCAGCTCTTCGAGCTCCCCGGAGACGAAGATGATCGCGGCGCCCTTGTCCGCCAGTTCGCGGACGAGGCGATAGATCTCCTCTTTGGCCTTCACGTCGACGCCGCGAGTCGGCTCGTCGAGAAGGAGAATGCGGCTCCCGGCGTGCAGCCAGCGGCCGATGACGGCCTTCTGCTGGTTGCCGCCGCTGAGGTTCACGATCGGCGTCTCCTCGTCGGCCGTCGCGATCGAGAGCCGGTCGATGAGCGACCGCGCAGCGCCGCGCAGTCGCGCCCACTGGATCGTCGGACCGGCGCTCACAGCTCGGAAGTCGGACAGCACGAGGTTCTCGTCGACGCCGAGCAGCGGCACGATCGCGCCGCTCTTGCGGTCCTCCGGTGTCATGCCCACGCCGAGACGCTTCATCACGCGCGGGCGGCCCAACGGCACGACTGCATCGTCGACGCGCACCGTGCCGCCGGCGGCCTTCTCGAATCCGGCGATGGCGCGAAGGAGCTCGCTGCGGCCGGACCCCATGAGGCCGGCGAGCCCGAGGACCTCCCCGGCGTGGAGACTGAACGTCGCCTCGACGAGCTTGGGCGCCACAGCGAGCCGCTCCGCCCGCAGGACGGGGCGCCCGCCGCGGTCGACATCGCGCATCACGCGGTCCGCCGGAGACTCGCTCGCCTCACCCAGCATCAGGGACACGACCTCGGTCGTCGTCGTCTCGGCCAGGTCGACGGTCTCGATGACGCGACCGTCGCGCATCACGGTCGCGCTCGTGGCGACCTGGCGGATCTCGTCGAGACGGTGACTGACATAGATGACGGCCACGCCGCGCTCGGCGATCCGTCGAACAGTCTCCAGGACGGTTCCGACCTCGCTGGCCGCCAGCGCACTGGTCGGTTCGTCGAGGATCAGCAGGCGGGGCTCGGTCCGGACCGCGCGCGCGATCTCGACCAGCTGCTGCTCGGCGATCGGCAGCTCCTCGATCAGCGCGTCGGGGGAGATGCGGAGTCGGAGCTCGCTCAGCACCCGCGTCGCCTCGCGACTCATCCGCGCGTAGTCGATCCGGCCCGCCGAGCGCTCCCAGTTCCCGAGGTACAGGTTCTCGGCCACGGTCATCGTGGGGACGAGACTGAGCTCCTGGTGGACGGTCTCGACCCCGAGATCGCCCGCCCGGCGCACGCCTCCCGCCCCGAGCTCCTCGCCGTCGATCGAGATCCGGCCCGCATCGGCCTGCTCGACGCCAGACAGCAGTCGGATCAGCGTCGACTTGCCAGCACCGTTCCGGCCGAGAAGAGCCCTCACCTCGCCGGCGGCGATCCGGACCGTCGCGTCGGTCAGCGCCTTCACTCCCGGGTAGTGCTTCGTCGCGCCCTCGACCTCGACGAGGGTGCGGTTCGTGTCATGCGCCATGGCGATCCTCCATCGTGCCGTCGTCGATCACGGGATGCCGTCCGGATGGGTCTCGAGCCACTCGGCTGCCGCGTCCGCACCGGAGTACTCGTCGATGGGTGCAGGGATGATCACGTCGTCCGGCTCATCACCCGAGAGGACATCGCGCGTCACCTCGGCGGTGAGCTCGCCGACCTTGATCCCGGAGATGTCGGCGACGCCCTTGAGAACGGTGTTGTCCTCGAGCATCTGGGCGGCCTGAGTCGACATGTCACCGCCGAACACGGTGACGTCTCCTTCGAGACCGCGAGCCTGGATCGCCCTCACCGCACCGAGCATCTGCGAGCCGGCTTCGCCGTAGAACGCGTCGAGGTCGGCGTGGGCCGTGAGGATCTGCTCGGATCGCTCGACCGCCTCGTCCAGCGTGAGCCCCTCCTGGTTGGCGACGAGATCAGCGCCGGGGACCTCCTCCAGGAGCGCCTTCTCGAAGCCCTCTCGCCGCTGGATGCACACCTCGAACTGCTCGCAGTTGATGACTCCGACCTTCGGTTCGGTGAGCCCCTTCTCCTGGAAGTAGGCCGCCATCTGACGCCCGGACACGGCCCCGAACTCGGCGGGGTCCCCGAGGATGTAGGCAGATACGTAGGCCTCGGTGGCCTCGTCGGTGAGGCAGGTGTTGTAGCAGATGACGGGGATCCCGCTGTCGTGCGCAAGCCGCACCGCCGGGATCGAAGCCGTTGCAGAGGCCGGAGACAGCACCAGCGCGTCGGCGGCGACGGAGCTGATGGTGTCGACGAACGTGCTCTCGCGCGACGCGTCCGACTGGATGTTCGTCTGGATCAGCTGAGGGCTCGAGTCGTCCTCGGCGAAGGCGTTCTCGACGCCCCGCTGGACACCGGCGTAATAGCCCTCCGCGTTGAGGTAGACGATCCCGATGCGGCCGTCCGCACCGATCTGCCCCGCGCACCCCGCGGTGAGAAGGGTCGCAGCCGCGAGAGCAGCTGCCAGGAGTTTCTTCGTGAGTCGCACAAGTCCTCGTCGTCTTGAACGGTCAATGCGTCTCACACAGCCTGGCAAGCTCCCGCCTCCAGGTCAAGTATTTTTATTAATTAATTAATTATTCGAGCCACGGCGGCCCCGTCGCGCTCACGCGTGGCGGCGGCACCACTCGTACATCACGACCGCGCCGGCGGCGCTGGCGTTGATGGAGCGGGTCGATCCGTACTGCGTGATCTCGATGTGCGACGACGCCGCGGCGAGCGCCTCGTCCGTCAGACCAGGGCCCTCCTGGCCGAAGAGGAGGACGCAGCGCTCCGGCAGCTCCGCGCGGTCGACGGGCACGGCGTCGCCGACGTTGTCGACCGCCACGATCGGCAGACCGGCGTCAGCGCACCACGCGGCGAACGAGGCGACGTCCGGATGATGGAGCACGTGCTGGTAGCGGTCGGTCACCATCGCCCCTCGGCGGTTCCAGCGCTTGCGTCCGATGATGTGCACGGCCTCCGCGAGGAAGGCGTTCGCGCTGCGCACGATCGAGCCGATGTTCATGTCGTGCTGCCAGTTCTCGATCGCGACGTGGAACGGATGCCGGCGCGCGTCGAGGTCGGCGACGATCGCGTCCATCCGCCAGTACCGGTAGCGGTCGACGACGTTGCGGGGGTCGCCCTCACGCAGGAGCTCCGGGTCGAAGTGCTCGCCGTCGGGCCACTCCCCCCGCCACGGGCCGACGCCGTGCGTCGAGCGCTCGCGGCTCGGCTCTGGCTCGGGGTCGGTCACGCAACGAGCGTAGCCGGGCCAGCGCTCACCACGCCGTCAGGGCGCCGTCCACCGGGAGGTTCACGCCCGTCACGTAGGAGGCGCCGTCGCTGAGGAGGAACACGACCGGATCCGCGATCTCCCGCACCTCGGCCATCCTCCCCATCGGCACCTGGTCGGCGAGGTACCGGTTCCGCTCCGCGGGGTTCCGGTCGGTCATCTCCGTCCGCGTGTACCCGGGGCTCACCGCGTTCACGCGGATCCGGTCGGGGACCCATTCCACCGCGAGCGCGCGGGAGAGCTGGATCACTCCGGCCTTCGACGCCGTGTAGCCGATGTGCGGATCGGCCCCGCGGTTGTAGATCATTCCCGACACGGAGCCGATGTTCACGATCGCTCCGCCCTGCTCCGCCATCACGTCGCGCTCGGCGATGCAGCTGAAGAGCACGCCGCCGAGGTTGACGTCGAGCACGCGACCCCAGTCCTCGGTCGGCATGGTCGCGGTCGGCTGGAGGTCGTCCACACCGGCGCAGTTCACCGCGTACCGCACCGTCCCGAGTGCCGTCGAGCGACGCGCGGCCTCGGCCACCGCGTCGCGATCGCGGACATCGACCTCGACGCGCAGCGCCTCGACGCCGGCGCGCTCGCAGATCGCCTCCGCCCGCTCGAAGGCCGCGCCCTCGCGATCCCAGCACGCGACGGACACCCCCTCCCGCGCGATGGCCTCGACGATCGCGAGGCCGATCCCTCCCGCCGCGCCCGTCACGATGGCGGCGGCTCCCGACTCGAGCGATGACATGGTGGTCCTTCCTGATGATGTCGCGGAACGGGCGGCGTCGCGCCCGATCACGAGGGCTGCTCGACGAGCGAGCCCTGGATCCGCGAGTAGAGCGCCTCGTCCGCGAGGTACGCCTGGATGAGCATGACGTACGAGCCGTACAGCACCCCTTCGGTGCCCCGGTGCGAGATCTTCACCTCGAGATGATCCATGATCGTCGACGGCAGATAGTCGGCCAGGTCGGCCCTGATGCGCGCGAGCACGACGTCGGAGGCGGGGAAGGCGTCTCCGAGCACGATCACGTCGGGATCGAGCACGAAGCACAGGCCCGCCAGCCCGTACGCCGTGAGCCGGCAGACGCGCTCGATGGCCCACACCGCGAGCGGATCGCCCGCCTCGAACGCCGCGTGGATGTCGTCCGGCGTCGAGGCCTCGCTGAGCGAGGACTCCGGGAAGTCGATGAGGCGGTTCGTCACGTGGCGACGCAGCGCGCGCGGCGATGCGTAGTCCTCGAAGAGCCCGTTGAAGTCCTTCTTCTCGATGTCCCTGGTGTGAAGAGACGAGTTGAAGTTGATCCCGAGGTGCCCCACCTCGCCGGCGACGCCGTGGCTGCCCCGGAAGATCTTGCCGTCGATGATGATCCCGCCGCCGAACCCGATGCCGCCCACGATGTTGAGCAGGCAGGCCGGCTCACGACCGGTCTCCGCGACGTGATCCTGATAGGCGGCGAGCGCGCTGGTCTTCGCGTCGTGCTCGAGAAGGACCGGCACGCCGGGGAACATCTCCCGCACCGCGGCGCGGAGATCGCGCTTGCCGAGCTCCGCGAACCCGTCGGTGTGGAGGATGATCTCGCCGTCGGTCTCGAACAGCCACCCCAGGGTGGACAGCACGATCCCGAGGAGGAAGCGCTCGTCGTGCTGGGCGAGCAGCTCCCGGAGCGCCGACTCGATGAGAGCGAGCAGCTCGCCGATCCGGATGTCAGGATCGATGGGGACGTCGACCGTCTCGACCGAGCGCCCAGAGCCGTCGAAGACTCGCAGCGTCAGGGCGTAGCGGTTGATGCGCAGCGCGACCATGTGGAACCGCCGCAGGTCCAGCCGGATCCCGGTCGCCCGGCGACCCGTCGCCGACACGGTCGGGATGTTGTCCTCGACGATCCCGAGGGCGCTCAGCTCCTGCACGAGCAGCGTGACGGCCGCGCGGCTGAGACCGGTCTCGCGCGCGAGGTCGGAACGCGAGATCGGGGCCCGCTGGAGGATGATCCCGAGCACCTCGTCGGGGTTGACCCGCTGGGGACCGCGCATCAGCTTCCTCCCCGCGTCGGAAGGACGCCGACCCCGTCCTTCAGCTCCCGGGCGAGTCTACCGGCGGCGCGATATGCCGCGAAGGCGTCGCGCATCCGTGCGCCCCCCTCAGGAGAGGGCCGGTAGCGCGCCGCGATCCCGCCGTGCATCCCGGCCTGGGCGGCGGGGATGTCCGCGAAGAAGCTCGCGGCGCAGGCCGCGTACATCGCCGCGCCGGCGGCCGGCACCTCGTCGGCGGCGCACACCTCGACATCGACGTCGAGCGCGTCCGCGACGCTCTGGCAGATCAGGGGCGAGCGCTTCGCGATGCCGCCGACGAGGATGACGCGATCGAAGCGGAGCCCCTGCTCCGCGAGCCCCTCGAAGATCGCCCTGCTGCCGAGCACGGCGGCGTCGACGAGCGCGCGGTAGACGTCGACCGCGTCGTGCCCGATCCGCAGCCCGAGAAGCGCGCCGCTCGCGGACTCGTCGGGGTCGGGGTACCGGCGCCCGTTGATCCAGTCGAGCGCGGTGATCGACGACGGCTCGCGCCGCACGGCCTCCGCCTCGAGCGCCGCGAGCAACTCCGCCGTCCCGTCCCCGCCCGTCTCCGCATCGGGATGCCGCTGCGCGAGATGCCGAAGCGGCCATGTGAGAAGACCCCGGTACCAGGCGAGGAGATCGCCGAACGCGGCCTGGCTCGTCTCACCGCCCAGGTGCCCCGGCACGATCGAGTCCTCCGCGATCCCGCACAGCCTCCGCAGATCCCTGCCTTCGACGGTCGCCTCGTCCGTCAGGAACATGTCGACGGTGGACGTCCCCATCACCTTGACGAGGCTGCCGCGGCCGATGCCCGCGCCGACCGCCCCCGCGTGGGCGTCGAGGGACCCCATGCCCACGACCACCTCCTCGCCCAGGCGGAGCCGCTCCGCCCAGCGAGGGCTGAGCGTCCCGATGGGCGTTCCGGCAGGTACCGGCGGGGTGCGGAACGTCTCGGCGACCTCGGCGAGGTGCGGATCCAGCGCGGCCAGCGCTCGCGACGGGACCATCCCCCCGAGGCGCCGCACGTGAAGCGCCTTGTGCCCCGCGGCGCACGCGTTCCGCGCGAAGCGGCCGACGTCGTCCGCTCCGACGAGCATGTTCGGCAGCCAGTCCGAGTACTCGAGCCAGGAGACGGCGTGGCGGCGGATGCGCGGATTCGTCCGCACGGCGCGCAGGATCTTCGCCCACCACCATTCCGAGCTGTAGGCGCCCTGATACATCGTGTGGTCGGGGTCGGCGCCCGACAGCGCGCGGTCGACCTCGCCGGCTTCCGCAGCGGCGGAGCGGTCCTTCCACAGCCAGACCATCGCGTCGGGATCATCCGCGAACTCGGGAAGGAGCGCGAGCGGGACCCCGTGCGCATCGACCGGCACCGGGCTCGACCCCGTCGCATCGATCGCGATCGAGCGGATCGCGCCGGGCCCGATCCGCTCGGCGATCTCCGCGAAGCAGGCCTCCAGCGTCTCGATGTGGTCGAGCGGGTGCTGCCGGAAGCGGTTCAGACGGGGATCGCACCACGCGCCCTCCGCCCAGCGCGGATACCTGCGGCTGGCGGTCGTGACGTGCGCGCCGCAGTGCGCGTCGTGCACGGAGACGCGCACCGCGTCGCTCCCGTAGTCGACGCCGGCGACCAGGGAGGACGACCCCGCCGTCATGCGTCCGGATCCACGCGCACGACGCACTTCGTGACGTGCGCCTTGTCGTGCACCGCGCGTTCGAGACCGCGCTGCGTCTCCTCGAGGGGATGGATCGCCGAGACGAGCTCGCCGAGCGGGATCGCGCCGGAGGCGACGGCGGCGATCGCCTTCGGATAGGTGTTCCGGTAACGGAAGACGGTGACGAGGGACACCTCCTTGTCGATGAGGAGGTTGACGTTCAGATCGGCGCGACCGTCCTTGGTGTAGCCGACGAAGACGATCCGGCCGCCGCGGCGCACGAGACGGATCGACTGATCCATCGTCACGGCGGAGCCGGCGGTCTCGAACACGGTGTCCGGCTCGCGTCCCAGCAGGTCGACGACGGCACCGCCGAGATCATCCGCTCGGCTCGCGTCGACGACGCGCGCCCCCAGCCGGGCCGCGAGCTCGAGCCGGTTGCCGACGACGTCGACGACCACGACGTCGTGCACACCGGCCGCACGCAGCGTGAGCAGCGTGAGCAGTCCGATGGCGCCGGCGCCCAGGACGACGGCGCACTCCCCGAGACCCGCCTCGGAGCGGTCGACGGCGTGGAACGCGACGGACAGCGGCTCCACGAGGGCCCCGTCGATCAGTCCGACGCTGTCGGGGAGCGGGTGGCAGAAGGCGGCGGGGTGACGGACATACTCCTGGAACGCCCCCTCGAGCACGGGGAGCGACGCCCAGAAGTGCACGTGGGGACAGAGGTTGTAGCGCCCCTCCCTGCAGAGCTCGCAGCGCAGGCACGGGACGCCGGGTTCGAGCGCGACCCGCTGCCCCTCCCGCAGGTCGTCGACAGCGCTGCCGACCCGGGCGACCGTGCCCGACGCCTCATGGCCGAGCACCATCGGCCCCGGCACGACGCTCTCACCGATGTAGCCGTTCTGGAACAGGGCCATGTCGGAGCCGCAGACCCCGACGTACGCCACCTTCACGAGGACGTCGTCCGGCCCGATCTCCGGGATCGGACGCGACTCGATCTCGATACGGCCCGGCGCGGTCATCACCGCCGCCCTCATCGATGCGCGGCTGTCCGAGGGAGTCATCTCACTCCTTCACTGCGCCGCTGAGAAGGCCCTTGACGAGGCTCCTCTGCGCGACGAATCCGAGGACGACCGGAATGAGGATCGCGATCGTCGCGACGGCCGACATCTTGCCCCAGAACAGTCCCTGCTGCGTCATGAAGCGGTTCATGTAGACCGGGAGGGTGCCCGACTCGGTGAAGGTGAAGGACACGGCGAACAGGAACTCGTTCCACGTCGTGATGAACACGAGCAGCGAGGTCGAGATCAGTCCCCCCTTGATGATCGGCAGGATCACCCGGACGAACGCCTGTCCGCGCGTGCAGCCGTCGAGCTGCGCCGCCTCCAGGATGGAGGCCGGGACGTCCGACATGTAGGTCGTGCACATCCACACCATGAGCGGGATGCCGATCGACGTGTACAGGAGGATCAGCATGATCACCGAGTCGAGCAGCCCCAGCCAGTTCATCACGAGGTAGAGCGGGATGATCACGGCCACGGCGGGCAGGAGCGTCGTGGTGATGTACCAGTTGAAGTGCGCCGTCGGGTTGCGCAGCCGCCCGAAGACGATCGTGTACGCGATCGGCACCCCGAGGATCAGGGTCAGCACGACCGTCCCGAGCGTCACCACGATCGAGTTGTTCAGGTGCGAGAGGAGGTCGGCGTTCACGACCGCCCGGTAGTTGTCGAGCGTGGGTGTGAAGGCCAGCGACGGCGGGGCGATCTGCTGCTCCGGCTTGAACGACGAGTACGCCATGTAGAGGATCGGGAAGGCGTACGCGATCGCGATCGCGAACAGCCCGATCGCTCCGAGCAGGCGCAGCGTCCTCCTGGCCGGCGCGTTGCGGATGAGACTCATCGCTTGATCACGTCCTTCTGTGCGCGGAAGAAGAAGGTGATGACGATCAGGGTGAGCACGACCATCACCACCGAGATGGCGGCGGACCGACCGACCTGCCAGTCGTAGAATGCCGTCCGGTAGACGTAGTACGGCAGGTTCGCCGAGGAGACGCCCGGCCCGCCCTGCGTCGTGACGAAGATGATGCCGAAGACCTTGAGCAGGTTGATGAGGCCGAACATTCCGGCCACCTTGAAGAACGGCTTCATGAGCGGGATGACGAAGGACCAGATCTGCCGGAAGAAGCCGGCCCCGTCGACCTTGGCCGCCTCCATGACGTCCTCCGGCAGGCTCTGGAGGCCCGCGAGCAGGATGAGGAAGAGGAACGGCGTCCACTGCCACACGCACAGGATGATGATCGTCATCAGCGCGTTCTCCGCGCTGAAGAACGAGATCGGCTCCATGCCGAACCAGCCGGCGACGACGTCGTTGATCCCGAACGAGGGGCTGAGGATCAGCGTCTTCCAGACGATCCCGATCACCGGCTCCATGACGAAGTAGGGGATGATCAGGAGCGACCGGGCGATCGAGACGCCCCGGAAGTCCTGGTTGAACGCCAGCGCGAGCAGGAATGCGAGCACGAGAGCGATCACGAGGGAGATGCCGGTGATCTTCACCGTGTTCCACAGGACGGTGTAGAAGTCGCCGTCCGCGAACAGATACGCATAGTTGTCCACGCCGGTGAACCGCACCGGCAGGTCGGGACGCTTGATGTTCCAGCTCAGCAGCGACAGGACGATCGTGACGGCGAACGGCACCTGGGTGACGATCAGGACGACGATCAGCCCTGGGACGGTGAGGAGATTGACCCGTTTCCGGGTT
>JBQDDT010000002.1:0-8020 GCA_052092505.1 Microbacterium sp. | reverse complement strand
GTCATAGGCCTTCGGTCTCTTCCGGCGGTCGGGGGACGTGGGGTGTGCGGGCGCCGCGCGCGGCGCCCGCACACCGTGACGGGATCAGCCCGTCCGGCCGCCGTCCTCGAAGGCCTGCGTCGCGGCCTTCTGCGCCTTGCCCAGCGCGTCGTCGGTCGAGCCGCTGCCGGAGATGTAGTCGGAGAGGACCTGTCCGATCTGCTCGCCGAGGCCCGACCACTCCGGGATCGTCGGGAGCGAGTTGCCCACGTACGGGGTGTCCTCGACGGCGGGATGGGCGAAGTCGACGTTCTCCAGCGAATCGAGCACGAGCTCGGCGTAGGGCGCGACCTCCTGGTACTCCTCCGCCTGGTAGGTCGAGGCCCTGGCCCCCGTGAGCACGTTGAGCCAGCCCTTCTCCTGCGCGACGAGCTCGACGTAGTCCTTCGACGTCGCCCAGGTCATGAACTCGAAGGCCGCGTCCTTGTTCTTGGACGAGGACGTCAGCCCGATGCCCCACCCGCCGACGGTCTGGGTGTTGTCCTTCCCCGGGCCGGACGGCGCCATCGCGTACCCCATCTTGCCCTTGACCGCCGAGTCGTCTCCCTCGAAGACGTCTGCCGAGACGGTGGCGTCGTAGTAGATCGCCGCCTTGCCGCTCGACATGAGGTTCAGCGTCTCGGTGTAGCCGTTCGACGACGCCTCCGGAGCGCCCGCCTCCTGCTGCAGGTCGCGGTAGAACTCCCAGGCCTCCGTCATCTCGGGGGAGTCGTACCCGGCGTTCCAGTCCGTGTCGGCGATCTGCGCGCCGTACGCGTTCATGATCGAGTTGAACACGTACATGTTCTCGCCGTAGCCGGCCTTCCCGCGGATCGCCATGCCCACGGTTCCGTTCGACGGGTCGTTCAGCTCCTTGGCGTACTCGGCGACCTCGTCCCACGTCGGCTTCTCCGGCATCGTCAGTCCGGCCTCGTCGAAGAGATCCTGACGGTACATGATCATCGTGCTCTCGCCGTAGAGCGGGAGCGCAGCCATGCCCTGCTCCTCGGAGGAGAAGGCGTCGACCGTGCCCGAGATCAGGTCGTCCGGATCGTAGTCGGCCCTCTCCTCGTCCGACATCTCGTCGATGTAGGGCTGGAGCGCCTCCGTCCATCCGGAGTCGAGATAGGTGCCGGCGTCCGATGTGCCGAGCGTCACGACGTCGAACTGACCGCTGCCGACCGCGACGTCCTGCTGGATCTTCGAGCGGATGTCGTTCTCGGTCAGCATGACGAACTCGACCTCGATGCCCGTCTCCTCGGTGAACTTCGGCGCCAGCTCCTGCAGGGTCATCATCGGTCCGTTGTTCACGGAGGCGACGACGATCTTCCCCCCGCCATCTCCGGAGTCACCGCCTTGGCAACCTGCGAGTGGAACGGCGAGTGCGACGGTCGCGGTGAGCACGAGCGCCGTTCGCCGCATGCGCGACTGGATCATGTGGGCCTCCTGTAACGACATTGTTGTTTACAACATAAACATTGAAGAGAGTGAAGGTCAAGGATTTCGCGGAGGCGACCTCGCCTGCGCCGACCCTCTGTTCTGCTTGTGAACAATGGCTCCGCGCATCGCTGCGCGAGCCACTACCCGGAGAGTTTCGTCTAGTACCGTATCCGGTTTCGTTTACTTCTGTTAGCGTGTAACAAAGCAAATCAAACCTCTCTTGTCAAGAAGCCCGGGCGATGCCCGACAGTACGATGGGCCCGCTCGAGCACCACTCAGGAACAGGAGAACCGATGTCAGAGCCGACGACACCTCCGCGCGACGCCTTCGTGATGGAGCGCCGCGAGCGCATCTGGCGACTCGTCAGCGAGCGGGGCGCATGCGCACGTCCGAGCTCGCGCGCGAGTTCGACGTCACCGAGCCCACGATCCGCAAGGACATCGCCGATCTCGAAGCGCGTCACCTGCTGCGCCGAGCACACGGCGGCGCGGTCGCCCGCGGGCCGATGACCGAGGTGCCCGTCGACGAGCGGGAGCGGAAGTTCGTCGCCGAGAAGCAGCGCATCGCCAGGGCCTGCCTCGAGCTCATCGATCACGGGGACGCGATCTTCCTGGACGGCGGGACGACGACGATGCAGATCGCGCTCCTGCTCGCCGACCGCGCGGAGGGCGCCCCTCAGGGCGTCAAGGTCATCACCAACTCGTTCACGATCGCGGAGGTCCTCAGCGGCAGGGTCGAGGAGCATCCGGTCGTCCTCGGCGGCCGCTACCGCCCCCAGGGCCGCTGCTTCGTCGGCCCGCTGGCGATGCGCAGCCTCGAGCAGTTCCGCGTCGATCTCGCCTTCATCGGCGTGACGGGGACCAACGGGGACGGCGTCTTCGCCGCCGACATCAGCGAGGCCGAGATCAAGAGCGCCGTCACGAGCCGGGCCGCGCGGGTGGTCATCCCGATGGACCACTCGAAGGTGGGGCTCACGGACTTCGTCGAGGTCTGCCCGCTGACCTCCGTCGACCAGATCGTCACGGACCAGCACGACGAGCAGCTGTCCGAGTGGGCTCGCGCGAGCGAGGTCACCGTCACCGTCGCCGGGACCACCCCGGAGGCATCAGGGAAGTAGCGAACTCCGAGGAGAGACATGAGCACAGCGCAGGACACGCCCGCACGCTTCGACGGCAGAGTCGCCATCGTCACCGGAGCCGCGGGCGCCATCGGGGCGGTCACGGCCCGCAGGCTGGCGGAGCAGGGCGCCTCCGTCGTCGCCGTCGACGCGTCCCCGGACGGAGCGGAGCGCGTCCGCGACCAGATCGCGGCGGACGGCGGCACGGCGATCGCCGTCACCGCGGATGTGAGCGACCCCGAACAGGTCAAGGGGTACGTCAACGCGGCCCTCGAGCGCTTCGAGAAGATCGACATCCTCTTCAACAACGCCGCGACCAACGGAACGATGGTCTCGATCGTGGACTACGACCCCGAGGTGTGGCGAAAGGTCATCTCCGTCAACCTCGATGGCGTCTTCTACGGTCTCCATTACACGCTGCCCCACATGATCGAGCGCGGATACGGCAACGTCGTCAACACCGCATCGGTCGCCGGGATCATCGGTCACGCCGAGCACGGCGCCTACGGCGCATCGAAGCACGGCGTCGTCGGGATCACCCGCATCGCCGCAGCGGAGGTCGCCGGCCTCGGTGTCCGCGTGAACACCCTCGCCCCCGGTCCGGTCAACGCGCCGATGATGCACGCGACCGAGAAGATGCAGACGCCGGACGATCCGATGCGCTACCGGCAGCGCGTGCTCGCGAACATCCCCGCCGGCCGCTACGCGGAGATCGACGAGATCGCGAGCGCCGCCTGCTGGCTGATGAGCGACGAGTCGGAGTACGTGCACGGGATCGTGCTGCCCGTCGAGGGCGCGTTCACATCGTCGATCTGAGCGACCTCTCGCGGCCGGGTGCGGAACGACGGCACCCGGCCGCGAGCACTCACCGCAGCGTGAGGCCGCCGTCCACGATGATGTCGGCGCCGGTCACGTGGCCGGCGGCATCGCCCGCGAGGTAGACGTACGCGCCGACGAGGTCGTCGATGGTCGCGAGCTTCCCCATCGGGGTGATCTTCTTCCAGCCGTCCTGCTGCGGCTTCATCCGCGGCGTCTCCACCATGGGGGTGAGCGTGAAGCCGGGGCTCACGGAGTTCACGCGGATCCCATGGGGCCCCCACTCGGAGGCGAGGGTCCTGGTGAGTCCCCACGCCGCCGCCTTCGAGGAGTTGTACGGGGCCTGGTACTGAGGCACGGAGAAGAAGGACGAGATCGAGACCGTGTTGATGATCGACCCGCGCACGCCGTGCTCGAGGAACCACCGCCCTTCCTCCCGACAGCAGGAGAACATGCCGTCGACGTTCACGCTGTACACGCGGCGCCACTCCTCGTCCGTCGTCTCCGTGGCCGGCCCCGCGTTTCCGACACCCGCGTTGTTGACGGCGATGTCGAGCCCGCCGAGGAGCTCGGCGACGGCCGGCACCATCTCGGCGACGGCGGCGGAGTCGGTCACGTCGCACGCGAAGTGCGCCACCTCCCGTCCGTGCGCGTCGCTCAACGCGGCGGCGGACGCCGCGGGGTCGGCGCCGGGCAGATCGACGATCGCGACGTCGGCGCCGGCATCCAGCAGCCCGTCGGCGACGCCGTACCCGATGCCCTGCGCGGAACCCGTGACGAGGGCTGACTTGCCCGTGAGAGAGAACGACACCATGACTGAGACTCCTTTGCCGGCGGGGTGGTCCTCAGCAGAGTGACGCATTCGGACCCAAATGACAAGCACTCGAAAGCATTCAAATGCTGATACGGTTCTATTCGAAAGTGAGGCTGGTGTGCGAATCGGACTGGACATCGGCGGCACCAAGGTCGCCGCGACGCTCGTCGACGCCGAGGGACACGTGCGCGCCCGCAGCTGGAATGAGCACTCGGCCCGCGGCATCGATGCCGTCTCTCGCCTTCTCGCCGAGACGGCCGCCGCCCTTCCGGGTGCCCCGACCTCGGCGCCCGTCGGCGTCTCGGTCGCCGGACTCGTCCGCCGAGACGGCTCGGTCGCGCAGGGCGCGACCCTCGACCTGAACGGTGATCTCGCCGCGGCGCTCAGGGGAAGGCTCCCGAACCCGGTGGGCGTCTGCAACGACGCCGAGGCGACCCTGCGGGCGGTCCTCCACGATCGCCGCCTCTCGCACGGCGAGGACGTGACCGACGCCGTGCTCCTCGCGATCGGCACGGGGATCGGCGGCGCGATCGTCACAGCGGGTCGCTCCATCCGCGGTCGCGCAGGGCTGGCCACGGAGCTCGGCCACGCCCCGGTCGCTGGCCCGACCGGCGAGCCGTGCGTGTGCGGGAGCTCCGGATGCCTCGAGCAGTACGCGGGCGGCCGAGGACTCGCCGCGCTCGCCCGCCGCGCCGTTCTCGACGGGACCGCATCGGACGCGCTGCGGACGTTCGCCGAGGCGGCGGAGACGATCGCGGCGAAGGACGTGGTCCGTCTCGCGAGGGAGGCCGACGCCACCTCCCTCGGCCTCCTCGACCAGGCCGCCGTGCTCTGCGCCCGCGCGATCCGCGCCCTCTGCGTGACGGTCGAGCCCGACATCGTCTTCCTCGGCGGGAGCATCGCGCATGGCGCAGCCGACATCCTCGTCCCCCGTATCGAGGAGAGCCTCCGCGCCCTCTGGCCGTTCGCGTCCGTCACGGCCGCGCCGACCGTCGCCCTCGACCCGGTCGGGCCCTACGCGGCCGCGATCGGCGCCGCCCTGGCGGCTTCCGACGAGACCGCCTCGAATCCCCACAACTGAAGGAGACACGATGTCCACTTCCCTCCGCGTCGGCGTGATCGGCTGCGGCCGGATCGCACAGGTCGCGCACCTTCCCGCGCTCGAGAAGACGTCACGGGTCGAGCTCGTGTCCGTCTACGACCCGAGCGAGCTCCTGTCCTCCCGCGTCGCGGCGCGCTACGCGGTGACGGCGAGCGCGACGGTCGAGGAGCTGCTGGACTCGGGGATCGATGCGGTGATCATCGCGACGCCGGATCGGTTCCATCACGATCTCGCGGTCTCCGCCCTGAGCGCGGGCAAGCACGTCCTCGTCGAGAAGCCGCTGGCGTCCACGCCAGCGGAGGCGCAGGCGCTCGCCGAGCTGGCCGCCGAACGCGACCTGCGGCTGCAGACGGGCGCGATGAAGCGTCACGATCCGGGGATCGTCTTCGCCCACGAGCATCTGCCCCGGCTCGGGAGGGCCGTCTCCTACCATTCCGTCTACCGGGTGCCCGCGCAGAGGGCGTCGATCGAAGCGACGCTGTTCCCGCCGATGATCGTCGACGAGGGCGTCCGCAAGGTCGAGGACTCCTTCAAGGCCAGCAAGAACCGGGCCGGCTACCTCATCGCGACCCACGGGGCGCACGTCTTCGACACGATGCTGCACTTCGTCGGGATGCCCCGCTGGGTCAGCGTCCACGGCGCCCAGGTGGGCGCCGACTACACCTGGCACGGGACCGCCGGCCTCGCGGACGGCGGTATCGGCTCCTTCGAGATCACCGTCGACGTGCATGGCGACTGGGCCGAGGGGATCGAGCTGTGCGGCGAGCACGGGTTCATCCGCACCTCCACCTTCCAGCCCTTCTGGAAGCGCGCCTCCGACGTCGAGGTCTATCTCGAGGACGAGAACGTCACCCTGCGCCCGCACCCCACCGACACCAACGCGTTCAAGCGGCAACTCGAGGACTTCGCGGACGCGATCGCCTCCGGCGGCGGCGAGAGCCCCTCCCCCGCCGACGGCGCGACGGTCGTCCGCCTGATCGACGCGGTCCGCGAGAGCTTCCTCGCGGACGGGAAGCGCGTGGAGCTGTGAGCGCCAGGCTCGGCGTCTTCGCCCGGTGCTATGCGGAGCACGACCCTGACGCGCTCGGGCGGCGCGCGGCCGACGACGGATTCTCGCTTGTCCAGCTGAACCTCTCCGCGCTGCAGCTGCCCACCCTCCCCGGAGAAGAGGAGCTCGCCGCACTCGACCTTCCGCGGATCGCCGGGGCGTTCGCCGATCACGGCGTCGGGATCTGGGGGCTCTCCTGCTCCTACAACATGGCGCACCCGAGCGACTCGGTCCGCGCGGCGCAGACGGCCGCCGCCGTCCGCCTCATCCGCCGGGCACCCGACCTCGGGGCGGCGGCCGTCACGCTCTGCACGGGAACCCGCGACCCCGACGACATGTGGCGCCGGCATCCCGACAACGGCTCGGAGTCGGCGTGGGCGGACATGCGCCGCAGCCTCGACGCACTTCTCGAGTCGGCGGAGGCCGCGGGGGTCGTGCTCGCGGTCGAGCCGGAGCCGGGAAACGTCATCGCGGACGCGGACGCCGCCCAACGCCTCGTGCGCGAACTCGGGGACCGCTCCGGCGGGATCGGATTCATCCTCGACCCGGCCAATCTCGTCGCGGGACGACCGCAGGACGAGCCCGCCGCCGTCCTCCGCGATGCGTTCGACCGGCTCGGGTCCGCCGCCGTCTGCGTGCACGCCAAGGACGTCGTCCCCTGGGGGAGTCGCCTCGGCGGCGCGCAGGGGATCGACTTCGGTCTCGTCCGTCAGCTGCACGCGGAGCTTCCGCACGACGTGCCGATCATCATCCAGGACGCGACGCCCGAGCAGCTCCCCGGCGTGCGCGCCCTCGTCGAGGACGCCGGATGATCCGCCCGTCCGAGGAGTACGCCAGGGACGCGGCGGAGACGACGATCGGCGACGGCGAGACCGTCGCCCTCCTGCTGCACGGGCTCGGCGGCGATCGCCACCAGCCGCTGGGACTCGTCGGCGCCGAGCCCGTGGACGGGCTCACCATCGTCGCGCCGGACCAGCGCGGACACGGGGAGACGGACGTGATCGGTGCTCCGGACGACTTCCGCGTCGAGCGCCTCGCCGACGACGCCTCCGCGCTGCTCGCGCATCGCGGGCTCGCCGAGCGCCCCCTCATCGTCATGGGCATCTCGATGGGCGCGGCGGTCGCGCTGCGCCTGCTGCAGCGCGACGAGCACGACCTCCGCGGCGGGGTGCTCATCCGGCCAGCCTTCGAGACCGAGCCGTGGCCCGACCACCTCCGCGTGTTCCAGGACGTCGCCGGTGCGCTGAGGACGAGCGGCCCCGGCGGGCTCGAGGGCTTTCTCGCCTCGCCGCGGTACCGCGAGGTGGCCGCGCGGTCGGAGGCGTGCGCGAAGAGCCTCCGCGAGCAGTTCACGAAGCCTCGGGCGCTCGAGCGGGTCGTGCGCCTCGAGAACGTCCCGGCGAACCCCTCGATCACGTGGGACGGCACGTGGGCGCCCCCCTGCCCCGTGACGGTCGTCGGCGCGCTGCGCGATCCCATCCATCCGTGGAGCACGGCCCAGCTCTGGCACGAGCGGATCGCCGGCGCCGATCTGGTGCAGGCGCCGTCGCGCGATCGCGAACCGGGGAAATGGGACCGCGTGATGCGCCAGACGCTGGACGACCGCCTGCGCCGCTCGGCGCGCTGAGCCGGCCCCGTCTCGCCGGCGTCGCAACCGGCTCGACA
>JBQDDT010000001.1:0-49306 GCA_052092505.1 Microbacterium sp. | reverse complement strand
CCGCCCCGGGCCAACCCCCTCAACCCGCCGCGCGGAGTCCGTCCGCCCCCTCGGCCGCGGCCCAGCCCGCGGACGGAGCGGGACAGGAGGCGGACGCGGCGTCCTCGTCGGCATCGCCCGCCCCGCCGCGCCCGGCAACCTTCTTGCGCGCCCGCGCCTGGGAGGCGAGCTGCTGCAGGTCGACGAGCCGCAGCGCCTGCATCCTGGCGTCGCGCATCCGCCCGTAGTCGGGGTCCTCGTCCGGGCGCATCGCCTCGATGTTCAGGCGTCGGTCGATGTTCGACTCCACGTCGTGCCAGGCCGCGTCGCGTGCGTGCTCGACGATCTCACGGAGCCCGTCGGTGTCGTCGAGGAGCGCGCGCAGCCGCTTCGCGACACCCGTGGACTGGCGCATGCGCCGACGGAGGTTGCGCACGTCGCGATCGCGGTAGTCGTGCGTGCCGTACGACTGCGAGTGGCGCCCCCACGCGCGCTTGCGCAGCTTCGCGAGCTGGGCGGAGGCCTCCTCGGATTCCACGGCCAGTCGCTCGATCACGTCACGAGCCTCCGGCACGAACCGATCGAGATCGAAGTTCGCGCCGACGGCGATCGTGCTGACGAGGATCCGGTTCTTCACCTCGAGACGCGCGGCGGACAGGGCGATGGCCTCGCCCTCTGCGATCGCGTCGGCGTTACGTCCCACCGGTCCTCCTCACCTCATACGAGATTAGCCGAGGCCGGCGGTGCGGGCGGATCCGCTCGTGTCAGACGGTCTGCGCGAGGGCGACTTCCGCCTCGCGTGCGACCGTCTCGCGCTCGGGAAGCTGGATCGGATGCGCTTCCGCCATCCTCTCGATCACGCGGACGACCTGGCACGAATAGCCGAACTCGTTGTCGTACCAGACATAGAGGACGACGTTGTCGTCGCCCTCGGCCTGGGTCGCCAGCCCGTCGACGATCCCCGCGCGGCTGCTCCCCACGAAGTCGGTCGAGACGACCTCCGGCGATTCCACGTAGTCGATCTGCTGGCGCAGCCGGGAGTTCAGCGACGTCTCCCGCAGGAAGGCGTTCACCTCCGCTCTCGTGACCGGACGCCTCAGCTGGAGGTTCAGGATCGCGAGCGAGACGTCGGGCGTCGGCACGCGGATCGCCGATCCCGTGAGCCGCCCCGCCAGCTGCGGCAGGGCCTTCGCGACCGCCTTCGCCGCCCCCGTCTCGGTGATGACCATGTTGAGGGAGGCGGCGCGCCCTCGGCGATCGCCCTTGTGGAAGTTGTCGATGAGGTTCTGGTCGTTCGTGAACGAGTGCACCGTCTCGACGTGCCCCCGCTCGACCCCGTACGCCTCGTCGAGCGCCGCGAGCACCGGGGTGATCGCGTTCGTCGTGCACGAGGCGGCCGACAGGATCGCGTCGTCCTGCCCGATCGCGTCGCTGTTGATCCCGTGGACGATGTTCTTGATCCCGCCCGTTCCGGGGGCCGTGAGCAGGACGCGGGCGACGCCCTTCGCGCGCAGGTGCTGCCCGAGCCCGGCCTCGTCGCGCCAGCGGCCGGTGTTGTCCACGACGATCGCGTCGTGGATCCCGTGGGCCGTGTAGTCGATCGATGCCGGGTCGTCGGAGTAGATCACGCGGATGAGGGTGCCGTTCGCGAGGATCGTCTGCTGCTCCTCGTCGACCTCGATCGAGCCCTGGAACGCCCCGTGGACGGAGTCGCGCCGCAGGAGGCTCGCGCGCTTGCGCAGGTCGGTGTCGCCGCCCTTGCGCACGACGATCGCCCGCAGCCGCAGGCCGGAGCTGATGCTCGCGTGCGAGATGAGGATGCGGGCGACGAGCCGCCCGATCCGCCCGAAGCCGTAGAGGACGACGTCGGTCGGGCGCGCCGGCTCCGCCCCCACGACCTCCGCGAGCTCGGAGCGGAGGAAGTCGGCGAGCGCCTCGGGCTCGTACTCCCCGCCCAGCGCATCGAAGCGCTCCGTCAGCCGCGCGACGTCGATCGAGACCGCACCGAGGCCGAGGCCGGCCAGGGACTCGAGGACCGCGAGGGTCTTCGTCGGATCGAGCACGTCGTCGCCCGCGAGGCGGGCGAAGCGGTGGGCCTTGAGGATGTCGATCGGCGAGCGCCCGACGAGCCGACGGCCGTGGATCGACGGGACGATCCCGCGCTCGCGATAGAGCCGGCCGATGAGGGGGATCATCCGCTCGGCGAGCTCCTCGCGGGCCGCCCAGTCGATCTGCTTCCGCTCGTACGCGTTCATGGCGCTCCTTCGCTCTCCGCGGGCCGGGTGGTGTCGACCCCGCGTATTGCCAGATTAGGAAAGCGTCATCCGTGCTTCTTGCCGATCAGCGTCGCAAGAGTTGCGATTCTTTCGCCTGCGTGATGACAACGGGCTCCCTGACACGTCGCGAGGCATCGTGTCCCCGCTCCGCGAGCGCGCAGTGCGCGGCGACTAGGCTGGAGACGGCATCGGCCCGCGCACGCGGGCATCGTCCTCAGGGGGTTTCTCCATGCAATACGTGCCCACGTGGCCCGTCATCTCAGCCAGGATCGACGCGTCCGGTTCCGGGGTCGTGACGCTCAACGACACCGACCACCCGATCGACGCCGACAGCGCGGAGAACGCGCGGCGCGAGGTCGTCCGATTCTGCGCCGAGAACGCCCAGAAGCTGCAGCGTCCGGTCCGCGTGACGGTGGAGGAGCCCGACGCGGTGTGGCCGCTGATCGTGCACCCCGACGGCAAGGTCGACTCGGCGGAGGAGCCCGGTGTGAGCGAGGAGCCGACCGCGTCGGGCCTCGAGGCGGCCACCGGCGTCGCCACCGAGCCCAGCGGCCTGATCGAGGCGGTCCCCGGCGTCCTCCCCGCCGACGCGGACGACGTCGACCCCCGCGGGCCGCGGCGGACGAGCCATGTGCCGGTCGTCTCCGACGAGCAGGCCACCGCGAACACGGAGCCCACGCGCATCCCGGGCGCGGCCACCGTCGAGTCACCCGCACCGGCGGAGCCGGCAGACGACGAGCCGGCACCCCTCCCCCTCGCACAGCCCGCGCCGCCGGAGCCCGGCATCCCCGCGGCGCGCCCGATCTCCCCGCAGGGGCGGCGCTCGTTCATCGCCGGCGGCCAGACGGAGGATCCGGCCACGCGCGGCTGGCGCGGCATGCTCGCCAGGGCCGGCGTGCGGGTCGGGCCCGGCGCCTCGGAGCGCACGGAGCGCGAGGACCGTGCGACGGTCGCCCAGCAGTGGACGGGGCCGCGCACGATCGCCGTCGTGAACGGCAAGGGCGGTGCGAACAAGACGCCGACGACGATCCTCCTCGCCGCCGTGTTCGCGCGGTTCGGGGGCGCCGGCGTGCTCGCCTGGGACAACAACCAGACCAGAGGCACCCTCGGCTGGCGCACGGAGCAGGGGCCGCACGACGCCACCCTCCACGACCTGCTGCCCGAGACGGGGCGCCTGCTGTCGTCCGACGCGCAGTCCGCCGAGCTCGCCCGGTACGTGCACCACCAGTCGCGGGACCACTACGACGTGCTCCGATCGCAGCCGATGGCCCTCGCGAGCCAGCAGCGCGTCTCGAGCGGCGACGTCGACCGGATCCACGCCGTCGCCGCGAAGTACTACCGACTGATCGTCATGGACTCGGGCAACGACGAGTCCGACCCCATGTGGCTGCGGATGATCGACCGCACCGATCAGCTCGTCGTCGCGACGTCCTCCCGCGCGGAGCACGCCGAGGCCGGAGCGCTCCTCCTCGAAGCCCTCGCGGACCGCGACGAGCGCTCGCGCCGGCTGGCGGAGAACGCGGTCGCCGTCGTGAGCCAGTCGGACGAGAAGGCGACGCAGGCGGACATCCGCCGGATCGAGCTCGGCTACGCCGATCTGGTGCGCGACGTCGTCCGGATCCCGTTCGACACCAGCATGGGCGCCCCTCAGCTGCACTACCGCGCGCTGAACCCCGCGACCCAGCGTGCGTGGCTGTCCGCCGCGGCGGCGGTCGCGCGGGGCCTGCCCCTCACGCCTCCCCCGGCGTAGCGGGCGGTCAGCTCAGGGCCGGGATGACCTTCTCCGCGAAGAGGTCGATGCCGGAGGTGTCGTACGCGGCCTCGGGGAAGTAGGCGATCGCGTAGTCGACGCCCGCATCGCCGTACGCCGAGAGCTTCTCGGTGACCTGCTCCACCGTGCCCACCAGCGCGGCCGGGGCGCTGTACTTCGCCATCTCGGCCTCGAGCCGGTCGCCGAGGTGCGGGGCCAGTCGTGCCTCGACCGCGCGCAGGCGCTCGGCGACCTCGGCCTCCGTCTCGCCGATCACCGCTTGGAAGTTCGACGACCGCGTGATCTCCGCGTCGTCTCGTCCGATCCGCTCGGCGTGGACGCGCACGACCGCGCTCTTGTGGCGGAACGTGTCGAGGTCGCCGGCGAAGTTCGTGTACGACGCGTAGGTCGCGGCGATCTTCAGCGTCACCTTCTCGCCGCCGCCCGCGACCCAGATCGGGATCCCGCCATCCTGCACCGGGAGCGGGCGCACGAGCGCGCCGTCGACCTGGTAGTAGCGGCCGTCGAGCGTCGCGGACCCCGTGGTCCACGCCTGCTGCATGATGTCGACGCCCTCGCGGAGCATCCGAAGTCGGTCGGGGACCTCGGGGAAGCCGTAGCCGTATGCACGCCACTCGTGCTCGTACCAGCCACCGCCGATCCCCATCTCGACGCGCCCGCCGGAGACGTGGTCGATGGTCGCGGCGACCTTGGCGAGGTAGGCCGGATTCCGATACCCCATGCACGTGCACATCTGCCCGAGACGGACGCGGCTCGTGGAGGCGGCGAAGGCGGACATCAGCGACCACGCCTCGTGCGTCGCCTCGTCGCTCGGGACCGGCGTGGTGTGGAAGTGGTCGTAGACCCAGACGGACTCCCACGGACCGGCATCGGCCCGCTGCGCGAGCGAGCGCATCGTGTCCCAGTGGTCGGCCGGATCGATGCCGACGAGGTCGAAGCGCCAGCCCTGCGGGATGAAGGTTCCGAATCGCATGCCGCCAGCCTAGAGGCGCCAGGGCGGCGACGCCCCGTTCCCGCACGGGATATCGCACGGCAACGGGTTTCGGACGTCCGGAAAGGGCCGACGGCCTCAGGTCGAGGCGACGGCGAGCCTGCGGTAGTGCTCGCGGACGAAGCTCTCCGCGTACGAGCCGGCGGGGCACTCGATCGTCACCGCCGTGCACCCGCGGAACGCCTCCGGATCGATCGTCCGCACGGATGCCGGGAGCACCAGACGCTCGAGCGAGGTGCAGCGGAAGAACGCGCGGTGTCCGATCGTCGTCACTCCCTCGGGGACGACGATCTCGCGCAGCGACGAGCACCCGTTGAACGCGCTCTGGCCGATGTGGAGGAGCGTGGCGGGCAGATCGATCCGCTCGAGCGCGCGGTTGCGGAAGAAGGCCGCCCGCGCGATCGTGCGGACCGGTTCGGGGATCGATGCCTCCACCAGCGGAGAGTTGGAGCACGCCGACCGTCCGACCATGTACACGGGTACGCCGTCGATCACGGGCTCGACCACCAGCGACGTGCCGGGGAACTCCGGGGGCACCTTCCGCAGCTGAGCGCCGTACTCGTCGATGAGCCGGTACGTCATGCCTCCGTCTGAGATGTTCGTGCCGCGCTTCTCGAGCACGTCGCCGTCGGAGAGCACGAACGCCGTGCCGAACAGCGTGTCGATCGTGATCGACAGAGCCATCTGCTGACCGCCCTTGAACGCGACGAGGTCGTCCTCGCGCAGGTCGTCGCGCAGCCTCTCGGTCAGCTCGTCGCGATCGGTCGTCGCGACCGCGTCACGACCGAGTGCGGTCAGCTCCTCCGCGATCCATGCCGCGTGCGCGCCGAAGAGGTAGAAGCGGTCGATGCCGTCGGCCTCGGCGAGCGCGACGCCCACGCGACGATGCACCTCCTCGGTGATGCTGCCGAGCTTGTCGTCGATGTCGGCGACGACGTAGATGCGCCGACCGCCCTCCGGAACCGAGATCGCCTGCAGCGCGTCCGCGGTGCTCCCGATGGCCACTTCCGACGCGTTGTAGCAGTCGATGAGCACGCGCCGACCGCCGATCTCGGTGAGGTTCTGCCGGAGCCCCTCCCCCTCGTACGAGCCGATGCCCTCCACGATCTTCCGTACTGGGACGTCCAGCCATCGGCCCACCGCGAACGCGACGACCGCGTTCGAGACGTTGTGGCGCCCGACCGCGTTGACGACGACCGGCGTGCGCTCGCCCGAGGACGACTCGACGATCTGGAAGCGCACCGTGCCCTCTTCCTCGACGACGTCCTCGGCGAAGTAGTCGGCGTCTCGGGCGTCGACGGCATACGAGATGATGCGGTGGGTCAGCTCGACCTCCCGCAGCTTCGGATCGTCCAGATTGACGAAGGCCACGCCGTCCTCCGGCATGTGCCGATCGTGGCTCAGCTTGTCAGCGAGGAGCCGCTCCTGGCTGCCGCCGTAGTTCCCGACGTGATTGAGCCCGATGTTGGTGATGACGAAGCCGTTCGCACGGAGGATCCGCGCGCCCCGTTCGACGATGCCCGGGTATGCCGCCCCTGTCTCCTGGATGAAGACGTCGTGCTTGTCGGTGACGTTCTGCGCGTGGCGCGCGACCTGAGCGGGGCCGTTCTGGTTGCCGGTGCTGTAGTGCACCGACAGCGCGCTTTCGCAGACGTGCCGAATCATCTCCTTCGTGCTGGTCTTGCCGACGCTGCCCGTGATGGCGATCGTCGTGACCGAGTGCTGCCGTGCGATCCACGCACAGGCCGATTCGAATGCGCGACGTGGATCGTCCGTGAACGCCTGCGGGACGGGCTCGCCACGGCCGTCTCGCACCGCGCCGTCACTCACGAACGCCCGCACGCCCCGTCCCACGAGCCGATCGACGACGTCGGGAGTCAGCTCGCGCGCGGAGGCGAAGTACAGGCTGCCCACCCCCGACGTGAAGACCGACGACGCGAGCGACGGGTAGGGCTCATCCATGTCGTCGGCGAAGTCTGCCGGGACGTCGATGTCGACCAGTTCCGCGAGCATCCGCATCGTCAGACGCACCGAGTCGGCGTCGATGGGCTTGCGCGGGTTGAAACGGATCAGCGCCTTCTGCACAGTGCCACGGCCGCGCCACTGCAGATTTCGAGCCCCGCGCACGCGCTTCACGACCGGCCTCGCGATCGCGTGCGCCGAGACCCACCTGGCACTCGCCGGCAGGACGATCTCGGAGACCGACGTCTTACCCCCGACGAAGTCATGCCCGATCCCACGGACCGCGTGCCCGTGCACCTCTGCGGGCAGCTCCAGAACGCCGGACACCGAGTCGTCGACCCGGCACGCCTCGACCATCCCGCCCGGGAGGACGGCGTACTCCACACCATCCTGGGTCACACGCACGGTCTCCAGCGTCTCTGCGGCCGGCGCCGGTTCCGCACTGACCACCCGTCCGCGCTCGCTCGCCCAGCGATAAGCCTCCGACCCCTCCGGGGCGTGGAACTCGAGCTCCGGGTGAGCGCCGACGAAGGCATCGTCCGCGATCGTCACGAGGGACTCGGGCAGCACGACCTTCCGCAGCGCGCCGCATCCAGCGAACGCCCAAGGACCGATCGTGTGCACGCCATTCGGGATGTGGATCCGCTCCAGCGCGGCGGCGCCTTCGAAGGCGGACGCCCCGACGTAACGCAGCGTGCCTGGCAGGACGACCCGCGTGACATCGGAGCACCCCGCAAAGGCCTCCGCGCCGATCGTCCGCAGAGGCGCCGGCGCGAGAATGGACGTGAGCGAGGCCCCTCGAAAAGCCCCCGGCGCGATCGTCGAGACCCCCATGCCGGCGGCGGTGTTCGGCACGACGAGGTCCCCTGCTTCGACTCCACTGGAGACCACATACGCTCCCGCCCCGGAGACGAGGTCGACCTCGACGTGTGCTGTCTTCACCCGCATCGCACGCCTGCGCACGCCGACGGAAGACAGGACAGTGCAGGTGCCGAGCACATCGTCGACGGCCCAGGCGATGCCGGGGTTGGTCGCACCGACGACCGCGATCGCCGGGGCGTCACTCGTCCCCCAGTAGTCAGCGATCGCGTCGCGCAGCGCATAGCGGTCATCGATCGCCTCGACCGACGACGCGACTCGGGCGAGGCGTCCGGCATATGCCGTCGCATTCTCACCGAAGAGGAGGACGCGGCCGAACGTCTCGGGGAAGTCTCGGAGCAGCCGCTGCAGGCGTTCGATGCGCCCGCCGTTCAGTGAGGCCGCCCGTGCAATGAGCAGCGCACGGCCCGACGCACCCGTTCGAGCGACGCAGAGTCGCGCGAGAACGGGCAGGTCTCCCGTCCTGCCCGTCGACAGCAGACCGCCGGCGATGGGTTCCGACACGACGTTCGAGGTGCGCCGGTTGACGGCCTTCACGGCGCGCAATGGCGCCTTCGCGACTCGTGCAACGAACCTGCGCATACGTCTTCCTTCGTCGTCAGACGATCCGTCCGAAGAGCGGATGGACCGTGTTCTCCAGCAGCTTGACCCGCATCCCGCCTTTGAAGAGCAGGACGTCGCCCGGCCGGCTCTCCTCGACGATCTTGCGGTTGAACTCCGCGCGTCCGGCGAAAAAGTGCGCGTTCATCCCCTTCTTCCGCGCCGCCTCCACGAGGTGCACGGACGCCTCGCCACAGCAGAGGACGAGGTCGACGTCGAGATCGGCGATCTGCTCGCCGAGTTCGATGTGCGCGTCCTTCGCCCGCACTCCGAGGTCGGGGGCGTCACCGAGCACCGCGATCCGTCGCGACCCCTCCGCCACGGGGACGGCGCTGAGGGTCCGCACCGCGGAGAGCACCGACATCGGTGTGGAGCTGTAGGTGTCGATGAGCAGGCGGTAGCCGCCGACCTCCGCGAGGTTCTGGCGCACCGTGTCCGGCACGAACCTCGACATTCCCGCGATGATCGTGTGCGGCGGGATCCCCGCCTCGCGCGAGGCGGCGAAGACCCCGAGCGCGTTGCTGACGTTGTGGACGCCCTGGAAGTTCAGCTTCGCCTCGAAGACCCCGTCCGGGGCAACGATCTGGAACTCGAGCCGCTCCCCGGTGTCGCGGATGTCGCGGGCGAAGTAGTCGCAGGAGGCGTCCTCCACGCTGTAGCGGACCGTCCGCACCGGTGGTTCCTGGTGTTTGAGGTGCTCGTTGTCGTGGTTGATCACGAGGACGCCGCCGTCCTTCAGCCCGTCGATGATCTGCATCTTGCCCTCGACGACCTTCTCGATCGACCCCATCTGCGCGAGATGCCCGTCCCCGATCGCGGTGATCAGCGCGACGTCGGGACGGATGACGCGCGAAATGCGGTGGGCCGACGCCGGCGAGCCGCCGTGGACCTCCTGGATGTACGCCTCGTAGTCGGGTGTGAGCTTCTGCACGACCTGACCGACGGTCACCAGAGTGTTGTTGTTGCCCCGGACCACGAGCGTGCGGAAGTGACGGTGGAAGGCCTCCGCCATGAGCTCCTTCGCGGTCGTCTTTCCGACCGTTCCGGTGATCGCGACCGTCACCGGGTCGTACTTCGCTCGGATCGAAGTGACGATCGTCTCGTAGGCGGCGAGCGCGTTCGGGACGACCAGCGTGGGAAGTCCCCGCTGCGGCGCGGTCGCGATCGCGAACAGCGACCCGACGTCGTGCACGTGCGCGGGGCTGATCTGCTCGGTCTCGGCGAGCTTTCCCGGACGCCGGACGAAGACCGCGACCCCGCCACGGCGGAGGTCCTCCTGGCGCAGAGCGACGTTCTCGACCGGTCGGTCGATGGCGTCACCGAGCGTGCGCCTGTCAGCGTCCGAGAACGCGACGCCGAGGATCTCGGCGATCTCCGCGGGAGTGACCTGCGGCCGGAACTGCGAGCGGACCGAGACCTCGCGCGGGCGCTCCGGCGCGATGCCCTCCCCGAGCTTCTCGGCCGCCTCGCGCGCGGCCGGGCCGAGCTCACTCGCGTCGTACGACGGATTGTGCGTGGCATCGGCCGACACGATCGCGTTCCGCGTGCCCGCGTAATCCGAGCAGCGCTTCAGCGGAAGGAACGTGTCCGCGATCTCCACCCCGCCGTCCGGGCGCCGCCGCACCGCGATCTTCAGAAGCGCCCCGGACGCGTCGACGCGATTCGTCGGCCCCGCCATGAAGGTCCCGAGTCCAGTCGCGATGGGAACGGCGCGGCCGTCGGCCGTCGTGTGCGTGCGGTGCTTGGATAGCACGTGCGGCTGGACGCAGATGACGTAGTCCGCGCCCGCCTCAGCGGCCGTCCGCCCAGCCGCGAGGCGGTCGGCGAACCTCAGCTGGTCACCCGAGGAGCGGCAGTCGAGGTAGACGAGGACGAACTCCGCGCCCGTTTCACGCGCTGTCGCGATGTCGACACGCGCACGTTGCTCGTCGAACACATTGAGGATCGCTCCGGCGCCCTCCTCCGTGAGGTAGGTGCGCATGCTGTACTCGTTCAGGGTGAGCGAGAACACCGCGATCCTGATGCCGTTGACGTCGATGATCGGGGTCTTCTTCCGGCCGATCCCGCTCGGGACGATCCCGCTCTCGAGAACGGCTCGCTCGGTCGCCGCGACCCCGCGCACGCCGGCATCGAGGTTGTACGGGTTGGCGAGCGCGAGGCAGTCGAAGCCGGCGAACCGGAGCGCGTCGAGGTACTCCGGTCGCGCGTTCGCGTAGTGACCGCGGGCCAGCTCGCGCGCCATGACCGACATCGGCGGATACATGTCGGCGACGATCGTGCCGAGGCTGCCGACGGCGAGGTCGCCTGCACCGAGGGCCTCGCGGACGTGACGGAAGTGCGAGCGGAACTCGTACCGGTCCCCGACCTCGGCCGCGCGCTCGAGCGCGCTGTCGTAGAGGATCGATCCGGCGCACACGAGGATCGCCTCGCCGACGCTCGTGTCGTGCTCGCGCCGCCACGCCTCGGACGACGCGTCGAAGCGGTACGACGGAGCGCGCCCGGCGTCGACGACGTGCTCCTGGCGAAGGAATGCCGGCTCGCGCAGCGCGTAGGCGTCGACGAGCTCGTCCTCCGGCGTCATCCCTCGCGCCGCATCCTCGCGCTCCGGCATCGGTGACCCGTCGGCCGCGAGTCGCGAGTACTGTCGGCCGAGCGCCGCGGAGATGCGGCTCACGTCCTCTTCCGCCTGGAGCTGGCTGTAGTCCTGCGTCCCGGAGATGAGCTCATCGCAGGGAACCACGCGGACGAATCCGCGGATGTCGCGCCCCTCGACGATGCGGCACGGCACGTAGCCGTCGCGGAGGATCTGCACCGAGCCGCCTGCGTCGCGTCCGAGCGTCAGGCGGGCGACGAACGTGTCCTGTGTGATCGGACGGGCGAGCCCGATGTCGGAGACGAAGTTCCCTCCGGAGTAGATCACGGGGACCCGCTTGCCGTCCTGCGCCGTCATGATCGTGTACGGCTGCGGGCAATGCGAGTGCGACCCGAAGACGTAATCCACGCCGCCGTCGACCAACATCCGGGCGAACCGCTGCTGCCGCTGCGTGATGTGGTCGGTGTACTCGCGCCCCCAGTGCGCGTAGGCGAGAACGAACTCCGCCCCGGCCTCGCGTGCGGCCGCGATGTCCTCGCGCACCCGCTCCGCATCGAAGGGGCTCGCGGTGGCGGCGAGGCCCTCCGGCGTGAAGTTCGCCTGCTTCATCTTCTGACGGGCACCGTCGAGGTACGAGACGACGCCGAGGGTGATCCCCTTGATTCGGAACAGCTGGAATCTCGATTCCTCCGGCGACGCGTAGAGACCCCCGTGGATCAGCTCGGCACGGTTGAGCGCGTCGAGCGTCTCGAGCACGCCCTGCGCACCCGCGTCGTACATGTGGTTCTGTGCGTTGAGCACCATGTCGAACCCCCCGTCCCGCACGGCGGCGGCGAACGCCGGCGGTGCGTTCAGGTGGGGACGATCCTCGACGTACTTCGACTCGAACATGTAGGGGACCGACGTCGAGAGCATCGCCTCGAGATTGCCGATCGCCAGATCGGAATCCTCGAGGAGCGGCTTGACGTCGCGGAAGCTCTCCGAGAAGTCGAACTCGCCGTCGACGAGAGCCGTCTCCTGCTGACGGAAGCGGCACATCAGATCGCCGACCATCGACAGCGTCACCTCACCACCCGCATCGGAGCCGGCGATCGGCTCGTACACCCCGTCCCGCAGCCGGAACCGGCTGGGCGACGATGGACGGTCGATCATCTCGGTGTCCGGGCGGGCGATGGGCTCCGCCGCCGGGCGCAGCGCGTACCGGTCGAGGAACGCCTGGGTCGACTCGGGCGAGGCGACGACGTCCGCGACCGTCGGCGACGCGGTCGCACCGAATGCGGAGTGGATGGGCTCGCCGACGGCCGTCGCGTCGGAGGTGCGCAGACCGGCGGACTCCGCGTGAGCGCGGGCGGCGGAGCCCTCGGCGCACACGATCGTCACCTGCGCGGGGAAGGCGCCCTCACCGATCGTCTCGGTCGCGGCGGGGACGGAGATGCGGTCGAGCTCGCGGCACGCGGCGAAGGCGCCCGCGCCGATCTCCGTGATGCCCGCATGCAGCCAGACGGTCTCGAGCGCGGTGCACCCCCGGAAGACTCCCCGGGGGAGCTTCTCCGTGCGGAACGGGATGACCACCTTGCGGAGCGCACCGCACCCGGAGAACGCCTCCTCTCCGATGTGGCGGAGCTCCGTCGGGAAGGCCTCCTCGACGATCGTCCGATCCACCGTGAGGCCGATGCTGATGCCGGTCTTCACGTAGTGGGGCATCTCCGCCAGCGCGGTGCAGCCGGCGAACGCACGCCGCGCGATGCGCTGCAGCTCGTGAGGGAGGATGACGCGCTCGAGCGCCGTGCACCCCTCGAAGGCACTCGCGTTAATCACCGTCAGATCGCTCGGCAGCTCGACGTCGGTGAGCGAGGTGCAGCCGACGAACGCCCGAGCGCCGAGCACGGTGAGGGACTCGGGGATCCGGACCGCGATGAGGTCCACACTGTCCTGGAACGCCTCGCGCCCGATCGTCGTGACGACGGCTCCGGCGACCTCCGCGGGGATCATGGCCTCGACGACCCCCTCTTCGAGACCGGTGACCTTCGCCTCGCCGTCGGCGATCTGGAAGAGGACACCGGCTTCCGTGACCATCTTCGCCCGCGGTCGTCTCGGCACGGCCTCCGTGCGGTCGCCGCCGGCCGTCACCCTCACCACGCCATCCGCCGCGGCACTCATCGCCGCATCGGGAGTGTTCGTCGCCGCCTGCACGCGGCGCTTCACCTTGCGCGCGACGGAGCGTGCCCTGCGGATCATGTCGCCATCAGCCATGTTCCGGTCCTTCCACACCACGTCGCAGCATCACGCCGCGGCGTCCGCCGACATCCCGATGCTCGACGCGATCGAGTCGCGCATCTCACTGAACTCCGGGGTCTCACGGATCTCCGCGCCCTTCAGCGGCCGACCGTACGCCTTCGAGATCGCGACGGGGACGTCCCGCACGATCTGGCCGGGTCGCGGGCTCATCACGAGCACCCGCTCCCCGAGCACGATCGCCTCATCGACGCTGTGCGTGATGAAGAACACCGTCTTCCTCTTCTCGCGCGACACGTCGAGGAGATCGTTCTGCATCTTCTCCCTCGTGATCGCGTCGAGCGCCCCGAACGGCTCGTCCATGAGCACGACCGACGGATCGTTCGCCAGCACGCGCGCGATCTGCGTGCGCTGCTGCATCCCGCCCGAGAGCTCGTACGGCTTGCTCTCATGGAAGTCCGACAGCCCGACGAGCTCGAGCGCGTCGGCGGCCGCGCGGCCGCGCTCGTCGGCCGAGAGCCCCTTCAGCTTCAGCCCGAACTCGACGTTGCGGCGCACCGTCAGCCACGGGAAGAGCGTCGGCTGCTGGAACACGACCCCGCGGGCGCGGTCCGGCCCGGTGATCTCCTCGCCGTCCATCCGCACGGTGCCGGTCGTGGGCTCGAGGAACCCGGCGATGATGTTCAGCAGGGTCGACTTGCCGCAGCCCGACGGCCCCACGACGCACACGAACTGGCCCTCCTCGATGTCGAGGTCGGTGGAGCCGAGGGCGTCGACCCTCTCCCCCTTGTCCGTCACGTACTGCTGCGTGACGCCGGCCAGGCTGAGCTTCATCACTGCGCCGCGTTCTCGATCGCGTCGCTCCACGGCGCCTCGGCGTAGCGCTTCTCGTCGCCGATGCCGTCGACCTCGCCCTGGTCGGTGAGGAACTCCGCGGTCGACAGCAGGGTGTCGCCCAGTCCGCCACCGAAGTAGGCGTCGTCGAGCTGCTCGGACGCGGTCGGGTACTCGTACCCCTCGAACTGCGTCTTCACCTCGTCGACCGAGACGCCGAGCTCGATGGCGACGCTCTCGGCCGCCGTGTCGGTGTCGTTCTGGATCATGTCGCTCGCCGCGTTCTGCGCGGCGGTCCACACGTCCATGAACTCCGGGTTGCCCTCGACGAACTCCGTCGTGCCGCCGGCGAGGTCGTACGTCGCGCGGCCCGCCTCGGCGGTCTCGGCGGCGGTGAGGAGCAGGTGCCCTTCCTTCTCGAGCTGCGCCAGCGTCGGGTTCCACACCCATGCCGCGTCGATCTCCCCGCGCTCCCATGCGGCGAGCATCGCGTCGGGCTCGAGGTTGATGAGGTCGATGTCCTTCGCCGTCATCCCCGCCTCGTCGAGCGCCGCGGTCAGCGAGTAGTGCGCGGTCGACCCGAACGGGACGGCGACGGTCTTGCCCTTCAGGTCCTCGACCGACGACAGCTCCTCCTGCGTGATGAGCGACTCGGCCGCGCCGATGACGTCGAAGATCCAGATCGTCTTCACGTCGAGGGCCAGGGGCTCGGCCAGCAGCTTCACGGCCGGCCCGGAGCCGACGAGGCCGATGTCGGCCGAGTTCGCCCCGAACGCCTGCACGACGTCCGCGCCCGACGAGTACTGGCTCCAGTTGATCGTCGCGTTCGGCATGCACGTCTCGAGCCAGCCGAGGTCCTTCACGATCAGGTCGCCGTTCGGGATCGGCTGGTACGCGATGTCGACCTCCGTGTCGATCGACTCGTCGACGTCGACGGGGCACTCGGTGAGCTCGGCATCCGCACCCCCGTTCCCGCTGGACTGGGGCGTCACGCATCCGCTGAGAAGCGCGATCCCCGCGAGCGCGGTGACCGTCGCCGCGAGTGTCTTGTTGCGCGTCATGTTTCTCCTCCGAGGGGTGGTCAGGAACGGCCCTGCCATGGCGTCAGGATCTTCGACAGCGCCTTGATCAGCGAGTCGAGCGCCACGGCCACGATTCCGATCACGATGATGCTCGCGATCGTGAGCGCCGTCTGGATCTGGGTGCCGGACTGATAGGCGAGACCGCCGATGCCGGGGATGCCGTTGTTCAGCTCCGCGGCGACGACGGTGGTCCAGGCGAAGCCCGTCGCGATGCGGATGCCGCTGAGCAGCTCCGGCAGCACGCTGGGCAGCAGGACGCGGGTGGCGACCTGGAAGCGGGTGGCTCCCATCGACTGCGCCGCCCTGATGTGGTCCTGCTTCACGCCCCGCACGCCGTTCATCGTGGCGATGACGAGCGGCGGGAACGCGGCCAGGAACAGAAGCCAGTACTTCGACACGTCGCCGATCCCGAACCACACGATCAGCAGGCCGACGTAGCCGAGCGGGGGCAGCGCGCGCAGGAAGTTCAGATACGGATCGAACGCGTCGTGCAGCCAGCTGATCGTGCCCATGAGGAAGCCGACGATCGGCCCCAGGACGATCGCGGTCCCCACGCCGATCCCGATCCTGCCGAGGGAGGCGACGAGGTGCTGCCACATGAAGTAGTCGAACTCGCCGCACACGACGCGGGAGCTGCCCTCCGCGATCGGGCGGCACGTGTTGGCCTGGACGAACGCCTCGACCACGGCTCCGGGCGTCGGCAGGTAGGCAGGAGGGACGAGCCCGACGGCCGTGATGAGCCACCACGCCCCCACGAGCACGACGAAGACGGCGGCGGCCAGGACGACGCGCCGCAGGCGCGGCCTCCTGCGCGTCTCAGACCTTCCGGGCACGGAGTCCCCCCTCTGTGAGATTGGTCGATCGTACCGGCAGGGGGGCGCGACGGCGGGCGCCGCGCGTCGCGAGGCGGAAGCCGGCGGGCATCACAGGCTCCCCCGATCGTGCGTCGCCGGCGCCTCGCGGTACCACTGCTCGAAGGCCTCGAGGTCGGTCGGGGAGTTGAATCCCACCGACCTGCTCGTCGTGCGGCGGAAGCCGGACCCGAGCCGGATCTCCCCGAACGGCAGGCCCTCATACGACTGGTACAGCTGCCATCCGCGGCACTCGGCGATCTCACCGTCGAGGTACAGGCTCCTCACCCGCTCGAGGTGCGCGTGGAAGGTGTCGGGCGCGCTCGAGCGCACGGCGATGATCCCCGACAGCTCGCCGAAGAACTCGAGCTCTCCCACCGGCCCGGACACGATCTCCTCGATCGCCGCATCCTCGTAGAGCGTGTCGCCGTAGAGGAAGCACACGGGGCCGTCGATCAGCTCCGGCACGAAGCGGTCGATCTCGAGCTCGTTGCGCACGGGCGCATGCCGGCGAGCCCCCGGCGTCTCGTACGCGGGGTTGGCCGACGAGATCACGATGTCGCTTCCCGGATCGGCCGCGGCGACCTGGCGCACGATCCGGCGCAGCAGCGTCTCTCCCCCGAACTCGATGAAGTGCTTCGTGATGCCGCGGTGCGCGTTCCAGCGGGTGCCGCGGCCGTTCGCCATGATGACGTACCGCATGCGCTACCGGATCACCCCGTGGGACCGGTAGAAGTCGCCGAGCGCGCCGTTTCGCTGCCCGCCCCAGAGCTGGACGATGTTGACGCCGGACGAGGTGTTCGCCTCGATCACCCACACGCCGTCCTCCCCGACGAGGAAGTCCCAGGCGACCAGCTGCAGGAAGGGGAACGCGTCGGCCACCCTGAGCGCGTCGCCGAGGACCTCGTCCCACCGCGGGACCACCGCGCCGGCGATCGGCGCGTCCGTGTCGGGATGGTGCGTGAACACGTCGTGCGACCAGAGCGTGCGCGCCTCGCTGAGGACCCCGCTCTCGAGGTCGATCCGGGCGACGAGGCCGCCGCGACTGCCGTTGTCGACGGGGATCGTCGACACCGTGCCGATCCGCAGCACCGCGAACAGCGGCTTCGCGCCGCCGTCGCCCGTGCGCACCGTGATCAGGCGGATCGTGTTCGTCGCGCGCGGGAAGATCGCCGCCAGATCGGGGTGCTGGGCGACGGTCTTCGTGAGGAGCCAGTCGACCTGCGCATCGAGGAACGCCGTCAGCTCGGTCTCCGAGTGCTCGACCTCGTCGACGAACAGCGCCCCGTCCTGCGCGTCGAGGCGATGCACGCCCTTGCCCTTGCCCGCGGTGAGGGGCTTGAGGAAGAGCGACCCGTGCTCGCGCAGGCTCGCGATCACGTCGTCGACGCTGACACGCGCGCGCCCGTCTCCGGTGCGCACGAGCCTGCCCTTGTTCTTCACGAAGAAGATCGGCGACACGGCGATGTGCGGCTGGAGCACCTCGTTGCAGATGATCTTGTTGTTCAGCATCGCGTCGAAGGGCTCGTTGATCCACCGGGAGCGATACCAGTCGAACTCCGAGAGGTACTCGCGCTTCGAGCGGTGCTTCAGGTCGTACAGCGCGTACTGGTCGCCGATGAACCCGCCGAACACCGCCAGCCGGAGGCGCGTGAGCAGGGGGACGCCGAAGCGGTTGGGGGCGAGCAGGATGCGGGTGACCCACTGGTACGCGAGCTTCGCCTTGCGCACGAGGCGCCGGATCATCGGGTGCACAGCTCACCCACCTCGAACATGTGGTCGACGAGATCGCGCGTGGAGTGGCCGGGATCGTGGAACAGGAAGCGCTCCTTGTAGCTCGAGAGCACATCGATCGGATACTCCCCGTCGATGGCCGCGGCGAGCGCGCCGGCGTCCTGGAAGACGCACCCCGGCATCTCGCGGTAGAGGTCGATGTTGACGCCGTTGTCGTCGAGGTACCGCTCGTAGTCGTAGACGAAGTAGAGGGTCTTCACGTCGAGGATCGCGGCCTCGAGGGCGATCGACGAGTAGTCGGTCACGACATAGTCAGCGACTGTCAGCAGCTGGGTGCCGGTGAAGCCAGGGCAGGTGAAGTGCTCTTCGCGCGGCGGGAGCATCCGGTCGCTCTCGTGCTGTTTGACGACGAGGTCGTACCGGTCGAGATCGAGGGCCCGAGCGAGCTTCACCGCTCCGGCCGCGCGCCCCCAGCGGCGGAACGTCGGCACGTACAGCACGACCGGCTTGCGGCGGCCGAGCTCAGGGTGCGCCTCCCGGATCCGCGCGGCGACGGCCTCGCGCTCGCTCACGAGGTAGTCGGCGCGCGGGAGCCCGACGTTCAGGATCTGATCGCGGGTCACGCCGAACGACGCGCAGTAGTGCGGGTTCCAGACCTCGGCGCCCGCGACCACGTAGTCGTAGCCCTCGTGCATCCGCAGGGCCCGCGCGACCTGCACGGAGCGCCCGCCGACCCGGCCGAGCGCCTGCTTCCCCGACTGCTTGATCTTCCCGAGCGAGTGCCAGAGCTGATACACGGTGAGGCCCGGCTTGTGCTCGAGCATCGACACGGTCGGCCAGTACGAGTCGAGCACGCACACCTTCGCCGTCGCGAGGTGGTACATGCTGCGCAGCACGTCGACGAAGAAGGACAGCGCCTCCCGGTCGTCGCCCTTCACGAAGCGCGAGATCGCCACGGTCTCGATGCCGGGCTCACGGCGCTCGAGCTCCTCGATCAGCAGGCGGAAATCGAGCGGGAGGCGGTTCATCCTCCGCCCGAGGAACACGACCTTGTCGCTCCGCTGGGCCGTGCAGAGCTTGATGATGCCGTAGACGAACGCCAGCAGCGAGCGCACGCTCCTGGCGCGCCACCCCGTCATGACCCGTCCCTCCGAGGCAGGGAGATGAGCCGCCGCGGGCGGCGGCGGTGGTAGCCGTACTGCCTCTTCTTCTCGCCGAGCTTCATGAGCAGGTAGTCGATCGTCGCTGGTGTCAGTCGCTCGATCCTCGGGAAGTCCGGGAAGCGGTTGATCTCGGGGATCTTGAAGCCATCCTCGGTGATGGCCACATCGAATCCAAGGTATTCCAGCTGCGAGAAGCTCGCGGCCATCTCCAGCACCTGCGCCTTGACGAGCTCCCAGTTCGGGATGACGCCCTCGATCAGCACCCCCGTGTCGGGGTGGCAGGGGCTGTCGACGACGCGCCCGTTCTCCAGGACCTTCGCATCGCCGAACCGACCGGAGGCGACGTCGATCCGCGCGAGCAGCCCGCCCGCCGCGGTGTTGTCGACGTAGCCGGATGCCTCGGAGCCGATGCGCAGGTAGCAGGTGCCGAGCTCCGGGGTGGCCGCATCCCGCTTGAACACGATCATCCGGATCGTGTTGACCGACGTGGGGTAGATCTCGGCCAGGCGCGGGTGCATCCGGATGAACTCGGTGACGAGATAGCGGTTCTCCGGATCGCGCAGGATCGCGAGGACCTCGTCCTCCGTGGCGGGCACGCCGTTCAGAGTGAATCCGCCGTCCTCGTGCGCGAGGCGGTAGAAGCCGTCGCCGTGGGAGCCCTCGTCGGGCTTGAGGGCCAGGATGCCCTTCTCCCTGGCCAGGCGGAGGACCTCGTCGAAGCGCGCCTCGTAGCCCGGTGGACAGTCCATCATCGGGATCAGGTGGTTGCGGCCGCCGTTCGTGCTCGTCATGTAGTAGTAGCCGGGGAGGAACTCGTTGTACTCCGCGGCGACGTACTTGATGCTGATCTTGTCCTCGAGCCAGTACTTGTAGCGCGTGTTGATGTGGCGCAGCCAGCGGTACTCGAAGTCGGAGATGAACTGAGTCCGGTTCGCCGGCGTGATCTCGTACTGCGGCACGCGGTAGGACAGGAAGCCGTTGCGGTAAGCCCACAGCTTGGTGCGGATCGGGACGCCGTTGCGCTGGAGGAGGTCGCGGCGGATGTCGCCGAGCCACCGGACCGACTGGTACGGCAGCAGCCCCTGCGGGTAGAGCGCCTTGGCGAACTCGCGACGGAGCTTGAGCTTGGCGTTGTGGAGCCCGCGGGCGATCCTGGCCCGCGGGCGAGCCGCGCGACGCCGCTTCTCGTCGACCTGCTCCTGGATGAAGGCGACCATCTCGGGCGAGGCGGGGAACTCGGCGCTCAGCAGCGGCTTCTCGGCGATCCGTCGGATCAGCACCGAGCCGTCTGACAGTTCGAGGGTGAACTGCAGGAACCGCAGCTGAGGGGCGAACCGGCACATCTCCTGCAGGGTGCGAAGCGCGTCCGGCCATCCCTCGATGCGCCCCGCGATCCGCTCCCCCGTGTTCGGGTGGCGCTCGAAGGTGCGCAGCTCGCCGTCGATCGCCCGGCGCGCGTCGCGGTAGTCGCCCGTCTCCGGATCGGCCAGCGCCCACAGCGCGGCGCGACGCTCCGCCGCATCCTCGGCCTCGGCGTCGGCGGCGGCCGCGGCGGAGCCCGATTCCACGGCCTCGCCGGTCGCCGGCGCCTCGTCCGGGTCCGGCGTCGTGTCCCGCGGCTCCTCGCCTCCGCCGGCCCCGGGAGCCGGCAGCGTCGCGGGGATCCGCAGGAGCACCTCGGCGGCGCGCGGGTCGTCGCCCGTCGCGTTCATCATCGTCACGCGCACGATCCGCCGGTCCTCGCCCGGTTCCGTCGGCGCCACCGTGCCGTCGCCGCGGCGCTCGACGAAGAGGAGGGACGCGCGGCGCGCATAGCTCGCCAGCAGCTCGAAGAGCTCGCCCGGCGTGCAGGCCATCCCGTTCACGCGGAAGCGACGGCCGTCGTGCGAGACGCGCGCGATGACCCGCTCCCGCCAGCGGGTCGGCGTGAGCACGAGCTCGCCGCGGCTCTGCAGGAGCTGCGCGAGCGCGTCGAGATCCGCTCCGAGCGCCGTCGCCTCCTCGGAGAGGGGGACGAGGTGCAGGCCGCGATCCCTGCGGTAGACCTGGAAGTGCGTCGGAGCGAACAGGCGATCGAAGGGCCGGAACACCATCAGCACCGAGACGCGGTCGCGGATCCACTTGGCGTACTTGCCGTTGAGCGGCTGGGCGTAGAGGTAGTCCCGCTCCGAGAGGAACGAGCGCGCACCGTCGGCGCCGATCGCGAAGCGCTCCATCGTGCCAGGCCGGAACCCGAGCGCGTGCGCCCTGCGGACCGCGCCGGCGGAGTGACGTCCGCTGCGACGATCCCGCAGCCGCAGACGGTTCCATTCCTTCGCCGACGGGCCGATGAAGCCGGCCGAGCGGAGCGAGAAGGCGGCCACCCGGCTCCGAGCGCGCACGAGGCCCCGACGGACCCGATGCCTGGCCGACGCCGCACGCGCCCGCTGCGCCCTGCGGCGATCCCCGTCGCGCCGCATCTCCTGGAGGTGCGCGACCGCCGCGGGGCTGAAGTCCCTCCCGTGCGGGCGGACCGGACGCGACGCGATGTCGACGAGGCGGTATCCGCCGCTGGCGGCGAGCACGACGTCGACGGAGATGAACGCGAACCGGCTCCGGCGGTGGCTGAGCACCGCCTCGATGTCGTCGACCATCTCCACGTAGCCGGGAAGGGATCGCGGCGGGTCGGCACCGATCAGGGCGCCGGTCGTCTCGTCGACTCCCCTGCGCGAGGCGAACCGCCCCCGCACGAGGTCGAGCGAGTAGAACGGCGAACGGCTCAGCCACGCCCGCGGGCGGATGAGGCGGTCGTCGTCGCGCTCCCCCGTCTCGCGGAGCACGTCCCCGCCGAGGACCTCCGCGTCGAGCACCCTCGCCTGGTCGTCGCGCTGGGCCACGTACAGGCGGACGAGGGTCGAGCCGGCGTCGACGCCGGGGAGGACCTCGAGACGCTCGGTCTCGTCGAGGACGATGCAGCGGATTCGGGAGGTGACCTCGACCAGTGCCTCGCGCAGCTCGTCGAGCGAGACCGGTCGTCCGTCGAGGAGGAAGCCGTCATCGATCGCCGAGAGCGCGAAGCCCGCCCCCCGATCCCAGCGAAGCGGCAGGACGCGGACCACGCCGCGCCGCCGGATCAGATCGACGAGGCCGTCGATGTCGGCCGTCACTCCGGCGGGGAACGACTCGAGCGGAACGACCGACACCCCGTCGGCACGCTCGGCGGCGCGCGAGACGACGCAGTGAGCGGCCTCCATGAGGTCGGCGAGGCCCGGCACGACGCGACGGGCGATCACGCGGTTGGAGAGCCATCGGCGCGGGGGATTCAGCGGGTGCAGCTCATAGAACTGGCGTCGGGAGAGGCCGGGTTCGTCGGGTGCCGGAGCGGATCCGGCCTTCTCGAAGCGGTCGCGGATGCTCTCCCGCACGAGGAGACGCGCGGCGATCGGGACGATCCCCTGGCGCACGTAGGTTCGCGAAAGCACGGCGACCGATGCGCGCTTGACGCGCGCGGCGACCTTCGCCATGCGAATAGAACCCCTCTCCCCTCATTGGACCCAGTACACGAACCCCGTCCTGCTGGGCGAGATCATCCCATCCTGCCACAGGCGATTCGGTTCCGTCATATCGGCCGCGGGAGATGACCCGCCCATCATGACGTTCGACGGCGAGCGCCTGGCCTCGCGAGACGGGGCCAGCGTTGCGTCCACCGCGCTCCTCGAACTCGCGCGTATCATCTGGGCCATGCACACGACGATCTTCAGCGGCGCGGATCTCGCGCTGGATGTGCATGACGGCGGCCACCCCGTCTCGATCGTGACGTTCGAGTCGAGGGACGACTCCCTGTCGACCGATGCCACGGCGCTGTTCGGCCCCGGCTTCGGACGCGGACGCTTCTCTCCGCTCCGCATGAACGAATACCTCATCCGCCGCAATCGCAATCACTGGTATCAGACCCCGGAGATCGAACGCGTCGCCGAGCTCATCGTCGACGCGGCCCACGGCACCCGGATCCTCACCTACGGCAGCAGCATGGGGGCCTTTGCGGCCGTGAACTTCGCGCACATGCTGGATGCCGATCAGTTCATCGCGGTCTCGCCGCTGTTCGACGTCGGGCCGGAGAACGAGCTCGACGAACGACGCTGGGCCGATGACTGGTCCCACACGCGCTTCGACTACAACCTGATCAAGACGGGCGTCGGTCGGGAATCGCAGGGATACGTCTTCTACTGCGCGTCGTCGCCGGACCGCCCGCATGCGCAGCGGATCGCCGAGAACACCGCAGCGACCCTCATCCCGCTCGACTACGGCAACCACCCCGTCGGGTTCTATCTGAATCGGACGTACAGGATCAAGCGGCTCATCTCCGAGATCGCCGCCGACACGTTCGACGAGTCCGCGTTTCGTCGCGAGGTGGATGCGGCGACCCTGGAGACGCACTACCCCTATGAGCGCGAGGCCAGCCGTCTCGCGAAGAACGGCGACGGCGACGGCGCGATCGCGCAGCTGAGGATCGCCGCAGAGAAGAGTCCATCCATCGCGCGGCTCCACGCGAATCTGGGGGCCCAGCTTCTGCGAGGAGGAGAGCTCGACGATGCCGAGCACTCCCTCACCGCCGCGACCGCGATCGATCCGAGCGACGCCGATCCGCACGTCCGACTCAGCTATGTCCACGCGGCGAGGAAGGACTTCGGCTCAGCGGCCGCGGCGATGAGACGAGCGGTCGACATCGATCCCCACCGGCCGGAGTACCACCTGCGTCTCGGCGAATGGCTGCTCTCGGACGGCGACTACGCGGGTGCGGAGCAGGCGATGCTCCGCGTCCTCGAGCTCAAGCCGGGCGCGGAGCACACGCGACGGCGGCTGGCCGTCGTGCGAGAGCGCAAGGCGGCGGCAGCATCGCTTCGACGGAGGATCGTCGCGCGCCTTGCGGTGCTCCGGCCGCGCCGAGGCCCCGGCCGGAGATCGGACTGACGCGACCGGCGAGCGCGCCGCCGCGTCAGACGCGCCTCGGCCGCTACTTCTCGGGGAAGACCGACGAGCAGCTGGGACCGACCTGGATCGGGGTGTCGGTCACGGTCGGCGAGTAGCGCACCGAGAGGGGGCCCTGCTCGTCCGAGGGGATCGTGCTCGTGAACGACATCGTCTTCTCGTCGCCGCTCGCGATGAAGTAGCGGTTGCTCTGGACGTTGCGCTCGTCCTCGACGCCCGTGCGCGTGATCGACTCGTCATCGGGGATCGGGTCGGATCCGACGATCTGCGAGCCGGGAGGCGCGAAGAACATCACGTCGAGGATGAACGACTCGCGCGGGATTCCGTAGCGCCGATTGCGGATGCCGAGCTGGTAGTTCGTCAGCTCCCCGATCGGAACGTTGTTCGCGACCGTGATCGAGGTCGTCATCGTGCCGGCATCGGCGTCGCAGGTGACCTGGATGTCCGACTCCAGGAAGTAGGTGAGCTTGCTGGCCGAGTAGTCGTTGAGGAAGATCCCGACCTCGGTGCCCTCGTCGTTCGTCGTCGTCAGCTGGCCGTCGAGCCCGAGGTCGACGACCATCGCCTGCTCGTCCTCACGCGAGAACCACATGTGCATGCGCTGCTCGTCGACCGATCGCACGAGCTGATCGAGCATCTCGACCGGGTCCCATCCGCCGTCGGAGATCTTGTCGAACACACGAGACGCGACGTCGCCGAAGAAGGCGTCCTGCGCGTCACCCGAGAGGCGGATGTACGTGTCGTAGAGGAGGGTCTGCACCGCGTTGTCGGCGGTGAGCTCCGTGCCGTCCTTCGCCGTGACGGGCCCCGTGACCTCGAGCATGTGCGCGAGCACCACCGGGTCGATCGTGATGACCCCGTCGAGGTGCTCATCCGTGGTGAGGTTCCACAGCGAGTCGAACATCTCGGCCGTCGTCGGGAAGTTCGGCGTGCGCGTGAAGTTGCCGAACCCGGTGAAGGTGTCCTCCTCGTAGAGCTGCTCCATCTCGTCGGGAGGGTCGATCACCTTCGTGTCGCGGCGGAAGCTGTAGGTGCTCGTCTGCTCGGCCAGATCGGCCTTGCCGTTGTCGACGTCGACGATCGCGGTCGCCGCGGGGAGGCCGCCGCCCGAGCGGATCTCGGCGTTGTTCTGGAAGACGAGCATGTAGCGGCGCGGGTCGTCCGCACCGGCGACGCTCAGCAGCGTCGGCAGGTACTTCTCGACGACCTGGACGGTCGGGGTGCTGGCCTCGATGATCTCGATGAGCGAGCCGACGGCGTCGTCCACGACGGGCAGGATCCGCTCGCGGTCGATGTCGCCGACCTTGTCGTTCGCGACCTCGAACGCCTCGGTGATCTGCGGCAGCGACTTCTCCGCGTCGCGCAGCGGGGCGAGGTCGATCCCCCCCTCCGTGACGGACGCGTTATCGAGGCTGAGGCTGTCGAGGATCGTCAGGCCCGGCTGCAGCGCCCCGTCGACGAGGGCGTAGGTCGCCTGCGTGGCGAGGCGGACGGCATCGACGTTCTTGCCGACGACGGGCACCGCGGACGCGATGGACCAGAGCGGATTGCTCACCGTCCGGTTGGCGCGCTCGGTCAGCTCGTGCACGTCGTCGGCGCGTTCGGCGATCTTCTCGGAGTCGCCCGCCTGCACGTCGTCGACGACGGCCGACAGCTCGTCCTTGGCCGCCATGAGGTCGGATGCGACCGACTTCGCCTGAAGCGCGAAGATGACACCGCAGAGGATGACGACGACGAAGACGCCGCAGATGCTCCACGCCGTGATGCGCGGCCAGCGGCGCCTGCGGGCGGTCGATCGAGCCACATGCTGAGCGGGACGCTGCGCCCGATGCACTCCGGTTCGATTCGACACCGGTTCAGCATATCGACGACATCCCTGCGATAACGCCGAAAACACCCTGTGTCCCGTCTTGATCGGGAGGTTCGGGGGTTGTCCCGACCCCGCCGCAGCGCAGCCGCGAGCCGCTGTGCGGCGAGAACGTCGGCGTCGATTCGGCCGGAGAGGACCTGAGCCGCGACGCGCCGTGACGGCGACATCGCGGCTCAGATCGGTGGCGGAGACGGGGGGATTTGAACCCCCGGTCGAGGTTTAACCCGACCCTTCATTAGCAGTGAAGTCCGTTCGGCCGCTCCGGCACGTCTCCTCGTGCCCGTAGGCACGCCCTCCATACTAACGGCTCACCCGAGCACCGCGAAACGCCGCAGCGCGGCGTGCGTGCCGCGCCTGTCAGGACCCGGTCGCGGTGCCCGTCAGCTGGACCGCGATCGCGACCAGCACGATCAGCGGCATCGGCAGGATCCACGGCCAGGCGACTCTCGGCCGCCGCGAGCGGCCGGACCACCAGGTGGACATCGCCAGCGCGATCGCGAGCGCGGCACACCAGATGCTCATGATCTGCGCCCCTGCGGCGGAGGCCGATGATCGGCCCGCCCCGACTCCGGCTGGGCCCGTGAGATGCATCGAAACTCGCGAGTTTCGATGCATCTCGCGAACCCGGGTGAGCGGTGTGTGGCGGAGGGTGTGGGATTCGAACCCACGGGACATCGCTGCCCACTGGTTTTCAAGACCAGATCCTTCGGCCGCTCGGACAACCCTCCAGACGGCGAAGCCGTCGGACACCCGAGTCTAGGGCACGAAGCCCCGCCCACGAGGCCCGGACGCTCGCGACCAGGGAGAGTCGGTTCCCGAGGGGCAGGAGGCCCCGCGCGCGGGGCTCGGAAAGCCGGTCAGCCGATCCGCGAGACCAGCCCGAGCGTCTCCAGCGCGACGGGCACGCCGCCGTCCTCGACGTCGTCGGTGATGTCGGTCGCCATGCTGGTGACCTCCTCCGGCGCCTGCCCCATCGCGAACGCGCGTCCGCCGATCCGCGACGCCCACTGGAACATGCCGATGTCATTGCGGCCGTCGCCGATCACGACCACATGCTCCGAGGCCGTGCCGAGCAGCTCCCTGACCGTCTCGAGCGCCGTGCTCTTGTCGACGCCCTCCGGCGCGATGTCGAGCCACGCCGTCCAGCCGACGGCGTAGGAGACCTGAGACAGACCCATCTGCTCCACCATCCCGAGGAAGTCGTCCTCGCTGTGCTCGGGCGAGACGACGACCACGCGCGAGACCTTCTGCTGCTTCATCTGCTCGATCGTGACCTGGCGCGCGCCGGAGTCGCGCAGCCCCCAGTCGTCGACGAAGTGACGGTACAGCCGCGTCCCGTCGGCGAGCTCGACGAGGTAGTTCGCATCGGGCAGGTGCGCCACGAGCAGGTCGAGGACCTCGGACGGGTCGAACGTCACGGTCGTGTGCCGTTCGTACTCGCCATCGCGGTCCTTGCGCCGGCTCATGATCGCCGCGCCGTTGGAGCACACGACGTAGTCGGGCCGGATCCCGAGCGCCTCCACGATGTGGGCGGTCGCCTCCCAGCTGCGGCCCGTCGCGATCGTGACGATGTGGCCGTTGCGCTCCGCAGCCGCGACGGCGTCGAGGACGCCAGGGCTGAACGTCTCGTCCTCGAGCAGGATCGTCCCGTCGACGTCGAGCGCGACGAGGTGCGGCGCGTGCGTCATGCGATCGGTTCCATGAGCTCGAGGCCGCCGAGGTAGGGACGCAGCGGCTCCGGCACGACGACCGAGCCGTCCGGGCGCTGCCCGTTCTCGAGGATCGCCACGATCCACCGCGTCGTCGCGAGAGTCCCGTTGAGCGTCGCCACGTGCTGCGTGCGCCCGCCCTCCTCCGGCCGGTAGCGGACGTCGAGGCGCCGCGCCTGGTACGTCGTGCAGTTCGAGGTGGAGGTGAGCTCGCGATACGCCCCCTGCGTCGGCACCCACGCCTCCGTGTCGTACTTGCGCGCCGCCGACGATCCGAGATCACCCGCCGCCACGTCGATCACCCGGTACGCCAGGCCGAGCGAGGTGAGCATCCGCTCCTCGAGCGCGAGGAGCCGCGCGTGCTCGGCCTCGGCCTCCTCCGGCCTCGTGTACGCGAACATCTCGAGCTTGTTGAACTGGTGGACGCGGATGATCCCCCTGGTGTCCTTCCCGTGCGATCCCGCCTCGCGCCGGTAGCACGTCGACCAGCCCGCGTACCGGCGCGGACCGTCGGAGAGGTCGATGATCTCGTCCGAGTGGTACCCGGCGAGCGCGACCTCGCTCGTGCCCACGAGGTAGAGGTCGTCCTCCTCGAGGTGGTAGATCTCGTCGGAGTGGTCGCCGAGGAACCCGGTGCCGGCCATGACCTCCGGTCGCACGAGCGTCGGGGTGATCATCGGGACGAAGTCGTTCTCGAGCGCCGTGCTCAGCGCGTAGTTCATGAGCGCGATCTCGAGACGCGCCCCGATGCCCTTCAGGAAGTAGAACCGGGCGCCGGAGACCTTCGCCCCGCGCTCCATGTCGATCGCGCCGAGCCGCTCGCCGAGCGCCAGGTGGTCGAGCGGGCCGTCGGGGAACTCGGCGGGGTCGAAGCGCCGGGGCTGCCCCACCTCGCGGAGCGTGACGAAGTTCTCCTCGCCCCCGGCGGGAACGCCATCGAGCACGACGTTCTCGATCGCACCCATCGCCTGCGCGTACGCGTCCTCGGCGCGGCCCGCCTCCTGCTGGGCGGCCTTCACCCTGGCCGCGAGGTCCTTGGCCTGGGCGACGAGCGCGGGCTTGTCCTCCTTCGGCGCCTGGGCGACCGTCTTGCCGAACGCGTTCTGCTCGGCGCGGAGCTCCTCGAACGCGGTCAGGGCGGCGCGGCGCGCCTGCTCGGCGGCGACCGCGGCCGACACGGTCTCGGCGGAGTGCCCCCGAGACTCCTGCGAGCGCGTCACGAGGTCGGGGTTGTCGCGAAGAAGAGCCGGATCGATCACACGACGAGTCTATGGTCTGGCCGAGCATCCGCGATCCGCGGTCGTCGAGGGTGACCGGGCGCCGACCGCCGCGCCTAGAGTATGGCCATGGCGCAGCACCCGGAGACGAGGCGAGCCGCGCTGGTGTTCAACCCGGCGAAGGCCGACGGCCGCCGCCTGACCGCCCTGGTCACCCGGCTCTCGGCGGAGGCCGGCTGGCGCGACCCTCTCCTCGTCGAGACGACGATCGACGATCCGGGCCAGGGCGTCACCCGCGAGACGCTCGCGGACGGCGCCTCCGTCATGCTCGTCGCGGGGGGCGACGGCACCGTCCGCGCGGTGTCGGAGGCGATGGACGGCACGGGCATCCCCCTCGCGATCGTGCCGAGCGGCACGGGCAACCTCCTCGCGCGCAACCTGCGCCTGCCCCTCGTCGACCCGGAGACCATGGTGCGCGCGGCGTTCGACGGCGACGAGGCGTCCGTCGACGTCGGAATCGCCCGCCTGCGCCGGGCCGACGGGTCGACGGAGCAGCACGCGTTCGTCGTGATGGCCGGCATGGGGCTGGACGCGGCGATGATCGCGAACACGAGCCCGTCACTGAAGCGCCAACTCGGCTGGGTCGCGTACGTCGACGGCGCGGCCAGATCGCTGCCGAAGGCGAAGGCGTTCCGGATCGTGTACCAGCTGATCGACGGCGCCACCCCCGACGGCGAGAGTCCTCCCCCGCCGAAGACGCAGTCGAGACTCCACGCGGCCAAGGTGCAGTCGATCCTCGTCGCCAACTGCGGCGCGCTGCCCGCCGGGATCTCGCTCCTGCCCGACGCGTCGATCTCCGACGGGCTGCTCGACGTGGCGCTGATCCAGCCGTCCGGCCCCCTCGGCTGGCTCGGGGTGTGGCGCAAGGTCTGGTGGGACAACTCCGTCCTCGGCCGGTTCCGCACCGGCAGGCGGCTCGTCCAGCGCCACCGGAACACGTCGGTGCAGTACCTCGCACACGAGGGCATCGAGGTCGCCGTGCCCGACGCCCAACACGTCCAGTTCGACGGCGACGAGCTGGGCGAGGCGACGCGGATGTTCTGCACGGTGCACGCGGGCGGCCTCATCGTGGCCGTGCCGCATGGACACGAGGTCACGCGCGCCGCTACTGCAGCGCGGAGGTGAGCCGCGCGAGGTTGTCGAGGACGGTCGAGCGCAGGGGCTGCCCTCGCCACTCCTCCAGGGTGAGCTCCCGGCTGTGCTCACGGTAGTCGTCCTCCACCGCACGCAGCTCGTCGACGAACTCCTCGCCGCGCACGAGCAGCGAGACCTCGAAGTTGAGGCCGAAGGAGCGCTCGTCCATGTTGCTCGACCCGATGACCGCCACCTCGTCGTCGATCGACAGGCTCTTCGTGTGGAGGATGTACGGCGCGCGGTACAGCCAGATCCGCACCCCGGCCTCCAGGAGCGCCTCGTAGTAGCTGCGCTGCGCGTGGTAGACGATGGCCTGGTCGCCGATCTCCGAGACGAACAGCTCGACCTCGACGCCGCGCTCGCAGGCGATCGCGACGGCGTGGAGCATGGCCTCGTTCGGCACGAAGTAGGGGCTGACGATGATGCACTTGCGCTCGGCGGCGAAGATCAGCGCGAGGAACATCCGCAGGTTGTTCTCGACCTCGAACCCGGGGCCGGAGGGCACGACCTGGCAGTCGAGGTCGCCGGAGCCGGAGTCCATCTCGCGCAGGTCGATGCCCTCCGGGATGTCCTCGGTCTCGCCGTACCAGTCGGACAGGAACACGGCGTCGACGCTGGAGACGACAGGGCCGTCGAGGCGCACCATCGTGTCGACCCACTGCAGCCCGCGCCGGACGTTCTTCTTCAGGTTGTAGCTGCGGTCGGTGAGGTTCTGGGATCCGAGGTACGCGACCGTGCCGTCGACGACGAGGAGCTTGCGGTGATTGCGCAGATCGGGGCGCTGGAGCTTGCCCTTGCGCGGCTGCAGCGGCATGGCGAAGTGCCAGTCCACGCCCATGTCGGTGAGCCGGCGGAGGGTGTGCCGGTGGAACGGCTTGACGAGGTTCGCCCAGTGGTCGAGCAGCGCGCGCACGACGACGCCGCGGGCGCGGGCCTCCTCCATCGCGCGGAAGACCCCCTCGGTCGCCTCGTCCGCCTTGAAGATGTAGAACTCGATGTGCACGTAGGTCGTCGCCGACCGGATCGCGCTGGCCATCTCGTCGAGGCTCTCCTGGTAGTCGGAGATCAGGTGCACGCCGTTGTCCCCCGAGATCGGCAGGGCGCCGAGCTCGCGGTTCATCCGGACGAGGGACGCGAACCAGCTCGGCTCATTCGGGCGCAGGGCGCCCCGCTCGAGGATGTCGTTCGCCTCGCGCAGGTACCGGTTGATCTCGGCCTGCATCCGCCGCTTCTGCCGGGGCAGGCGCGGGTTGCCGATCACGATGAACAGCAGCACGCCGACGAGCGGGATGAAGAAGATCGCGAGCAGCCACGCCATGGCGGAGGTGGGCTTGCGGTTGCGCGGGACGATGATGATCGCGGCGATCCGGATCGCCGTGTCGACGACCCACCAGGCTGCGGTCACCCAGGACTCCTGGAAGATCCCGTAGATCGCCAGTATGAACTCCACGCACCCCCCTGTCCGTCGCGGTCCGTGCAGACACCGCACTGCCGCGATGCTTCCGATCAGCCTATCGGCGGGCACGGACACCGACGCCGCCGGAGGGCCGGCCGCGGACGCGCCTCTCACCCGAAGGCGGCGCGGACGGCTCGGACGATCACCCGCTCATCGAAGTCGGGATGGAGCGAGAGCGAGACGACCCGTCCCTGCAGGAGCGTCATGAGCAGCCCGGCGACGTCCTCGAGCGCCACGTCGCCCTGCCGCTCCGCCCACGGCGCGACCAGCCGGGTGAGGATCTCGCGGATCGCGTCGGTCCGTTCGTGCGCCAGATCGGAGAGCTCCTCGCTGCGGGCGGCGGCGGCGAAGATCTGGAGGGCGATCGGGGCCATCGAGGGATCGCGCACGCGCCCGAACGCGAGCTCGAGCACCTCGGCGGGCGTGCGCACGATGGGATCTGCGCGGCCCAGCTCCGGATAGGCCTCCGCGAACTTCGTCTCGGCGACGAAGCGCACCAGATCGGCCTTGTCGTCGAAGTGGGTGTAGATCGCGCCGGCCGAGAGGTTCGACTCCTCGACGATGTCGGCGATGGTGGTGCGGTCGAACCCGTCGCGCTCGAACAGCCGCAGGGCGGCGGCGGCGATCTGCTCGCGGCGACGACGACGGGAGGCTTCGGTGATCCTCGGCATGCAAACAGAATATCTGCTCTCCTTAGGGTGTAGCGTACCGAGAGCAATCATTCTTTTTGAAGGGAAGCCTCGTGTTCGCTCGCCCAGGACGCAACCACATCTCCACTCGCTGGCCGCTTGCGATCGCCATCGGCGCGGCCGGCTCGCTCGTCGTCGCTCTCATCGTGCTCGCCTTCCTCTGGCCGACGAAGGCGATGGAGGCGAAGGGGCTGCCGGTGAGCATCTCGGGGCCCGACGCCTCCGTCTCCGAGATCCAGAAGGCGTTCGACTCGTCGCAGGACGGCCTGATCGAGTGGGTCGAGGCCGGCGACCGCGACGAGGCCGTCGAGCAGGTCGAGATCCGCGAGACCTACGGGGCACTCGTCCTCGGCGACGATCCGACCACGGCGCCGGAAGTCGTCAAGGCGACCGCAGGCAATGCGGCGGCGGCGAACATCATGAACACGATCGCGAGCACGCTCACCGCGCAGCTCAAGGAGCGCGCCTCGGCGGCGGGCGGCGACGCGACCGACGTCGAGGCGACGGTGACCGAGCTCGCCGCGCTCAGCGAGGACGACCCGACCGGCGGCGGCCTCGCCGCCGCGGCGCTCCCCCTGGTCATGGGCGGCATGATCGGCGGGTCGCTCATCGCCTTCGGCGTGCGCGGCACGGGGCGCAAGGCCGTCGCCCTCGTCGCCTACACGGCCGCGTCCGGTGTGGTGCTCGCGGCGGTCCTCGGGCCGTGGTTCGGGTTCCTGCAGGCAGAGTTCTGGATCGACGCGCTCGCGCTGGGCCTGTCGATCGGCGCGACGACCACGCTGATCGTCGGCCTGCACTCGCTGATCGGTCCGCCCGGATTCGGCCTCGGCGCGCTCATCACGATGTTCGTCGGCAATCCGCTCTCCGGCGCATCCGCCCCGTGGCAGTTCACCCCGGAGCCGTGGGGCGCCATCGGACAGGCGATGGTGCCCGGCGCCTCCAACTGGCTGATCAAGTCTCTGAGCTACTTCCCCGAGGCCGACACCGGCTGGGCATGGCTGGCCCTGTCGCTCTGGGTCGCCGCCGGGGCCGTCTTCCTCGTGCTGGGGCGCTACTTCGGGCACGGCAAGCGGGCGAAGGCGAAGCTCGTCGCCCGCCACGCGGAGACCGCCGCGGCCTGAGACAGCTCGCGCACGATCCCGCCGCGTGCCGCGCGCCGATGCGCTCCTGTCGCCCCGCGCCTACGCGTCGGGCTCGGCCGGAAGGCCGCGCTTGGCCCGCTCCTCGGCCTCGATGCGGTTGTAGACGCGTCGCTCCGTGCGGTCCATGCGGATGATCGAGCGCAGGATCCACCAGAACACGAGGGCGATGATCACCGTCGGCGCCAGTGACCACACCGCTGCGACCCAGAACTCGTCCACGGGGCCGAGTCTAGCCGCGCGGCCTCGTCGCGGCCTGGGAGCCGGCCAGCAGGGGGTCGCCGACGCTCCGGCGGCGGGAGGCGCCGCCGATCGCGGATGTGGGATGCTCGGAGGCGCGATCGCCCGCGCGGGCGTCCGATCGGAAGAGGGAGAGAGATGAGCACGGTCGATCACATCGTCGTCATGGGCGTCGCCGGAACCGGCAAATCGACCGTGGGCATCCTGCTCGCCGAGGAGCTCGACCGCCCCTTCGCGGAGGGGGACGGCTTCCACCCCGAGGACAACATCGCCAAGATGAGCGCGGGGACGCCCCTCACCGACGCCGACAGGGAGCCGTGGCTCGACTCGATCCGCGCGTGGATGGACGAGCGCGCGGGCGAGGGGCTCTCGACGGTCGTCGCCTGCTCCGCGCTGCGACGCTCCTACCGCGAGCGGCTCGCGGCGGCGCGCGATCGCGTCCGCTTCGTCGAGATCGTCGTGGACCCCGACGCGCTCCGCCGCCGGATGACCGCGCGCGAGGGGCACTTCATGCCCGCGAGCCTGCTCGACTCCCAGCTCGCGGCGCTGGAGCAGCTCGAGGAGGACGAGGACGGCCTGAGCACCGACGGCACACGCCCGGTCGAGGAGATCGTCGCCGCCGTCGCGGCGGAGCTGTCCGCCTCCGTCTGATCACGTCCGAGGGGAGGGCCGCTCTCCCTCACAGCCCGGCGATCGGGCGCATCCGGCACCCCCGGCCTGTGGAGAGCGCGTCTTCGCACGCCTCGCGCGGTTCGATCGAGGCATGACGACCGCAGCAGCGACAGAGCCCACCATCATCCGCGCCAGGGACGCCACGGCATTCCTCCGAGCGGTGCCCCGCCTCGCGGGCTTCGTCCCGCGCGACAGCCTCGTCCTCGTCCCGATGAGGGGCCGCAGGGCGCACGGCGTGCTCCGCGTCGATCTGCCGGGACCGGCCGCCGATCTCTCGCAGCTCGCCGCGACGCTCGTCGGGTCGCTGTGCCGCATGGACCGGGTCGACCGCGTCGCCGTCATCGCCTACGACACCGACGCCCCATGGCCGCCGGACGGGCCTCTCCCCCGCGAGGACCTGATCGAGCGGATCGTCGACCGCGCCCACGCCTGCGGGGTGGAGGTCACCGGGGCGCACCTCGTGTGCGCCGACGGATGGGGAGCGTACGGCGATCGCACGGCCCCTCATCCGCTCGAGCGGATCGCGGCGTCGGCGGAGGTCTCCGCCGACCAGCACGCGGGCACCGCGCTCCCCCGCGTCGCGAAGGCGTACCGGCGCCGGGTCGCGACGCGCCTGAGCTCGTGCGAGCGGCAGCTCGCCGGCCTGCGCGGCGCGGCGCCGGGTGGGCCGGAACCGACGCCCGACGGGCCAGGAGACGGGGCAGGCGGCCCCGCCGCGCTCGACGTCGTGCGGCTCCCCGAGGCATGGGAGCGCGTCCTGACCGACGAGGCGGGGGCGCTCGATGCGGCGGACACGGCCCTGCTGGCGCTGTCGTTCGCGACGCCGCTCCTGCGCGACGCGCTCCTGACCCAGTGGTCCACGGACCTGGACGGCGGCCGCACGATCCTCGCGTGGCAGCTCGCGTGGCGACCGGATCCGTCGCCGGGGCCGCCGCCCTCGCCGCCGGAGGGGCCGCTGCGGATGGCAGGAGAAGGCCGTCGCCCGGACACCGAGCGGCTCGTGCGCGGGCTCGATCTCGCCAGGCACGTCGCCGCGAGCGCGCCGCCCAGGGCGCGGGCCGGATCCCTCGCGGCTGCGGGGTGGCTGGCCTGGGCGCTCGGCAACGGCACCCACGCCGGCGCGTACGCGGACCGGGCGCGCGAGATCGAGCCGGGGCACGGCCTCGCGGGCATCCTCGTCTCGCTCACCGACGGCGGCCGGCTCCCCGGGTGGGTCCTCGATCCGCCGGAGGACGATGATGCCGCGGGGTGACGCGCTACTTCACGAGGGGGAAGAGGATGGTCTCGCGGATCCCGAGGCCGGTGATCGCCATCAGGAGACGGTCGATCCCCATGCCCATGCCGCCGGTCGGCGGCATGCCGTGCTCGAGCGCGCGCAGGAAGTCCTCGTCGATGCGCATCGCCTCGTCGTCACCGCGGTCGGCGAGCTTCGCCTGCTCCACGAAGCGCTCGCGCTGGATGACGGGGTCGACCAGCTCGGAGTACCCCGTCGCCAGCTCGAAGCCGCGCACGTACAGGTCCCACTTCTCCACGACCCCGGCGACGGAGCGGTGCTCCCGCACGAGGGGGCTCGTGTCGACGGGGAAGTCCATGACGAAGGTGGGGCGCTCGAGCCCCGTCTTGACGAAGTGCTCCCACAGCTCCTCGACGAGCTTGCCGTGCGTCGCGTGCGGGGGCAGGTCGACGCCGACCTTCTCCGCCAGTGCGACGAGCTCGTCGAGCGACGTCTCCGGGGTGATCTCGACCCCGGCGGCCGCCGACAGCGACGGGTACATCGAGAGCCGGTCCCAGTCGCCGCCGAGGTCGTACTCCGTCCCGTCGGCCCACGTCACGGTCGTCGACCCTGCCACCGCGACGGCGGCGTTCTGGATCAGCTCCTGCGTGAGGTCGGCGATGCCGTTGTAGTCGCTGTACGCCTGGTACGCCTCGAGCATCGCGAACTCGGGACTGTGCGTCGAGTCGGCGCCCTCGTTGCGGAAGTTGCGGTTGATCTCGAACACCCGGTCGATGCCGCCGACGACGGCGCGCTTGAGGTACAGCTCGGGGGCGATCCGCAGGAACAGCTCGGTGTCGAACGCGTTCGAATGCGTGATGAACGGCCGGGCGCTCGCGCCGCCGGGCTGCACCTGGAGCATCGGCGTCTCGACCTCGGTGAACCCATGCGCGGTGAACGTGTCGCGCAGGCTCTGGTTCGTCTTCGCGCGGGCCACGACCGTCGTGCGCGCCTGATCGCGGACGATCAGGTCGAGGTAGCGCTGGCGGACGCGGGACTCCTCGTTCAGCTCCGTGTACAGGTTCGGCAGCGGCATCACGGCCTTGGCCGCCATGCGCCACTCGTCGACCATGATCGACAGCTCGCCGCGGCGGCTGGCGATCACCTCTCCCGAGACGAACACGTGGTCGCCGAGGTCGGTGAGCTCCTTCCAGCGGGCGAGCTGGTCCTCCCCCACCTTCGCGAGCGACACCATCGCCTGGATCCGCGATCCGTCTCCCGCCTGCAGCGACGCGAAGCAGAGCTTCCCGGTGTTGCGGCTGAACACGATCCGCCCGGCGACGCCCGCCGTGATGCCAGACTCGGCGCCTGCCTCGAGCGCCTCGGGGGCGCCGTCGCCGTACTGCTCGCGCAGGGCGCGGATCGTCGTCGTGATCGGCAGCGACACGGGGTACGCCCCTCCGGCGGCCGAGTCGCGCTCGGCGACGAGCCGCTCCCGCTTGCCCAGGCGCACAGCCTTCTGCTCGAAGACGTCCTCCTCTGGCTGCGATTCGGCGTGGGGGGCGGGCGTGTCAGGCATGCGCGTGTTCCTCGTGCGGGCGTCGGGGGTGCGGCGCGCGTGAGCGCCACGATGACCAGCCCTCAGTCTATGGGCCAGCCGCCGTGCGCCCGCCGAGCGGCTCTCCGCCCGCCGTCACCCGCGAGATGCACCGAAACTCGCGAGTTTCGGTGCATCTCGCGGGCCGGGGCGCGGATCAGGAGGGCGCGTCGAGGCCAGGAGGGGGGAGATCGGGGATCGCGGGGGTCGCCTCCGCGAGCGCGTGGTCGACCGTGGAGCGCACGAGCGCCGAGAGGAATCCGCCGGGGTTGTCGACGCCGATCCCCCGGAGGAGCCCCGTCGCCTGCTGGACGATCTGGCGGGAGAAGTCCGAGGCCGTCGCGATCGCCTCCGCGTACGCCGCGCGGTCCTCCTCCGCGACGACGACCGGCTCGCAGCCGATCTCGACCGCGAGCGCCTGCGCGATCGGCAGCACCGGTGCGGGCGCCGTCACCGCCGCATAGGTCGCGGCGAGCTGGCGCAGGTCGACCGACGTGCCCGTGAAGGTCATCGCGGGGTGCACGGCGAGCGGGATCGCGCCGGAGGCCGCCGCCGGGGCGAGCACGCCGATCCCGTGTGCCGCGTCCGCGTGCAGCACGAGCTGCCCCATCTGCCAGTGCCCCGCCTCCGCGAGGCCGGACACGGTCGCCGCGAGGTCGCCACGCGGCACCGTCAGCAGGACGAGCTCGCTCCGCCGCAGGACCTCCGGCGCGTCCAGGACGGGCACGTCGGGGAGCACGGCGGACGGGCGGTCGTCGTCGGACGCGCGCGTGCGCCCCGTGAGGGAGTGCCCAGCGCCCGCGAGGGCGGCACCGAGCACCGGCCCGACGCGACCCGATCCGACGATCCCGACCCCGAGACGGCCGTCGCGGTTCATTCCTCGCCCCGGGGCGGCAGGGGCAGATCGCCGCCCTGCGGGACGCCGGCGGCGCCCGGCAGCACCCCTGTCGAGGAGCGGATCGCCTCCGCGAGCGTCCCGGGCGCCGGCGCGGACTCGCCCCAGCGGTGCGTCTGGTCGGCCGCGGCCGCCGCGACGGCGCCCGCCGACGTCTGCTCGAGGAGCTCCAGCGCGTCCGCTCGGTCGAGCCCCACGACCTGGCCGGAGATCATGCCCTGCACGACGTGCGCGTGCGCCCACGCGACCCGCTGGGCGCGGTCGATCGGTCCCTGCGCGAGCGAGACGCCCTGGAGCCGGGCGAGCGGGAAGATCGCCTGCTTGCGCCAGACGACGCCGCGACGCATCATCAGCCCGTACGCGCTCACCGCGTACCCGTGACGGCGGAACGACACCGGTCGCCGCCACCAGCCGCGCCGCGCCATCGTGCGGTACGGGTCTGGCTCGTCCGCGACCGGTCCGTACATCCCGTGGTCGACCACGAGCGGAAGGTCCTCCAGCGGCAGGTAGGGAAGGCAGACCGCGAGGACCCGCTCGATGTCGGCGCGCGTGCCGACCGGCAGGATCTGGGCCGACTGCTGGGCCGCTCCCGACTGCTGCTGCGCGGCGCTTCGGCCCGAGACCCGGTTGATCCGGATGTGCCACCATCCGAAGGGGCGCCACAGGATCGGCTGCGTGATCTCGAGCGCGTGGATGCGGCCTGGCGGGATCGTCTGGGTCGTCGTGGTGAGGAGGCCGTGCGTGATCCGCACCCCTCCCGGCGTCTCGGCGATCGCGTAGCGCAGCGACTTGGAGACCTTCGACCACAGCACCGCGACGAGGGCGATCACGATCGGCACGAGCGTCGCGACCGCCGTGATCCCGAGGATCGCGAACCCCTCCTCCGGACCGTCGTCGTTCGTGATCGCGATCGGCAGGAGCACGCCGATGAACAGCCCGTACGCGACGGCGAGGATGATCGCCCAGGTGACGAGGTCCAGCGCCTGCGACCCGAGGATCCGCCCCGTCGGGATCCGCACGAGGCTCTCCGGGGCGACGTCATCGGTGTCGACCCCGTCGATCAGTCCCTGGACGCCCTGGCTCACCGTGGCCGTCACGCCGTGCGCTTCGTCGGAGCCGCCGCCCGCGCGCGCCTCGGCCCTCCTGGTCCGCACGCCGGAGGCCAGGCGCAGGATGTCGGCGCGGACCTCCTCGGCCCGCTTCGTCGCGAGATACTCGAGCGGCACGTTCGCGTCGGTGCCCGCTCCGTCGACCTCGAGCTTGGCGATCCCGACGAGGCGCGCGATGAACGGGCGGGTGAGGTTCACGCCCTGCACGCGGTCGAGCGGCGCGCGCCGGTGCGTGCGGAAGAGGATCCCCCGCCTGACCTCGACATGCTCCTCGGTGATCCGGAACTCGTGCTTGCGCCACACGAGCCAGAACGCGCCGCACACGATGAGGAGCGCCGCGAGGAGCGCCAGCCCGGCGACGAGGATCAGGTTGTTCCCGACGGTCCAGTCGATCGCCCACCCGACCGGATCGCCGTCCTCGATGTCGATGTCGACGTCGCCGCCGAAGATCGAGATGGCCCAGTACACGACGCGCTCGCGCAGGTTGGCGAGGACGATGCCGATCACGACGACGAGCACGAGCCCGCCGCGGAACAGCGGCGTGAGGGGGTGCAGACGGTGCCACTTCCCGTCGGCGAGCGACGACGACCCGCCGCCGGAGAGGGGCGAGACGGGCGCGGCGGTTCGCGACTGGTCGGTCACAGGCCGGTCCGCCTCGTCTCGGCGACCTCGATCAGGGTGTCACGCAGCGCCTCCGCCGCGGTCTGGGAGAGCCCGGGGATCTCGACCCCGGTCGTCGCCGCTGCCGTGATCATCTTGAGCTTCGCGATGCCGAACGCACGGTCCATCGGCCCGTGGGTGATGTCGACCAGCTGCATCCGCCCGTACGGGACCGCGACCATCCGCTGCCAGAGGATGCCTTTGCGGAAGACGAGGTCGTCGCCGCGGAGCATGTATCCGAGCGCACGCGCCTGCCGCGGGAGGATGATCTGGACGATGAGCGTGATGAGCACGATGGCGCCGACGGGGATCCACACCCACGGACGCGACCAGATCAGCTGCGCCACGACGCCCGCGATGACGACGATCACGACGAAGATCGCGTTCTGCACCGTCTGGGAGACGACGTACTTCGGCGAGATCTGGTGCCACCGCCCGTCGAGGTCGAGGCGCCCCTCGCCGCGGGGCCGGCGCAGCTCGGCGTACGTGCCGTCGTCGAGGACGTCCGGCTCGGCGACGGCGGGCGCAGCTGCCCCCTCGCCGGACGCGCCGGCGGAGGGAGCAGGGGGCTCGTGCATCGTCGGCTCGGTCGCCGGCTCAGGCCGTCGGCTCGGCTCCTGGCCCGGTGTCGGGGTGCTCTGGGTCATCGGGGTCCTTCGGCAGGGTGCACATGTGCTCGGCGACCAGTGCGGCCGCGACGAGGAGGATGCTGGCCACGACCGCGGCGATGATCGCTCCCATCGACCCTAGCGGCGGGGAGACAGGACGGGTAGTGAGGAACACGAGGAGGCCGAGCGCTGCGCCGCCCGTCACCGCCCCCACCAGGCTGGACGCCTTCGCCAGCACGGCGACCCTCACGGCGCGGAACGGATCGACGCGCGGCGCCCGCGCGTCCCGCAGCGACCGGCGGATCGGCCAGGCGAGCGCGAGGCAGGCGCCTCCCAGGACGACGAGCATGATCGCCAGGCCGATCGGCGGCGTGAATGTCGGATGCCCCGTCGCGCTGAGGAGCTGGTCGACGACGAATCCACCGCCGCCTCCGAGCACGGCGGCGACGACGAGGGCGAGCGGGTCGGTGCGCTTCACCCGTCCTCCCCTGCCCCGTCGCGAAGCTCGGCCAGCAGCGCCGTCACCGGGCCGCGCCCGGGAAGCACGGCGTCGGGGTCGAGCTCGACCCACGGAGCGAGGACGAAGTCGCGCTCGTGTGCGCGCGGATGCGGAAGGACGAGCGCCGGATCGTCGGAGCGCTCGTCCGCGTAGGCGATCAGGTCGAGATCCAGCGTGCGATCTCCCCAGCGCTCGGCGCGCACCCGCCCGTTCCTGGTCTCGATGCCGTGCATCGCCGCGAGCAGGGCGGCTGGGGCGAGCGTCGTCGTCACGAGGGCGACGGCGTTGAGGTAGGACGGTCGCTCCTCATCCGGGCCGTCGAGCGTGATCGCCACCGACTCGATCGGCGTCGACATGCGCACCTCGCTCACGCCGTCGAGGGCGGCGAGCTCGCGCTCCGCCTCGCACAGCACGGCACGACGGTCGCCGAGATTCGCCCCCAAGGCGACGACCGCGCGCACCGCGGCCGTCATCGCCGCGCGCCCCTGCGGCGCCGGACGGTCACCGACACGTCGTCGAACGCGAGCGCGATCGGCGCCTGGGGCTTGTGCACCGTGACCTCCGTCTCGGCGATCCGCGTGTCGAAGGCGAGGACGGCATCGGCGATGCGCCCCCCGAGCGTCTCGATGAGGTCGACGGGCTCTCCCGCGACGATCGCCGCGACCGTCTCGGCAAGCTCGCCGTAGTGAACCGTGTCCGCGAGGTCGTCGCTGCGCGCGGCGGGGCCGACCGGCAGGCGGAGGGCGACGTCGATCACGAACTCCTGGCCGTTCTCCCGCTCGGAGGCGAGCACGCCGTGGTGCCCGCGCACCCGCAGCCCGGTCAGCGCGATCCGCCCCTCCTCGTCGGCGCGGCGCTCGCCCTCGCCGGTCGACGCGGCGTCCGGGTCAGCTCCCTCGCCCCGCCATGCGTCGCGCACCGCGAGCGCATCGACCGTCGAGACGACGTCGTGCACGCGCACGCCGTACGCGCCCTGCTGCGCCGACAGCACGCTCGCCACGGCCGTCGCGAGGTCCCGACGGGCCGGGTCCGGGTCCTCCCCGAGCACCGTCCGGAAGAAGCGCTTGCGCGAGACCCCGATGAGCACGCGCAGGCCGAGCGCCAGGATCTCCTCGAGCTCGCGCAGCACGCGCCAGCTCTGCTCCGCCGTCTTGGCGAAGCCGATGCCGGGGTCCAGAATGATCCGCTCGCGCGGGATGCCGGCGGCGACGGCGCGCTCCACGCGCGCGGACAGCTCGGCGGCGACCTCCCGGCCGACGTCGGCGTACTGCGCCATCGCGTACATGTCGGCGGACGGGCCGCGCCAGTGCCCGATCGCGATCTCCGCGTCGCTCGCGGCGACGACGTCGAGGATCCGCGGATCCTCGAGCCCGCCGGAGACGTCGTTGACGATCCGCGCGCCGGCGGCGATCGTCGCCTCGGCGACCTCGGAACGATAGGTGTCGACGCTCACGATCGAGCCATCGGCGGCGAGCGCGGTGACGACGGGGAGGACGCGTCGCAGCTCCTCCTCCGCGCCGACCGGGAGCGATCCGGGCCGCGTGGACTCGCCGCCCACGTCGAGCACCGTCGCGCCCTGGGAGATCAGCAGGCGCCCGTGCGCGATCGCGTCCTCGTGCGCGAAGTGCTCGCCGCCGTCGCTGAAGGAGTCAGGGGTGACGTTGACGACGCCCCAGATCTCCATGCCGCGGTCCGCGCCCATCTACGACGCCCCCCGGATGAGGCCCATGATCTCGGTGCGCGCGGCCGGCTCGGCGAGTTCGCCGCGCGCAGCGATCGTGACCGTCGAGCTGTCGGGCTGGCGTCCGCCGCGCATGGTCACGCACTGGTGCACGGCGTCGAGCACGACGACCACGCCGCGCGGAGCCAGGGCGTCGTCGATCGCGTCGGCGATCTGCTCCCCGAGCCGCTCCTGGACCTGCGGGCGGTTGGCGAGCACGTCGACGACCTTCGGCAGCGCGCCGAGTCCCACCACCTTCTCGCCCGGCAGGTACGCGATGTGCGCGACGCCGGCGCTCGGCAGAAGGTGGTGCTCGCACACCGAGCGGAAGCGGATGTCGCGGACGACGACCGCTCCGGACGGCTGCGTCTCCGGCGCCGGGCCGTCGGCGACGCTGATCGTGTGCGAGAGGGGCTCTGACGGATCGAGTGCGAGGCCGGAGTACATCTCGGCGACCATCTCGGCCAGGCGCGCCGGGGTGCGTGTCAGGCCGGGGCGGTCCGGGTCCTCGCCGATCGCGATCAGCAGCTCCCGCGTGAGCGCGGCCACGCGCTCCTGGTCCACGCCCCTCGACGCGTCCGGCACCGTCATGTCGTCCGCTCCGATCCGCTAGGCGGTCGCCGGTCGCGAGCTGCCCGTCGCCGGGCGCCCCTGGGTCGCATCGCTCGTGGCGCTCTGCGCGTCGGCCGAGCTCGCCGCGACGGGCCGGTCCGCGCGGCGCGGGACCTCGACCGGCGGAAGCGTCGAGACCGGGCGATCGTCGCTCGAGAGCCACTGCGGGCGCTCAGGGAGCTTGCGCACGTCGGCGAACAGCTCGTCGAGGCGGTGATGGTCGAGGGTCTCGTGCTCGAGCAGCTCGAGCGCGAGGCGGTCGAGGAGGTCGCGGTTGTCGGAGAGCACCCGGTAGGCCTCGTCGTGCGCCTGCTCGATGAGCGCGCGCACCTGCGCGTCGATCCGCTCCGCCATGCCGTCGGAGTAGTCGCGACCGTGCCCCATGTCGCGCCCCATGAACACCTCGCCGCTGCCGGAGGAGAGCATGACGGGCCCGACCGCGGCGGTCATGCCGTACTCGGTGACCATCTTGCGCGCCGTCTCGGTGGCCTTCTGGATGTCGTTCGAGGCGCCCGTCGTCGGGTCGTGGAAGACGATCTCCTCGGCGACGCGGCCGCCCATGGCGTACGTGAGCTGGTCCTGCAGCTCGTTGCGGGTGATCGAGAACTTGTCGTCCAGCGGCAGGACCATCGTGTATCCGAGCGCCTTGCCGCGCGGGAGGATCGTGATCTTCGTGACCGGGTCGGAGTGGTTCATCGCCGCCGCCGCGAGGGCGTGGCCGCCCTCGTGGTAGGCGGTGATCAGCTTCTCCTTGTCCTTCATGACCCTGGTGCGGCGCTGAGGACCGGCGATGACGCGGTCGATCGCCTCGTCGAGGGCGCGGTCGTCGATCAGCTGCGCGTTGGAGCGGGCGGTGAGGAGGGCAGCCTCGTTGAGCACGTTGGCGAGGTCGGCGCCCGTGAAGCCCGGCGTCTTGCGGGCGACGGCGTCGAGCTCGACGCTGTCGGCGAGGGGCTTGCCCCGACCGTGCACCTCGAGGATCCGGCGGCGGCCCGCGAGATCCGGAGCGTCGACGCCGATCTGGCGGTCGAACCGTCCCGGCCGAAGGAGCGCGGGGTCGAGGATGTCTGGACGGTTCGTCGCCGCGATGACGATGACGTTCGCCTTGGGGTCGAACCCGTCCATCTCGACGAGCATCTGGTTGAGCGTCTGCTCGCGCTCGTCGTGCCCGCCGCCCATGCCGGCGCCGCGGTGACGGCCGACGGCGTCGATCTCGTCGATGAAGATGATCGCGGGAGAGTTCTCCTTGGCCTGGTTGAACAGGTCGCGCACGCGGCTCGCGCCGACGCCGACGAACATCTCGACGAAGTCCGAACCGGAGATCGAGTAGAAGGGCACGCCGGCCTCGCCGGCGACGGCGCGCGCGAGGAGCGTCTTGCCGGTTCCGGGTGGACCGTAGAGCATGACGCCCTTCGGGATGCGCGCGCCGACCGCCTGGTACTTGCCAGGGTCGGCGAGGAAGTCCTTGATCTCCTGGAGCTCCTCGAGCGCCTCGTCGGCGCCCGCGACGTCGGCGAACGTCACGTCGGGGTGCTCCTTGTTCGCGATCTTCGCCTTCGACTTGCCGAACTGCGCCATCCGGCCCCCGCCCTGCGCGTTCGCGAGGAGGAACCAGAACAGCAGGCCGAGCAGGAGGATCGGGATCATGAACGTCAGCAGGCTGCCGAAGATGCTCTGCTGCGGGACGTCGTCGTTGTACCCGTCGGAGGGCGCCGCCTTCGTGACGGCCTTCACCACCGCGTCGGCACGGGCGCCGACGTAGTAGAACTGCACGTCGCTCGCGCCCTCGTACTCCTTGTCGAGGTGCATGTCGACGCGCTGGTTGCCGTCGGTGATCGTCACCTCGGAGACCGTTTCGCCGCCGAGGAGCTCGAGCCCCTCCTCCGTCGAGATCTGCTTCGGCCCGCCCAGGCTGTTGATCAGGACGAAACCCGCGATGAGCAGAGCGCCGATCAGCAGGACGTAGATCAGCGGGTTGCGGGTGATCTTCTTGACGTTCATGGTGTGGGCCGTGCCCGGGCTCCCTTGGGTCGATGCGTCGGCGATGCCGATGGCGCGCCAGGGCGCGCTGCCGACCAGGCTACCGCGGCGCCGTTATGTCGCGTCTGGGATTCGCCGACGGCGTACCTGCGCTCGACGACCCGTTCCGGTGCGACAAAGTGCTCTCCGCGCCGGGTCTTGGAGCAGTTCGTCGCACCGGAACGGGTCGTTCGGGGCGGCGGGGCTCAGGCGTAGACGTGCGGGGCGAGGACGGCGACGTCGCGGAGGTTGCGGTAGTGCTCCGCGAAGTCGAGCCCGTAGCCGACGACGAACTTGTTCGGGATGTCGAAGCCGAGGTAGCGGCAGTCGATCTCGACCTTCACCGCCTCCGGCTTGCGCAGCAGCGCGAACACCTCGACCGATTCCGCGCCCCGGTCGGCGAAGTTCTTCAGCAGCCAGCTGAGCGTCAGCCCCGAGTCGATGATGTCCTCGACGATGAGCACGTCGTATCCGTGGAGGTCGGTGTCGAGGTCCTTGCGGATCTGGACGACGCCGCTCGACTTCGTGCCGGCTCCATAGCTCGAGACGGCCATCCAGTCCATCTCGATCTCCCGCTCCAGGTGTCGCGAGAAGTCGACCATCACGGTGGCGGCGCCCTTCAGGACGCCCACGAGGAGCAGCTTCCTGCCGACGTAGTCGGCCTCGACGAGGCGGGCGATCTCGGCGAGCTTCGCGTCGATCTCCTCCTCGGTGACGAGGACCTCGGTCAGCTGGTCGGGGATGTCCGCGGCGCGCATACGGAAAGTGTAGGCGCGGATCAGCGTGCGATGAGCTCGACGAGCCCGCCGCGACGGAGGGCGGAGCAGCCGGGCAGGTCGATCGGGCCCTGCCCGTGCCAGTCGGTCACGAGGCGGGCGACCTCGAGCGTCTGCCGGCGCGTCAGGCTCGCGCCGAACTCGCTCTGCGCGACGAGGCGGATGATCCGGTGCCGGATCGCCGGGGGATTCGCGAGGAGCGCGGCGGCCGAGACCGCGATCCCGGCCTCGGCGGGGTCGACGATGTCCTCGATCGTCTCGTCGATCATGTCGGCGAACGCCTCCTCGTCCTCGCGCAGCTGCGCCGCCGTGCGGACGAGGGCGTCGGCGACACCAGGACCGAGCTCGCGCTCAAGCACGGGCAGAACTCGCTCGCGCACTCTCACCCGGGCGAAGCCGTCGTCGAGGTTGTGCGGGTCGTCCCACGGCTCGAGCGCCGACGCTGCGCAGAAGGCGCGCGTGTCGGCGCGGCGCAGGCCGAGGAGGGGGCGGATCCAGGCGAGGCCGCGCTCGTCGATCCTCCGCGGCGCCATCCCCTGCAGGCTGGCAGAGCCCGAGCCGCGCGCGAGGCCGAGGAGCACCGTCTCGGCCTGGTCGTCGAGGGTGTGCCCGACGAGGACGGCAGCGGCGCCCGCGTCGGATGCGGCTTCGGCGAGCGCCGCGTAGCGCGCCTCGCGAGCCGCCGCCTCGGGGCCGCCGTCCGATCCGACGCGCACGCGCACGACCCGCCGGTCCGCGATCCCGATGTCCGCGGCTTGCGCGCTGGCTCGGGCGGCGACCTCCGCCGACCCGTCCTGGAGGCCGTGGTCCACCGTCGCGGAGGCGGCCGTGAGCCCGAGCTTCGGCGCCTCGTGCGCCGTCGCGGCCGCGAGCGCGAGGGAGTCGGGGCCGCCCGACAGGGCGACCATGACGCTCGCCCCGCTCCCCTCGAACGGCTCCAGCGCATCGCGGACGGCGAGGCGGACGGCGGCGACGGCGGGATCGAGCATGCCCTCACGCTAGCGCGCGCCGTCGCGCCTGCTCTCCCCTCGGCGCGGCCCCGGGTCCTCACCCGGAGGCCGACTCTCGGAGAGAACGCGGATCGCGCCGAGTAGGCTGGTGCGCGGCATTCGACCATCACCCCTGGAGGAGCACAGGCATGGGCGCATACGACGCCGTCATCGAGATCCCGCGCGGCAGCCGCGTGAAGTACGAGGTGGACCACGAGACCGGTCGGGTCTTCCTCGACCGCGTGCTGTACACGACCTTCGGCTACCCGACCGACTACGGGTTCTTCGAGAACACCCTCGGCGAGGACGGCGACCCGCTCGACGTGCTCGTCGTCATGGACCACTCCGTGCACCCCGGCGTCGGCCTGACGGTGCGCCCCGTGGCCGTCCTCAAGATGAGCGACGAGGCCGGCGGAGACGACAAGGTCGTGGCCGTGCTCGCGAAGGACCCGCGCTGGGATCACATCCAGGACGTCGACGACCTTCCGGAGTACACGAAGAAGGAGATCGGCCACTTCTTCGAGCACTACAAGGACCTCGAGCCCGGCAAGTGGGTCAAGGTCGACGCGTGGGCGGACGCCGCCGAGGCCGAGCGCCTCGTGACCGAGGCCTTCGAGCGCGCCAAGACGCAGGGCCACTGACCCGAGCGCATCGAGAAGGGGGACCCGCCGCGGCGGGTCCCCCTTCGTCGTCCGATCGTGCTGGGCGGCGCGGATCGTCTCACCCCTGACGCGGATGAGGGGGGCTCGCTGCGGCGCGAGCCCCCCTCATCCGGATGCGGTGCGGATCAGACCGAGATGCCGCGTGCCGCCATGAACGGCACCGGGTTGACCGGGTAGCCGTTCTGATAGACCTCGAAGTGGACGTGGCAGCCGAACGAGTTGCCCGTGTTGCCCTCGTACCCGATGACCTGGCCGGCCCTGACGTACTGCCCTGGGCCGACGGCGATCGAGGACTGATGGCCGTAGCCGGTGCCGATCCCATAGCCGTGGTCGATCTTGACGTAGTTGCCGTAGCCGCCGCTGTACCCGGCGACGACGACCGTGCCGGAGTGAGCCGCGTGGATCGGCGCCCCGCAGCCAGCCGCGAGGTCGACGCCTTCGTGGAAGCCGCTGGCGCAGTAGCCGGATCCGCACTGGACCATGCGCGGTCCGTAGCCGGAGGTGTGGGCGCCGTTGTTCGGACGCACCCAGCCGCTGCCGCCGCCGGAGGAACCTCCGCTGCCGCCGCTTCCACCGGACGATCCACCGGATCCACCCCCGGAGGATCCACCACCGCCGCCTCCGCCGCTGCCGGCGGCGGCCGCAGCGGCCGCGGCCTTGGCGGCCTCCTCGGCCTGCTTACGGCGACGCTCCTCGGCGATGCGGGCCTGCTCGGCCTCATAGGCCTTCTTGGCCTTGACGCCCTTCTGATACTCCGCGACGGTCTTGCTCGTCTTGTCCTTCAGCGCGGCGAGCTGGGCCTCGAGCGTGGCGAGGTGCTCCTCCTGCTGGGCGAGCGCCTCCTCGGCGGCCTGCTGCGCGGCGACCGCCTCCTTCATCTTCTGCTCCGCGACCTCCTGCAGGCGGTCGCGCTCCTTGCGCGCCACCTCGGCCTGGTCACTCAGCGACTGCGCCGAGTCGCGAGCCGCGACCGCGTCGGCGCGGATCGTCTCGTTCTGCTCGGAGAGCTTGTCCATCTGACCGAGCTTCGCGAGGAGCTCATCGGCGCTCGCACTCGAGTCGGCGAAGAGCACGCCGAGGGAGGTCTCGTTCCCGCTCGTGCGCGTGAGCTGCGCCGCGAGGCGGGCGGCCGACAGCTCGGCGTCCTTGGCCGTCTTCGCGGCCTCGTCTGCCTGACCCTGCAGCTCCGTGAGGCGGCGGGCCGCGGCGAAGGCCGCCTGCTGCGCCTCGTAGTACGCGTCGGCCGCGGCGCGGGCGCGCGCCTTGGCGGCCGCGACGTTGTCCTTGAGCTGGGCGATCAGGCCCTCGATGCGCCGCGTCTGCGCGGCCTTGGCCGACTGGCTCTGGCGCGCATTGGCGACGTCGGCCCACGAAGGGTAGTCATCGGGGTTGTAGGCGGACGCGGGCACCGCGAACGATGACACGCTCGCCGCCGCGACGCCCACCGCTCCGACCGCGAGAGCCACGCGACGAGAGACCGGGCCCCACAGGGCGCGCCGCTCCGCCTCGGTCGGGGCGCAGCCGCAGTCGACCTCGGGTTCGGTGCTCATCTGCTGGTTCACCGCCTTTTTCACAGATGTCACAGTAGCAACATCATTCACAAGTGCAACAGCCCTGCTCATCCGTCACGCACGACGAGAGGGCGTCTCCCCCGCGAACTGGGGCGGGAGACGGACCCATCCTGCCCGTCGACACACCCGAGATCCGGACGCCGCGCCCTCGAGTTGGAGATTCGCGGCTCGGATCGTATGCTTGGTTGTCGGTAACGGTGAGCCTGCAGGTTCGCAACCGGCCCCATCGTTTAGCGGCCTAGGACGCCGCCCTTTCACGGCGGTAGCACGGG